>JAGDXB010000017.1 GCA_023256215.1 Vulcanisaeta sp. | reverse complement strand
CAAGTAATTTAAGTTATGTATTACCGCTTTATTCAAAGCTTGAGGAGGTATTTTTACAAAATGTACCCGTTATACCGTTAGTATATGGTGTTTCATGGTATGAATACTCGACCAAGTACTGGGTTGGTTGGCCTAATGAGAATAATCCAGGCGTTGCATGGCCAGCACCCTGGTCTGGCTCTGGCGAGGTTTGGGTTATCCTTGGCTTAAAGCCTGCATCTTCAGTTAAGCCTACCACAATGGCAACTGTTAGCCTATCATTACTTACGACAATAATAGTTATAGTAGTTATCATCGTTATAGTAGCCGTAGTAATATGGCTAGTCATGAGAAGGAGAAGAACATAGCCTTATTTAAATATTATATTTATTCTTAAAATTTATAAATCTAATAGTAATTTATTTTAATTTGTTTTAGATACCTTATCTTAAATATGATTAAATATACTATTGATGCCATTATGAATGATATAAAATAGCTAATGTCAGCACCACCCATTGCATTAGCTATGGGCCCAATAAACGGTATTAAACCACCCGTCGCAGCATTAAGGTTCATAAACGGCACTGAGACCAACAACCCTATTATGTATGCAATCAACGCCCTCCAAATAACCCTGGGTCCATTATCCACCAACCTCCAATCCCTTACCTTATAAACATAGAACATTACAAGTAGTATTCCAATCCACGGTGTTATCCAGTAATCAAGGAATAATAGAAAGCCCTCGTAGTAACCAACGAAGTTTAAACCACCCAACACAGCTAAGGCAGAACCAACCGCTGCACCAGCAATCAGGGCTTGCCACCTCCTCGCCTTACTATAAATGGCTAGGGCTGAGAGGGAGTTCGTGTATATATTAAGTACATTTGCCGCCAACGCGCCAAGGAAAAGAGCAATAACTGCAATTGCGGCGTATACAATGCCGTAATTACCCATAAACTGAACAAGCACGGTCGGTAGGCCACTCGTATTTCCCGTCGCGGCCGCAACGGCAAAACCAACAACCTCACTCCACAGACTCGCTAATAAACCACCAAGCGCTGCGTATGCGATTACCTTAGCTTTACTTACGCCTTCAGGTAGGTACCTGGAGTAATCACTGGCGTAGGGTCCCCAGGACATTATGTAGCTAAATACTGTGGCTAAGGCTATCGCAAAGTTGAACGGATTAAAGGAAGCTGATTTAATGTAGGACGACAATAGGTGAGGTTTCGATAACGATAACGCCAGCGACACCGCGAAGAGAATACCAAGTACTATGGAGAGTACATACTCAGACCTGTGTATTGTGTCGTAACCGAATAGGGCTATCACGAATTGGGTAAGGACGGTTATGAGGATTGCGGCGTAAAGGGGTATTTGAGGCGCTATGTAATTTATTATGTAGCCGCCAATTATGGCGTTAACAGAGAACCAGCCTAGGGTGCTAATCCAATTAGCTAATGCGAAGGGTAGATTACCAATCCTGCCATACGCAGCTCTTGAAATCATTATCTGTGGATAACCATAGGTGGGACCCATGGCCGCCAGTAGCCCAACAAGCAATCCACCGAGTACATTACCAAGAATAAGGGCGAGCACCAACCAGGATATTGGTAGCCCTAACATGTATAATATTGGGCCTAGGGCGTAGTCAGCAACCGTTAGATTACTGGCAAACCAGAGCGTGAATTGGTACAGTGTTTTACCATGCCTCATTGATTCTGGTACGTGTTCTATGCCGAGCTTTTCGATCACGGATGTCATTGGACAAAAAAGAGCAAATGGGAGTAAGTAAGTACTAAGTGGCAAGATTCACCATAGAGGTACTGGGCCGGGTTACGATGTATAGGGCAAAAATGACTAAAACTAGTGGTACTACGGATTATTAATGAGTTGTTGTGAGGATTATTTTTCGTTTTACGATAGGATCTACGGCTTAATAAATGTGCGAGATAAGGATGTTATTGATGTGGGTGCATTCATTGGTGATACCGCCATATATTTCGTAAATAAGGGTGCACGTAGAGTGGTTGCCGTAGAGCCGCATCCAAGGGCATTTGAGGAGCTATTAAGAAATATGATAAACCTGGGCTTGAGTAGTAGGGTAATACCAATAAACGCAGCCCTAGCCAGCACCAGCGGATTTATCGATGTACCATTAGATTTGGATTTGGGTGCCATAATGGCTATGTATTTTGGACCAATGATGAGGAGCACGTACAGCAACTCTAATGTTAAAATTAGGTTAATCACCCTTAAGGAACTAATTAATGAGACGAATGTTGATACTGACGTATTGAAAATGAATTGTGAGGGTTGTGAATATGACGTAATACTCAATGACTATGATCATTTAAGATTGTTTAGGGAGGTTGTTTTTGAGTATCATAGGTGGATGACGGGTATATCTGTAAGTGAATTGCTTAAGATTTTAGGAAGAGACTATAACTGCAATTTTATTGGTATTCCGTATGAGGATTACGGATACGTGCATTGCGTAAGAAAGGATATAGTTTAAACCCAGCTATACAATAAACAATGCAATGATAGATATTTATGAAATTAACAATGGTGTAGCTTATCAATTAAGAATACCAATGAATATAGAGCCAGGTCACGTATTCTCATACATAGTTAGGGGAGATGATGATTGTATAATGATTGACGCAGGCTACCCAAATAGTGAATTAATCAAACCAATAACCGAGACTGTAGGGAAAATCCCCAACTGTAGATTAAGCGCTCTAGTCGTAACTCATATACATATCGATCATTATGGACTAGCAAATGAGTTAAGCAATCATTTAAAGATACCTGTAGCTATCCATAAGAGGGATTATGAGCAGCTGATTCGAATAAACGACGCATCACGCTTTATACAGGAATCCCTAGATTACTTTAGATACTATGGCGTGCCTAACCAGGAATTACCAATCCTTAGAAGCATCATTGAGTGGATTATTAAAAGGGTCAGGTTGAGCTTTATGAATCCCGACATAATAATTGACAAAGAGGACCAACTCTTTGACGGATTACGTATAGTTCTAACACCCGGTCACTCACCTGGTCATATAGCCATAATACTTGATCAGTACAGGATTGCATTTACTGGCGATTTAATACTGCCAACAATAACAACGCACATCGGATTAACTCCAATAAATTCAGGAAATCCACTAATGGAATACATGAAATCCTTAACAAAGATAAGAAAGATGAACTTAAAGTGCCTATATCCAGGCCACGAGGGTTATGTTTGCAGAATCAACGAAAGAATCACGGAACTCCTAAACCATAGATTCGCAAGGATTTGTGAGGTGCTATCCATCTTAAGGAATGAACCTATGTCGATCTTTGATGTAACAAGTAAACTCAAATGGATGGATAATAGAAACTACTCATCATTAGATCCAATGAATAAGTACCTGGCACTGAGTGAGACAGCGGCAATTATGAAATACCTAGAATCACTGAGAGTAATCAAGAGGGATGAAGGTAAATATTATATGATTCGTGACATTAATTGTGAACCTAAACTATTATTACCTCAAGAATATGAAGATAACTAAGCATGGACCTAGAGAAAATCGAGGAATTCATATTAAATAGAATGAGGGAAACCCGAATACCAGGACTTAGCATAGGCATTATTAAGGGTAACGAACTGGTTTACGCAAGAGGCTTTGGATTTAGGGATATTGAATTTGGCTTACCGGCAACACCACGTACAATCTACGGCATAGGCTCAATAACAAAATCCTTCACAGCCCTATCAATACTAAAACTCATGGAGGAGGGATTGGTAGATCTTAACGATCCTATTGATAAATACTTACCAATAAGGCTAAGAGCTATGGGTGAGCAGGTGCGAATACACCATCTATTAACACATACCAGTGGGATTCCGGCTCTCGGATATGCCGAGGCCTACATAAACGGCGTCTTAGGTCTAGAAAATAATTGGCTTCCCTTGGCATCTCCCAATGATGTAATCAGCTTTATGCTGGGCGCTGAGGAATGGGCTGTGGCAAGACCTGGCGAGAGGTTTTTCTATCTTAATGAGGGATATGTCTTGCTCGGGCAGGTGATCAATAAAGTAAGTGGTCTTTCATATGAGGACTTCGTGAGGAAGAATATACTTCAGCCGCTGGGCATGGTCAGGTCTTACTTCACTGCTGATGAGGTTAACAAGGATAGCGATGTTGCCACCCCATACATAATAAGTAAGGATGGAGTGCATGTAAGGAGTAGGTTCCCCTTCGGAATAACTTCTGACGGTGGCTTATTGAGTAATGTTATTGATATGGCTAAGTATGTAATTATGCTGATCAACAGGGGTGAGTTTAATGGGACTAGGATAATCAGTAAAGACCACTTAGAGTTGGCTGAGAGGAAGTATATCGATGTTCCGTGGAGGATCATTGGCGATGAAGGTTACGGCTATGGATTAATAATTAGTGAGGGCTTCTTCGGTAGAAAGCTAGTGGAGCATAGTGGGAATGTTCTTGTTTATACAGCGTATATGGGCTATATACCGAGTGATGGGGTGGGGGTCATAGTGATGGCGAATGCCGAGGGCTACCCACTAACAAAACTGGGTATATACATATTAGCACAATTACTTGGTCATGACCCAACCAAAGAGTTAAAGGCATATATTTTGGAGGAAACTGCACGGAAAATAGAGGGGGTTTACGAAACTTACGGTGGCACCATTAGAGTCACCATAACTAGTCAAGGCGATTACTTAATAATGAGAAGTACAACAAGGTATACCGAGGAGAACGTAATACTAGTGCCCGAGGAAATAAGGGATGATTACGCAAGATACTTCGCATTAATTAACGGATCAAAAATACCTGCTGAGTTCTACATAGAGGGGGACAAGGTATACTTAATACATGAGAGATTCAGATATGTAAAAAGATCTTAGCATACCAAGGGCTTTATCACAATGACTTACCTAGAAAGGTTTTTAAAGAACACAGTTATACGGAACACGTATGATAAGAATAAAGTTCAATAGATCGAAGGATATTAGGAGCAATTCGGATGTAAATTCCAATAGGCATATCTATATGAACAAAATACAAGAGAACGCTATATATTATGTATTTATCAAACGGACACCAATGTAATGATATAACTTATATTAGGTTGTTTCGAAGTACTATATCGTGATAGTAGGCAACATAAATAAGGTACCTATGGAAGACGTATCAAAACTACTGAAGGGCACTAAGAACTTCTACATACAATGGCTAATAACGAAGGAGCACGGCTCAACAAAATACGCAGTAAGGAGATTCATAGTAAAGCCCGGCGGCGTCATGCCGCTACACAATCATAAATATACGGAGGCTGTCATAATATTAAAGGGCAGATTAAAGGTCAGAACTAATAGGGAAGCATACGAATTAGGCCCAGGAGACTTTTTCTTTACTGCAGCATTCGAGCCTCACGCGCTCGAAAATATAGGTAATGACGATGCAGAGTTTATATGCGTAATATCGTATGAAGACGACATGACACTGAGAGCCTTGGAATAGGTCAATGACTGTCTAGCATTAGAAATTATTTATAATCATCCCCACCATGCTTTGCAAATTATATAGTAATAATTAGTATGATGTAGATTATTTGTTGAAAAATAGTTATTAAGAAGTTACTATAACCTATGAATGATGGATCCAATCAATGAATATCTGAAAGAATCTGTACGTGAACTTCAAGGCGAGAAAGCCTTCACGTACCTTGCTAAAGCTCGAGAAATTTCAGAGAGGAAGGGTATTAGGGTAATATCATTCGGCATAGGCCAGCCTGACCTACCGACATTCGATAACATAATCAACGCAGCCAAAAGAGCACTTGATGAAAAATTCACAGGATATACGGAGACTGAGGGAATCCGAGAACTTAGGGAGGCAATATCTGATTATTTAAACTATAGGTACGGCACTAACGTTCGGCCTGATGAGGTGATAGTTACCACGGGAACTAAAACAGCGATCTTCCTGGCGATCGCCGCGTACATAAGACCTGGTGATGAGGTAATAATCCCAGACCCAACATATCCGGCCTATCCAGAATTAACGAAGTTTTTTGGAGGTAAACCAATATACGTACCAATGAAGTTCGATCCAGAGAACGGATTTAGGCTGGACCTAGACACCATAGAGGATTCAATAACGCCCAGGACTAAAGCCGTAGTAATAAATAACCCGCACAACCCAACAGGGGCGGTATTTAAACCTGACGAAGTTACTAAACTACTCGAAATAGCTAAAGACCATAAGCTACTGGTAATAGTTGATGAGATTTATGATAACTTTGTTTATGAGGAAAGGGCATTTAAGGGAATACTTGAACTTGAACCTGAATGGAGAAGATACATAATATACACGAATGGCTTCAGCAAGACCTTTTCCATGACCGGGTGGCGATTAGGCTATTTAGTAGCCAGTAGAGATGTTATTGAGCCGCTAAAGAAATTGGCTGCAAATACATACAGCTGTCCACCAAGCATAGCCCAAAGGGCAGGTATCGAAGCCCTCAGAAGCGAAACCTCATGGAAAAGCACCAAGACAATGATCGAACTATTTAGAAGGAGGAGGGATGTCATGTATGAGGAGTTAAGGAAAATACCTGGCATTGAGGTTTGGAGAAGCAATGGAGCATTCTATATGTATCCCAGCGTTAAAAAGGTACTCGATAAATTGGGCATGGATGTGGATCAATTCGCTAACTGGTTACTGGAAAATTACGGAGTTGTTGTACTGCCTGGAACGGCGTTCTCAGAGACTCGCATGGGTAGGGAATTCGTGAGAATGAGCTTCGCCATAGATGAAGAATTAATTCGAGAGGGAGTAGGTAGAATACGAAAGGCGCTTGAGAAGTAATCATTTATTAAATTGAAAGGCAAAGGGGACCCTCCTCATCTCATCGGCCTGGGGAACACCCAGGTCTTGATGAGGCAGTCCCAGCCAGGCACAAGTTCCTACACTAAGAATATAAGTCTTTACCGTAATAAACAACGATCATGGACCATCTTAGTAAGAATATTTGTTAAGTACGATTTTTTGCTATATGTAAATATTTTATTTTTAGCAAAATATAGGTTCTCTGTAACTGAATACCAGAGAAACCTTTAAATAAAAGCAAGAAGAAAAACCTATGGAAAGAAAGGAGGTAGGCCCGCTATCGCGGGCTAAAACCAAAAACCTCTTTTTTCCTTTTATTCTTTAACCACGACCTTTCAGGCTAATTGTTTTGAGTTATTGCCTTTCTGCATTACTTATTACTTCCTTAGCATAGTCTATACTCTTTAGTATTCCTTGCCATGTATCACTCGGTATCTTTATTCTTACGCTGCCCCATTTATTCAAAGTCCTGTCCACATACTCCTCAGCCCTCCTTAAGCACTCCCGACATAGATAGTACCTACCCACTGGGATTACTTCGACTATCTCCCTACCCTGGTGATTGTTCGCATGGCATTCAATCTCTATCTTCCTGACACCATCCTCCAACTCCCTAATTATCCCAAGCTCACCCAATCTTGTGTGTATTTCCTCCACAAAATCACCTATGTACCTAAGCTCTGAGTAATCCTCCGGTATGAATACATTCACAATATTTGCAATACCCTTAATATCGTCCTCGATAAACCAATCGACAAGGAATAAGGAAAAGGCCGTATTCATAAGGTTCTCCAACCTATTCACAAAATCACTCCTAAGCCTAATTATTGCAGCCGTGCTACCATCCGGATTAAAGAACTCTATGTACGGCTCCTTATCAACCACAATCCTATGATCACCCCAATCACCACCCCTACCCTCCAACGCACCCTCAATGCTTGACCACCAAACCCTATATTCACGAGAACCAACCCTAAAGGAAACCACAAATCCATCAGTAAACATAGGCCTAGCGGTAATATCGACATCTCCAACCACGTAATCACGAGGCACTTTAATAAGCAACCTATCCCTAAGCCTATCCCTCAACTGCCTCAACTCCCTCACTATCCTTAACACATCCCCCAATCCAACATCCGTAAAACCCATACAGGAAACACTGCAGCAGGTATTAATATAAATCTTTTTAGTAAATCTAATCAAATAAACTAGTAACACTCAGAATAATAATACATTATTTACTTGTAGAAAGTAAAATATAAACCATCAAACAAAACAAACCATAAAGAAAGCCACACAAACAAGCAACGCCTAAACCAACACAATAATCACTAAACACCCTAAGCACAAACCCACAAAACCAAAAACTTAAAACACCCAACCCATAACCTTTCTCGGGACTGCGGGGGTAGCTCAGCCCGGCTGGAGCGCCCTGGGGCATGTGCCCCGCGTATGGCTCATAACCGGGAGGTCCCGGGTTCAAATCCCGGCCCCCGCACCAATTATTGTGGTTTCCTTTCCTTAGATTCTATTAAGGGAAAGTGGAACGCCCTAGTAAGCGATGGATCGAGAGCGGTCAAAGTAAGGTATGTGTGCAGTAATGATTCAAACGTGGCGCTGTAGATGAGTGGTTCGATGATGATTTTATAGCCTTGGTATGCGTCTTCTCTTTCGGGGTCTTAGTGCCTGTTTGGTGATATGGTACATTATTGCTAGTACTATAAGTAGTATTATTAGTGTTGCTGTGGAGCTTATGGTTGTTTGCGTCTGTTGTTGTGTTGTTGTCGTTGTGCTTTTACCCATGTATTGGTTGTTCCATTGTTGTATTATTTCTGCTATGTCTTGGGCTATTGTTGGGTTTTCGATTATTATTCCTAGCTCCCTGTTTTCATGCAGTGAGGTGTAGTCTAGGTTTATGCTTCCCACATAGACGTAATTACCCACTACAATGACCTTCGCTGTCAAGTCGTTGATCATCTTGGCACCCAATTCGTTAATTGCGTATTCATTCTCTGCGTGTGAGCCTACGAGTATTATTTTGCCACTGTGTTGTTGTATTAAGTTGTACATGTTTGAGGATGGGTAAAGCTCCTCAATGGCCATGTATAGGGTTCCGGGCTGGTTGAGTAGGTTTTCTAGGTATGTGGCTGAGTTTATTGGTGATACTACAATTCCTGGGTAGCTTACTTGGGTTATTGTCCTGTTGTAGTAATCGCTCAGTACTATGTTTGCGAGGACCTGGGCTATGGTTGAGTTATTAATTATCAGGTCTATGCCTAAGTCTTTCTCGAAGCCGTAATACGTCGGGTTTATTGAGCCTATGATCACCGTGTCATTATCTATGATAATGACTTTACTATGCACGTAATTAAACATGTAATTGAAGGACACGTGAGCGCCAGCGCTCATTAGTTCATTAACTGCCGTGTACTCCTCCTCAGGTATGCCACCGTACACATTGCCCGACAAGACCACATATACCTCAACACCATTCCTCGCTAGCTTGATTAATTCATCAATAAGTGGTTGGTACGTTAATTCATAGGTCTCCATATATACGGCCGTCCTTGCATCACCTACGATATTGAGTATGTACGTTGAATTTGTTGGCGAAACAACAATATTGATCTGGCTCGAATTAATAGCAATAAACCATTGATAACCAAAGATGGAATAACTTAACATCACAATTGGCGAAAGTGCGATCAGAAGCATGAACCTCAACTTCATCATCAAGATAAATAGGAGTCCACAGATTTAAAGAGAATGCCTTAATAGATAGGTATTATTGATATTCATGAGGGAAAGTTTTTAAACTTCATAAATATCGAAGTTAACTCGGGCCCGTAGCTCAGCCAGGTAGAGCGGCGGGCTCTTAACCCGTAGGTCGTGGGTTCGAATCCCACCGGGCCCGCTAATTTTGCGTTCTATTTCGTTAGTATTTATAATTATTATAATCATTTACATTACTTAGTTACTTAATATGGGAAGTATCAGCCGGTCAAGTACTCTTCATTGTCTGGCGGGTTCTATCCTCATCATTACTTTATAGCTGTGCTCTTGGTTGTTCTTAAGGTTGTTGCTTCTTGGTTTGTTTATTTATGTTGTTGTTCGCGTAATACTTAATACATTGAATGATTCATGTCCTTTGATGATCGATCAGTTGTATGATTTTGTTCTTGGGATGGTTTTTGGGTTTTTACTTGCTGTTCCTCCTGGTCCTATGAACGCTTTGATCGCGGCTGAGGCTACTCGTTCTCCTATTCATGGTACTAGCGTTGGTCTTGGTGCCATGAGTGCTGATGCCATTTTGATGGTGCTCACCTACTTCTTTTCGAGGGTTTTGGGTTTTTATGCTCGTTATCTTTATTTTGTTGGTTTTGTTGTTATGGTTTATTTGGCTGTTTCTATCCTTAAGTCAACGTTTTCTCCAAAGAGGTCCGTTAGTGGTAGGTCTCCCGTTCTTAATTATTTCATGGGTTTAACCATGGGCTTGACTAATCCTTACCAGGTTATGTATTGGTTGACTGCTGGCTTGGCCTTTATGGGTGTTTTTGGTTTGTTTAGTGTTCTTGGTTTGTTCATTGCAATTTTGGTTTGGGTTTTTGTCTTTCCTTATGCTGTCTATGTTGGTAGGGTTTATGGTGGGTCTAGGGTTGATTTTATCGTTAGGCTTGTTTCGGCTTTGGGTATTATTGTCTTTGCCGTTTATATCCTTATTGATGCATTGAGGACTTTTATGTAGGGGTAGGTTTATAAAGTTGAAATTAGGAAATAGAATGTGGACCTAGACGAACTTGCCCTATCGGTAATGGGACCATTAATACTAAGGCTAAGGAACACCAAGATCTATGATAGACTCCTCAAAAACCTAAACGCTTCACTGGCCTTCATAAGCCCTGAGCGCTACATCGCTAGGGTCTTATTCATAACGATGATTGCGATGATCGCCATGGCACCGGTTGGAGTATTGCTGATAATGTTAAATCTAAATAGTGCGCTAATACTTCTTAAGATGAGGTTATTGTTCACGACACAGTATGGCATTAGGGACCTAGTCCTCATCATTATTGGTGCTGTCCTCATCTTCATGCCACTGATCATTTATGAGATGATGATCGCCATGCCCAGGATAACCGCCAGTGACTTGGCGTTTAAGGTTGATACCGAATTGCCGTTTTTCGTGGCCTACGTATCGGCAATAACTAACTCTGGACTTTCTGTTTTTAGAGCTGTGGAGAGGATTGCCGAGGCTAAGATCCTGGAGGTCATGGGTAAGGTAGCCAGGTGGGCCTATATTAGGTTTAAGATTTTTGGTGAGGATCCACTTACGGCATTGTCTAACGTATCGTCAGTAATAGAGAGCCATTCGCTTAGGGAATTCATTAGTGGTTATATAACCACCGTTAGGACCGGCGGTGACGTTGTTCACTACATAAACACAAGGTTACATGATATTGTGAGCAATGCCATTGAGCGTATGAACAGGGCTGCAGAGTTCCTTGGCATGTTGATGGAGAGTTACATAGGATCCGCGGCGATATTATTAATAGGGCTTGACGTGCTTTACCTAGCCCAGGCGGTTACACCATTTGGTAATAGGTATGCTGCCTTCATGCAGGCTATAAATTCGAATTACATGTTTGGTCTCTTCGTTGTGCCTGCAATATCCGTAGCATTTATATATCTCGGTGAGGTTTCTGCCTTCAGATCTCCGTACACCGACTATAGACCGTATAAGTGGGCTGGTGTTTCGCTTGGTGTTGTTGCCGTAGCCGGCTTTCTCGAGTATGACTTATTATTCCATAGAGATCTAAGTAGTAGGGTTTATGTTCATGGTTTACCAATACCCCTCGACTACACGATAGTCTTCGGCCTAACGCTCGCTCTTGCATTTATACCGACCGCTATTTACTCCATGAAGATTGTTAAGGAGAGGTGGGAGATTGATAAGGAGTATGCTGAGTTTCTTAGGGATGTCACTGAATTAAGAAAGAGCGGATTCACTCCGGAGAAGACCTTCGAGACACTTAGGTATACGAGGAAGTATGGGGCCTTTGATCAGTACCTAGACAAGATGGTTAAGCAGATTAGGTATGGTGTTCCCATTAGGGAGGTCCTCTCATCAATAATGCCAAAACTACATAGTTACTACTCAAGGGTGTTTACATTCCTATTAACGGAGACCATAGACCTTGGTGGTGCCTCGCCCCAGGTCCTTGATATGCTTGCAAACTTCGCATCATCAATAGTGAATGTCCAGGAGAACATGAGAGCTAGGCTTAGGCCTTTGAGGTATGTGCCTTACATCGGCGCCATCATTCTGATAGTAACGCTGGTCGTCTTAATATTCTCCGTAGTCGCCATAGTGACCAGGGTTGGTCCAGGTGGTGTCGCCGCAGGTGGACCGACATCTAATCCATTAATCAATCTATTGGCTACTTCATTCTCCTTCACTATAACCATTGACTCATTCATAATGGGACTAATAGCTGGTAAGCTTGGTGAGGGTGAACTATCACTTGGCTTTAGACATGCTGTTGTGCTTACATTAATTGTTGTGGCCTTCTACGCAATGTCGCCATTCATAGCAAATGCCCTATTTGGGTCTATGGCCGCACCTTCATCAAATATACCATACTAACCTGGTGGTACAGTATCTATTAAATAGTCAACATACTTAAAAATCGAATCCAATGCCGGTGATTCATAGAAGGATAATTTCAAACTCTCTATTTCTAACGCTTGTCTCACTATTGGGAATAACTCGTCATAAGGTATTATATGTGGTTCAATGCCGGTTATATCCTTCAGAAGTTTTGCCCATGGATAGCCGCTCAATGCGTCCACTGGATATTTAATATTAAGCATATTGAGTATGGGCTTTATCAACCTATTACTGATCTCCATATCCTTCATTAGATTAACCACGTTGCCCACGGCCCTTAGGCTGCTGTGGTCAGGTATGGCTATTAAGATGACATTCGTGGTAACCTCGAATAATGTGGCTAATGTATCGTAGGAGAGGCCTAGGGCTGGAGTGTCTATTATGACATACAGTGGAGATATGGCATTTATCGCATTTATCAATCCCCTAAGTAAGTACCTATCAATCCTAATCTGGCTTGGATATGGACTTAGGGATGCTGTAAAGACGAGCTTAAAGAGCTCATCACCAACCTGCCACGTCTTTACATAGAGTGTTGATAATGGATCAGGCACTTTTCCGGCGAAGTAATCGGCCAGTGTGTACGGCATTTGTTCCCTTATGTCGCCTAAAAGTAGCATTGTCGCTGTGCCGCTATCAAGCCCAAGGTCGACGAGAACCACTGGGTATTGAGCCTTGTTCCTTAATTCATAAGCTAGTACAACGGCCATGTTGGTGGCTATCGTAGTCTTACCCGTACCACCCTTAGTTCCGCTTGTTATTAATATCGTCTTCACAGAATCACCAATGCATTACTAAGTAATTAATGAATTAAATAAAAATTACTATGTTCGTTAACCCCTCTTTGGTCTTCTAAGTGGTCGTCTCTTAATATCCTCAGGGCTTGGCCTATTGCTCTGCATCTCTAGTTGAACAAGGAGGTTCTCAATGTCCCTATTTATCATTAAGATACCGAGGATGTTAAGAAGAAAGCCTATTATGAAGATAGATGATGATAGTAACACATTATTGGCTAATGACGATATTATGAATCCAATAATCATAAACGTGAGACCGATTATGGCTATCATTAGGCTTATCCTCATACGGTATACCCAGTGAAAACGAGTATTTATACTTTAGCAGACCATAATACTCATAGATAATTATCTAAGCCACCGCCAATTATTTTTCTTACAGTTGACCAACTCTTCCTAACTATTGGTGGTAATTCACCATGCTCCCTAAACCAATTCCTAAGGAAGTTTATGGTCCTTGGATCACTAGGATAACCACTTCCAAAATCACCATATTCCCTGTGTAACTCCTCAATTATGGAATCCCTAATGACCTTAGCTATTATGCTGGCTGCGGATACCACCGGGATTAATTTATCGGCCTTATTCATAGAGACAATCTTAATATTAGCATGGATAGCATTTTTCAGCATCTCTCCATACCTCTCAGCAATAGGGTCTGGGGAATCCACGTATATAACGTCAATACCCACATTATTCAAAGCCTTACTTATCAGTCTCGTGGCTACTTCAGCCTCGAGCCTATTTAAGGCGTTCATAAATACGTAATTATCAATAATGCCTGGATCAATCACTTCGTAATCCACGTAATCAAGGATTGACTTAAGGACATTAAATAATGCCTTTCTACTCTGTGGACTTAATTCCTTAGAATCCTTAGCACCGATTCTCCTTAGCTTGTCCATATCGTCTGTTACAGCTATCGCCATTACCATTGGGCCAATAACAGGACCACGACCTGCCTCGTCAACCCCTCCTACGAATTCTCGCATTAATTATTTCATTAATTAATGCCTTAAATTCCTCACATTCAACGTTTTTATTGCTATACATTGCGATTTCGTAATAATTAATTAAGTGATCGATAAGGCCGTCATCCAGGTAGAGGCTTTTCTTTAGGTAATTACCAATGTCTCTATGTGTTAATGATGGATCATTAAGACCTAGTTTCTTTATTAATTTCGTGAACTCCCTATTGATACATTCCTTATTATCGCTTGGCTCGTATTCTATAAATGGAGATGCCAGTAGTAATATTATAAGTAGTAATGTCGTTATTAATGATGCATTAAGAATGAGGGATGATGGTGATTTCGTATTACTTGGATGCGGCTGATTAAGTTCATATGTAGCCTTCTCTGAACCATTTATTGCATTGTTAATATTAAAATTATTCATATTACTTACCGAGTTAATACTGTGGACAGTAGGTAAACCTATTGTCTGTGACTCTATTTGCCCGACACGGTATGTATGCCCACCTTTAACCATGTATTCAAAACCACCATAATTTACATTGCCTAAACCCGTTGCAGATTGTACATTACTAGAACTTAATGTTACATTTACCGGTGTTAATGCTGTTATATAAATCGTGCCGTTAATGTATATTACACCATTAACTAGAAAATAATCGCTACCAACCACGTAAATACCTGAGAATACTTCGTATTGCTGGTTCAGTTTCGTACTTGGTGATATGATTATGATAATGCCGTTGTCCACGTGAGATCCATTAATGATTGAAACGCTAATTACGGGCCAGTTTATGCTGTTATAAAAACCAATGTAATTGTTACCTAGGGCTTCGATTGGCAGTAGAGTTGTGGCTATTATTAAGGATAGCATTATCACTATGATAAATGATTTATTAATTTGCATTATTAGGAACTATTTAATGAGCACATTAATAATGCTTTTGCTACTTAATGCGATAATTGGCGTATTATCACAGTCTAATTCATCGGCAGTACCTATGAATGCGTCATTGACGTACGTTGGTAGTGCGTATTCTATGGTTGTTTATGAGGTATCGTACGTAAACTCTACGGGGTATATCATAGTTCCTCAGGGAGTTTATGAGGGTAGATTCGCAGGGCTTCTTAGGTTGGGTAACTTTGTCTATGTTGGTATTTATAACGGATTAATTACGAGACTCACATTCACTGGATACTTTATCCCTGTAGTTAGTTATGAAGCTGTTAGTGTCCCCACAGTTCTTTCGATTGGCAATTACTCATATTATGTAGCAACTGCGCAGTCAAAGATACCGGTGTTTTTGAGATACCTTGTATTTAATGAGTATGGTAATGGGACCCTAATAAACACATTACCATTGATTACCATTAATTCTTCAAAGCCTCCGTTAACTATATGGTTTAGTTACGGTTATGACTGCAGTGAGTATATGGTAAATGTGACATTTTATAGCCCTATGAAGATTTTACCTATTCCCGTTGTAGTTAATCTACAGCCTCCATTAATGTACTTCGTAAGTAATGTATCGATAGTTAGTACAACACCAAACACTGATTTAATGCTTCTTGAGCCTGGTGACATTGTCGTTGCTTCAACACCTGTTACGGCCGTAAATTACAGCATGTATATTTGTCGCAAACTGGCTGAGAACTTTGGTGAGAATACTGAGGCCTTGTATGCCATGGAGTATGTGGGCCCTGTTGGTATTTCTATCCCTAGTGAACTAATAACCAAGGCCTTTAATATGAACCACATAGGTAATAATCCGATTAATATAATTAATAAGGTGTTTTATGTGCTAACCAACGGAAGGTATAGATTAATTACATACTCGGTAGGGCCTGAAAACCTACTGATACTCAATAAAGGGTCGCCAATAGACTTTACGGTGATTGCTATGTATGTATTGAGGAGTTATAATATACCGACTAGGGTTGTTTATGGTTTTTACGGCATTAGTACTGGCGATGATAATTATATCTTCAGCTCAACAACAAGCATACTTTGGGATGAGGCATATATTGGGAATGGATGGGTTATGTTTACGCCAATGCCCCTTTTGGGCAAGCCCATGTCTGGCGTTGGGTTTGGTAATGTTACTTTATCAATAATAATTGGTCTAATTCTCGCAATGCCCTGGATAATCGGTTACTTAACATATGTAATAATTAGCCATGTGAAGCTGCGTTGACTTTAAAATACCTAATTCATTAATGATAGTTGGTAATTTATAATGGAGATAAAGGATGTGAAGAATGCCGCGGATATTATGATAAAGGAGATCTCTAAGGCAGTTATTGGCTATGATAATGAGATTAAACTACTACTGGCGTGTTTAATAGCTGGTGGTCATGTTTTGGTTGAGGGTTTTCCTGGTTTGGCTAAGACTAGTCTTGTTAAG
>JAGDXB010000024.1:16316-17189 GCA_023256215.1 Vulcanisaeta sp. | reverse complement strand
AAGGAACATATGCAGAGAGGCCTGGGTTTAATACTGACGCTAATGAACTAACCTTACTTGGTCCAATACCAACGACCTCGGAATACATGGTTAGTGTCCCAAGTAATGCTGTCAGTATTACACCATAAACGATAGCTCTCCAAACATTCTTGAAAGGTTCCACGCCCTCCTCGGATAAATACAACGGTGCGCCATAACCTGTATAGAAGAGGAAACCCGCTAAAACGACGCCTAAGAAAAAGCTACTAAGACCTCCTGGAGCCATGTATGGGTTAAATGCAGATAAACTATTATATGGTGTTTTCAATATTACGTATATTGAAAATGCCAGGAGAATTACGATCTGCAATATTTGAATAATATTATTAGACCATGCTGTAACCCTGAGGTTTATTACAGTAAATAAGTACATAAGTACTAGAAATATTATAGTCATGAGTATTAGAACCCACCCCGCTATCTCATAATGGAATAGTACATAAAATGTAGTGTATATTTCATAAGCAAAAGCAGTAGCAGTTAATGAATCAAAAAATGCGTTATAGAAAATCCTAAGCACGCCTAAGAATTTACCAGCACTAATACCAAAGCCTAGTTCGACTAATCCATAATAGCCGCCAGCAAATGCGGCTATTCTAGCATACTCAAGGACAGGTACTGTTGCAAAAAGGATGAGCAACGCACCAAAGAGAGGTACGAGAGGCGCTGCAAACCCGGAATAAGATACAGCTGCTGATGCGTTTGATACGGCCATGGCCATCGGATAAATGGCAGCTACGGTCATGAACATCAACGACCAAAGACCTAACTGACCTGGTATAAGCTCAGTCTTTGATTCACTTTCTTTATTTGGTTGTGTCCTTGAATAAATAT
>JAGDXB010000024.1:0-16306 GCA_023256215.1 Vulcanisaeta sp. | reverse complement strand
AATACGGTATACGTACTTCTCTTAGGCAAGCTTTTAGACTCCATACGAAATGGCAAAAACTTAAATTTATATAAATACTAATCCTATATAAAATAAATATTATACATCATTGAAGTCCGTATGCCCATGGTACCTCCTTCGCCCAACCTAATGCTCTTTGAACAGCGGCTTTCCATCCCTTATAAAGCCTCTCCCTCACCTCTAAGCTCATCCTTGGTTTGAATATTCTATCTATTTTCCAATTATGTCTCACCTCATCCAAATCCCTCCAAAAACCTACAGCCAAACCAGCCAGATATCCCGCACCTAATGACGTTGTTTCAAGAACAACAGGTCTCCAAACCTCAATACCTGTTATATCGGCTTGGAACTGCATTAGGAAATTATTTTCGGCAGCACCACCATCAACCTTTATCCTAGGTATTTTAATACCCGTATCGCTCACCATAGCCTCAAGTACGTCCCTATTAAGGTAAGCTATCGACTCAAGAACAGCCCTAGCAATATGCTTCCTCTCGGTACTACGTGTAATACCTATTATGAGCCCACGGGCATACTGATCCCAGTACGGTGCTCCTAAACCAACGAAGGCAGGCACAAAATAAACACCACCTGTATCCAAGGCAGCCGCGGCTAACGGCTCCACCTCATCAGACACCTCAATTATCTTAAGACCATCCCTAAGCCACTGCACAGCTGCGCCCGTTATGAATATACTACCCTCAAGCGCATATACGGCCTTACCCTCCTCAAGGGAGTAATAAATGGTTGTTAATAGATTCGCCCTAGACTTAACGGGTTTGTCCCCAATATTCATAAGTATGAAGTTACCCGTACCATACGTCGACTTAACCTCGCCAACATCAAAACCAACCTGCCCAAACAGGGCTGCCTGTTGATCACCTGCATCGCCACAGACAGGTATTTGAACACCACTGAATAATTTATTTGAGATTTCAGGACCTGTATATCCATAGATTCTTTTATCACTTGACGGTCTTGGTAATGGCAATATGTCTCTCGGTATTTTACCTTCAATCTCTAATAATTCATCGTCCCAATCAAGTTTGTGTATATTGAAGATCATGGTTCTCGAAGCATTACTATAGTCCGTAACGTGAGCGCCACCCCTTTCTGGTGTTAGTACGTCCTTACTACCTCTAGTTAAATTCCAGACTAACCAGGTATCTATCGTTCCAAAGATGACCTCACCCTTCCTAGCCCTATCCCTAAGTCCGGGGACATTATCAAGTAACCACCAAATCTTAGTACCAGAGAAGTATGCGTCAGGTACTAAACCGGTCCTATCCTGTATTACCGAGAAGTAATTCTGCCTTAAGTAATCAACTAATGGTGAAGTCCTCCTGTCCTGCCATACAATGGCATTATAAACAGGTCGTCCAGTCCTAGGGTCCCAAATTATGGTTGTTTCGCGTTGATTCGTAACACCAATAGCAGCAATTTCTTTAGGATTAATCCTAGTCAATTCAAGGGTTTCCTTAATTACCTGTTGCGTCCTTTCCCAGATCTCTATCGGATCATGCTCAACCCAGGCAGGTCTGGGATATATCTGGGTATGTTCGTGATACGCGTAACCCATTATCGAGCCGTCATGAGAGATTAGGGCCGCTCTCGTACCCGTGGTTCCCTGGTCAATAACCAACACATACTTCTTCTCATGTGTCATAATTACTCAATTGCCCATGATATTTTAGGGTTTATCCAGATACTACTTATTAATAACTAGGGACTCTAAATGGGTCGTGGAAATTGAGCATTTCACGTGGTTACGTACACATAAGGCGCGATATGATGTATCAAGTAGTGGTGTTAAGCCAATACCGTTGGATGACGTTATGAAGCTTGGTGAGGCTGAAGATTTCACTGAGAATTTAGTGAACATTTATGGTGTTAATAAAAGAAACTTAGCAATCACACATGGTACACAGGAGGGTAATTTTGCAGCCTTAACTGCGTTGAGAGAATTAGGTAAGGTTGAGCATGTAATTACCGTGATACCTGAGTATGAGCCAATAAGGGTATTGCCAAGATTCCTTCATTTAAGGCAAACAGAGATTGTTATCAACGAATCGTTAACGGAACTGTTCAACTACATTAAAAAGAACTCGGTACTATTCTTCTCAAATCCAAATAATCCGCTTGGTATATTTTTGAGTAAAAAGTTGCTTTGGGAATTGAGTGATGAATTGAGAAGGAAGGATGCGTATGCTGTGATTGATTCCATATTCCTTGAATTCGTGGAGAGTAATCTCCGAGATCTGCCTATGGAGAACATGATCTTCACCTTTAGTACATCGAAGTTCTACACAATGAGCGAGCTTAAGGTTGGTTGGGTCGTTGGTGATGAGAGCGTGGTCAAGGAAATTAATGGAATAGTTGATTTAGTTAGTCCATTGGTCATAGACCTGAACCTAAAGTATGTCTCAATACTTATTCAGAACAGGAAGTGGGTTAGGGAGAGAAACCTAGGTATAATAATGCCGAATGTGGAGATCATGAGGAAGATTATTAAGGAAGCTGGAGATTATGTCAATATTAGTTATGTGGAGTACATGCCCATACTCTACATGAGACTTAGATGCCGAGGAGTTACAGGAAGCTATTTCTCAAATAAGTTGTTGAGTAAGGATGTCTTAACAGTACCTGGTCAATACTTTGGTAAGGATGATGGGATTAGGATTGGTTTAGGGTCAGTTCTGAGGAATGACTTCGAGATTGCCATGAGGATAATCATGGAATCAATCAATGAAGAATGCGCCGGGCTCCACGACCCGACGGATGCCGATTCATAGGCCCGTGATTTCACGGGTCTTATCGGCGCGGGGAACCATTATTGAATACTGAAGTTAATAAATAAGCCTTATTCTCAATGATTAAGATTTATCATCGATATCGTGACACAATGGTTATTTAAACTAGTGCCTTGGGTAAGATATAATGGAATTAAAAACAGCGATTCTGATTATAGTAATTACACTTTTAATAGTTATGATAATGGTTGTCGTACACCAATTACATATCGTAGGTATACAAGGCAATATCGCACATGATAATGCAACTCACGTTGATAATGCCATGAGCACGCAGGTAGTAGAGAGTTATAACGACAAAACAGGTGGAATTAATTATACAGTGATAATCATCGAAAGAGAGGCAATTGCTAGAAATAGGCACATAGTTAGGCTATGTAATGGATAATAACATAAAGTATGAACGATAGAACGTTAATCAACGATTAGCTTCTCCAAAAGTGCGTATCATCAAAGATAAAGATATTCCGTAAAGGAAGAGACCGACTTCATTGTGACCGTTGGTTACTCGGTCTCATTACTCCACTAAAAATAACGAATAGTTACGCAAAAGTGTTACAGACTTATCAGTAATCCACGGCCCTTATTTTAGCTATTAGTTATGTGTCGATATGAATACAGAATAGAAATTAGGATTGAAAGAGAGATCTAGATGTTATAATGCTTGACTATTTTAGGTAATCGTTATCCCCAGGTGCTTAAGTCTGTATGCCTTGTCTCCGGCCCTATCACCAGTCCTACTATTGATATTAAGGCGCCTATTAGGAACATGGTCATGGCCGAGCCGTATGGATTTATTATCCTCGATAGCATCGCTATTATTGTTGAGGTCCAGCCAGCTATTATGAACGGCCCATTATACCCAGTCCCAACACCCGTGGCTCTACCATGCGTCTTAAACCTCTCCGCCAGGTAGGCAGGTACTATGCCAGAGGGTAGATTTAGTAAGAATCCAAATAGTAGTAGTTCCATGGTTAGGTTCTGGGCATTAACGGTCATGTAAAACCAAGCAGCGCTTGCGGCTGCGATTATTGCCGATATTATACCTGCATACTTCCTACCCAGCTTATCGGATGCGTATCCCGCAATTATCATGGCTGGTATACCCACTGCGTTGAAAACCACGAGTAGAGGAGCGTATAAACTTGGTGGTAATTTAAGCACTGCGGCTAGGAATATGGGCATGAATGTGGAGCTTGCGTAAACCATGACCCACATACCAAGCATTACCATGAAGACTTGAGGCAATGGATACAATGCCTTAAATGGACTTAACCTCTGCCTCTTTACCCAGGCAATTGGTTCAGCCATACTAAGCCTTATGAATGCCGCGAGTATTGCCGGCACCATACCAACCCAGTAAATTATCCTCCAGCCAAAGCTAAGGTAGGCTTTCCCCAATGTTAATGCTAGGTATGTAGATAACAAGTCAACTATTACAAAACCCAGGAGAACACCAGATTGAAATACCCCAGAGAAAAAGCCCCTTAATCTGTAGATACTTTCCATAGATATTGTGAAGCCACCTGATATATCACCGCCAATAAATATTCCCTGCAACGACCTAAGTATTATCAATGCTATTGTCGCTAATACGCCAACCTGCGCGTACGTAGGTAGGAAACCAGTCAATCCTATTGATAATGAGTAACCAAGTACTGTAATGAGTAGGGAAGTCCTCCTACCAAACCTATCACCAATGTAGCCAAAGATTAACCCGCCTAATGGTCTGAAGACCACCGTAAATGCTATGGGTAATGAGGAATACAATAACAGCAATAAACCACCAGATCTAGGGAAGAAGAGCGATCCAAGGATCGGCGCCGTAATCAAGACAGCACCAAGGTCATAGGCATCCATCACCCACGATAGGTAACCACCAATAACATTACTCCACCTCTCTACAACTGCACTCTTAACTGCCATGTGGATCACCCCAGTACCTTGGCTATTATTATGGATAAGATAATCATGGCACTGTAGATGACCCTTACCGAGAATGTACCGCCCCAAAGAGCCCTAAGTTTACGATAATCCTCCTCACTAATAATACCCCTTACCATGGTTCTCGTGTAATAAATGGCGATGGGAAGCGTCAATAAAGCAATTAGGGATATCATTGGTAAGTAATTAAGTAGTACCGATGCAATTAATGAGGAATACATAATGCCGATCAATGCAATAGCCAACAAACCACTACCCCTAGCTCCAAGTAGCACAGCCAAGGTCCTCTTATTCATCAAAGCATCAGTATCCCTATGAAGCATACCAGCAGATAACAACGCCAGCTCCGTAAAACACCCATTAGGTATCGTATTCACGAAAGGAACTAACGATAAATAACCAACCTGAACAGCGAAAGCCCCTAAACCAGTCAACGGACCCAACGCCAGTGACGCCAAAACCTCACCAATACCCCTATACCTAAGCTTCAACGGTGGTATTGAATAACTAACACCAAGAAACGCACCAACGATGATCAACGGCACTATAGCCAATAAACTCACCAATAAACCGAGGTATATACCAATCACCGCAGCCACAATCATTAACAAGAAACCACCAAACATTACAGACCTCTCGCTAATGCCTAGATCAAGTATAGAATGCATCTTATGCCTTATACTCATCGAGGCATATAGTAAATCAGCCCCAGATTTATAATCATAGTAATCATTTATCAAATTAACACCAGCCTGTGCCAGGACCACCCCACCACAGTAAGCAAATATTTAATTATGTCAAAACGTCCAACTAAGTAATAAGCAGTCAAGGCGCCAACGGTCGATGATGTGATAGTCGCAGCAAAGGTCTTAGGATTAGTTGCTATGAACCAATCATTCAATGACGCCATCAAACCCTAATCTCGGTAAATGTATTTAAAAATATTATTTTCACATCATTCTAATACATTTGAATTATTATGAATACCTCTAAGGGCTACGAACATCCAAATAGCGGTATTAATTACATTATTATTCATAATGACTATCCCTATTTACTATTTTATGAAAAATATTGCATAGAAATAAAATATCATGTTGATTGTATTATGAATAAATGAAATGAATACTACCAATTCTTGGTGCGGGGGGTGGGATTTGAACCCACGCAGGCCTTCGCCAGCGGATCTTAAGTCCGCCCCCTTTGACCTGGCTCGGGCACCCCCGCAAGCCAATGTTTTGTTGTCTTTGATTTAAGCTTTTCTTTATGTTTAGCGTTGGTTATTTCAGCCGCTTAGTTAGTGCAGCGGGTTTGGGCTTGGTTAATTCTGAGGTTTACCTACTGCTTTGCATTATTTGCACTTTTGTATTGAGCAAGTTTAAATTGAGTTATGGCATTTTAAGCCTTAATTAGTAATTTATCTATTTCTTGACAGTGGCTTTAGGATTTTTCTTGGGTTGTCGTCTACGATCTTCTTTATTGAATCGTTTGGTATTGGTATTTTTAGGAATTCCTGTAGGTTTGCCTTTATGTCATAAACGCCAGGCCCTGGATAATCGCTCCCATAGATCGCCTTATCGCTTATTTCTGCGAGTCTTGGTACGTATTCGAGCATTTTCTTTGGTGGTATGCTGGAGAGGTCGGCATATATGTTTGGTCTTATTCTTACTAATTGAAATGCTGTGCTCATCCATATTGGCCTGCCCATGTGCGCCATTATTATTGTTAATCTAGGGAAGTCCACGGACACATCGTCTATAAATATTGGATCGCCATACTTATTTCTAGCCTTGGGGGCTATGCTCGTGCCAGTGTGGATATACACTGGTAACCTGTGGTCCTCGGCGAATTGATAAATTAATTCGAGTTGTTTTAGATTTTGTTCCTCAGGTCTATAGGCATTTGGTTTGACCCAGTGATGGACTGGGTGGATTTTTATGGCACTTATACCGCTTTCATACTGTTTATTGAGCCAGTACTTTACTTCATCTATTGATAATTCATTAACCTCAACACCACCTATTATTGCGAATCTGTCTGCGTAGTCTCGTACAGCATTTATGACCTTAATTGTGTACTCCTCTGTAACGTCACCCACTATCTTACGTAATGGAAATGCCATAACGCCTACATAATCAATATTCGCATCATCAAGCATACTAACAACGTCCCTAGGCGTCACTAGGAGCTTCTCAACGGGTACTCTCCATAATTCACCCGACATTAACTTGAATAGGCCATTTGTTACTGTATCTTTGAAAACGATGTGGGTGTGCGCATCTATAAAGCCCATAATCTATTATCTCGACTCCTCATAGCTTATAAGGTTTAAGGTTTATATTTTCTAAATATTGGCATATAGAATAGAATTATGTAAGAGTATGATTGTAAAGTTTTTATAATTATTAATGAAAAGAAATACTTAAAAATGTAAAAATTTATTAATAGTATATGGAGCACGTTCCAAGCTAAGACGAGATCTTGGCGGGCATACCGGTGGATCTTAACGTGACGATGGAGCTCGTTGATAAGCATGTTAAGGAGGGTCGTGGTAATAAGATCGCCTATTATCAATTGAATAGTGATGGTGAATTAATATACTCGATAAGATATTCCGAATTACTTGAGAGAGTCAATAGATTCGGATCGGCGCTTAGGAATGTCATTGGACTTAGGGAGGAGGAGAGGGTTTTAATAATAATGCCTGATACTATCGAGGCCGTAATCGCATTTCTAGGCACCGTAAGAATGGGTGGGATTGCAGCATTGATAAACTTTAAGTTGACCAAGGACGATTATTTATACGCGGCTAACCTAATCAGGGCTAGGGTACTTATTACTGATGCGTCGCATCTCAATATGGCTCTAGAGATTAAGCAAAAGGTAAAGTCTTTATGGA
The DNA here is from genome assembly GCA_023256215.1 of Vulcanisaeta sp. Taxonomy (GTDB): domain Archaea; phylum Thermoproteota; class Thermoprotei; order Thermoproteales; family Thermocladiaceae; genus Vulcanisaeta. Next base: position 8,632 of record JAGDXB010000024.1, on the reverse strand, counting down.
AGATTATTCTCACGCCTGCGCCCGGCGAAAATCAATTCACAAATGACACGAGGAGTATGGAGGAGGATGTCATATTATTCGGCGATCTTATAGGTAAAGGATCGCCTGAGTTTTGAACCTGCTGAGACTCATAGGGATGATCCAGCCTTCATCTTACTAACAAGTGGAACAACAGGTAAGCCTAAGGCCGTGGTTCATAAGCACGGTGATATCCTGTACATAGCAGATACGTTGGGTAAGTATATAATAAATGTTAATGAGAAGGACATAATATTCTCCACATCAAAGTTTTTCTTCGCTTACGGCTTTGGTTATATACTAGCCTTTCCATTGTAGTGCGGCCGATACTGTGGCGCCTGGTTATGAAATAAAGATCGTAGATCCGCAGACCAATGAGGAGATTAAGGAACCAAATAAGCAAGGCATTCTATACGTTAGAGGTTATAGTAATGCCTTATTAATAATGAGAAATTATGAAAAGTTCACGGAATCCTTCGGCTTTGGTTGGTGGAATTCAGGCGATATTGTGTATAGGGATGAGGATGGTATAATATGGTTTGTGGCTAGGGCTGATGATATGATAAAGCAAGGTGGCGTGTGGATGTCGCCTTACGAGATAGAGAATGTCTTATTACAACATCCTGCAGTAAAGGAGGCAGCAGTTGCAGGGTATAGGGATAGTGAGGGGCTCACCCACGCTAAGGCATTTATAGTATTAAAGCCAGGTTATAAACCAAGTGAGGAGTTGATAAATGATATAAGGGAATTCTTAAGAGCAGAATAGCGCATTTTATAAAGTGCCCCACTACTTCGAATTCGTAAATGAACTTCCAAAAACAACCACAGGAAAAATACTAAGACGATTACTAAGGAATTATTAAGGAAATATAAACATCCGTCTTAATTCATTTAATAATGAAGTGCCAGTCTAATCGTTGTTCCTGCGTCTATTATGAAGACCTGCCCCGTTATGTTCTTTGCCGAGTCACTTACTAGGAATGCCACTAGTTCGGCGATCTCCTCGGGCTCGATAATTCTCCCAGTGAGAGTCCCTGTCCTAACCCAATCCTCCTCCTTAACATTAAGTACTTGGAGTAGGCTCATGCCCATCTTAGTCCTAACAAGGCCGGGGGCTATGGCGTTGACAGTTATTCCATATGGAGCTAACTCGGCGGCCAAGGCCTTCGTGAATCCTATTAGGGCTGCCTTCGCCGTTGCGTAGGGCACGTTGTAAGCCGCGCCCATTATGCCCTCTATCGAGCTCATATTTATTATCCTACCCCAACCACTCTTTATCATGTATGGTACCGCAAACTTTGTTAAGTAAAATGCTGACTTGAGGTTTGTATCAATAACCTTATTCCATAACCCTTCATCGACTTCGGTGAATGGTTTCATTATACCAAGGCCCGCATTATTCACCAGCACATCCACAGAACCCCACTGTTTAATTGCCTCATCAATCACGGCCCTGGCGCCATCTGCCGTCGCAACATCAGCCTTAACCATAATAGCATCACCACCAACACCCTTAATTAACCTCATAGTCTCCTCACCCTCCTCATCATGCCTCTTATAATTAACAACAACACCAAAACCATCCCTAGCCAACCTAACCGCAATAGCCCTACCAATACCACGACCCGAACCCGATATAACAGCGACCCTCTTTCTCTGCGTCATTAATAAATCATTTTCGTTACTTTATCTTTAAGTTTTTTGGTAATTACTCGGTAATTAATTCCATAGAAAGCACTAAAATTACGAGTTTTATAATTATTTTAGTGATGCCGAGCGTCAGTGCACGTGAATTTGATGGCTGGCGTGTTGAGATAATAAATGGCAATATTGCTAAGGTCATAATAAATAAGCCACCGTTGAATCTCATAACCCTAAAGATGAGGAAGGAGCTTGGTCGTATCATAAGTGAGCTGGAGAACGATGAAAATATCAAGGTGGTGATGTTCGAAGGCTCTGGAAATAAGGCATTTTCTGCGGGTGCTGATGTTAATGAATTTCTTGATTTAACGCCTAATGACCTAATTGATTGGGGTAAGACGGTAGAGGCCGTGGAGTCAATGTCTAAACCAACAATGGCATTATTGAAAGGTTATGTACTTGGGGTAGCCGTGGATTTAGCCCTATCCTGCGATATCATTTTAGCCACACCTAATACTGAGATAGGTCTTCCAGAAATCAAATTCAGTACAGTACCGGCTAATGGAGGATTAACGAAATTCGTACGATCCTTAGGACCTATAAGGGCTAGGTACTATTTATTGCTCGGTAAGAGAATAAATGCTGAGGAGGCTTTAAGGTTGGGATTAGTCCATGAGGTGGTACCTGAGGATAAGATTGAGGATAGAGCGCTAGAAATCGCTAATGAATTGATGTCATACTCACCCATAGCGTTGAAGGCTATGAAGTACGCGATAAATCTCGTAATGAACGCACCGTTAGATGTTGCCTACGATATCGAAAGAAAGACCTTCGCATTATTGAGGTATACACAGGACTTTAAGGAGGGTATATTAGCATTTAAGGAAAAGAGAAAGCCTAATTTTTTAGGAAAATAGATGACAATTATAGCAAATGCATTAGAATATCAACGATTAATTAATTTTAAATAAAGAATTTAAAAATAAAAATAATTTGATTTTTTACTACATGATTTTTTCAAACAATAGCCAGGATGAGCATGCTAAGGAAGTATATGTTAGAAAATTACAAAAAATTAGCACAGGAAGCTACATAATTGCCTTACCATCAAGCTGGATAAAGCTTAATAATTTATCTCCTCACGATCCATTATTAATCATCAATAATGGAAAAATCTTTAATAATTAAACCGGCAGATAAAAAAGAATTACCTATAAACGTAAAGATCGATGTTGATCTTATACCAGATGTAAATACGTTATTATATATAATACAAATGTATTATTTGCAGGGGGTTAATACAATACAGGTTACCTCAAATAATATAATTAAGGCCGAAGTTAAGAAGAAAATTAAGGGCTTGTCTAATGTTCTTCCTAATATAGATATTCAGGATATTTCGGGTAATCTTTTACAAATAAATGTTGATGATTCGCAGAACTTTATTAGACGAGATTATTTAATAAACATTTTTACACGTATGTTTAAATTTACATTAAGATTGCTCGAGGACTTAAAGCAAGCGTTAATGAATAATGATTCTATGCTTATGCAGGAGATGGTTGAGCGAAGTAAAGACATTAAGAAGCGCTATGCCTATGTTGTTAGGTTACTTGCTAAAATATCGCAAATGCCGGAGTACAGCTCATTATCGATAAGAGAAATAGTTATTTATGCCGAAATTGCGAGAGACCTATTTCAATTAATAAATCACGTGGCTAATGCCATTAATTATATGCAAAGCGTTGATTTTGGCAATGCCGATATCGTAAATAAAGTACTGAATTTGGTTAGTGTGTTAATAGATATGTTTACGAATACTATGGATTACTTCAATAATCGTGAGATAACGCTGATAACGTATATTAAGGACAAGATGAGTAAGGTAAAGGCGATAGAGTATGACGTTTTATCAACAGTCCTCTCTGGACACACCAATGTTAGTTGCGGTGATAAATTAGATAAGATATTGAATCTTATGTATTTAGTACGAGAATTAAGGAGGATAGCTGGGTATTGTATAGCCATAATGGATGATATCTCGCAGTTATACCTAGGTCCATTTTAATACTATTTTTCTATTTTCCTTAATCTCACTTCCCTCAATACTACGTCGCTTGCGGTACTTACTACGAGCATCTTCACTTCATATCCCTCCCTACTTATTACTACCTCATACCTGTGATTCCACTTCAAGTCCTTTATTATGAATGCACCAAAATTATCTGTATATGTTTCGTACTCCTCATCTGTATGCAAGTCCTTAACTACTACTTAGACCTTAACCTCATTAGGTATCCGAAATGGTAAACAACGAATTACCCTACCATCATCAACGTGACAAACTAACGGAAATGTTGATGAACCTATGCCGGCGGATGGATGAGAAATATAAACTTCCTTAACCACAGAATTCTTAATTTATAAATTATTTTATAAATATTCCTTTTAGATAGTAAATTATTGTATTATTTTTACTATCTATCTATTTACCTTTTATTACTGCCACATTATAATGTCATGATGTCGATGCAATATAAGGAGATGATAAATAATCCCTGGATAGAAATATTACGTAAATATCCTACGCAGAAGGAGCGTGAGGTGCTTAGAAGGGTTAACTATATCCTTATGTCGTGATTCATCATAATAATATTGTTGCCAGGAATATCAATGGTATTGAACCGAGAAGTATAGGTATTGGTAAGGCTGGTGCGTATTTCTTAATTGGCAATAAATACCTAAATGTTACGTAAAGTCCAAGCATTATCCCCACCAGTGATATTAATGATGCCACTAAGCTTTGAATGAATGTGAAACCATGAAGAACGTACTGAAGCATCGTTAGTGAAACTAATGTTGCGTAAAGGACAAGGTCACCAACGCCAATTCCTATTCCATCCATATCAAGTATTAATCCCCTGAGTATTGGGTATTTACCTTCACCGTATTTAGAAAGCTCAGTAACTAATCGACCCAACAATCCCTTGTACACCATTACTATATCATAAAGTGGCAATGCCACTAATAATAAGGCCAGTGTCCATGCAGGTAGGGCTATCGTAAATATAACGCCAGCCATGGAACTATACGCACTAATGGCTAATGCCCTGGCAATTACGTTCTTTGCCTTAATCGCCGAATACAGTATTAACGCACTAATTGCAATACTCAATATTAGGACTGATAATGGGTAGTTAGCTAGTGGCTCTAGTTCATATCCATATACGTAGGTCATTACGTAGAATAGCGTCGAGCTTATTATGACTATTGCCAACAGTACGTTCTTTATGGCCTCAAATGTTTTTATTAAACCCCGCTTTATTAATCGATATATTAAGTACGTTGCTATCGCCATTATTACTATTATTACAGCAACATTGTAGGCACCAGCCCCGCTTGTATTGGCTGACTGAAACGGAGGACCTGCAGGTACCTGAGTCTCCCCAATCTTTATTAATGTAAGTATCAGGAACACGGCTATTATTGGCGATGCCAATGGCAGTAATACATGCGATGGTTTAATAATTCGTTCCTTATCCTTTGACACGGATAAGAAAATAAGCGAATTACTTATAACCTTAACTAACCACTTCCTTCTTAAATACGAATGATTCACACAAAGAGACTGTTTATGAACCTTGAGTAATTAGACCAGTAATTTCTAATGGTATTTATATCCCTAGAGAATAAGTCCCTAATATCCTCAATATTCATTAATATCATGGCAATCCTATCGATACCCATGCCAAAGGCCAAAACCCTGCTCTTCTTAATGCCGAGCGGCATAATGACTTCAGGCCTAAACATTCCTGAACCAACAAACTCAATCCAACCAAGCTTCTCGTGATATGCGTAGCCCTCAGCAGATGGGCTTGTGAATGGGAAGTAGGCTGGCTTGAACATAACCTTTCTCAAGCCCATACCCCTTGCTAACGCCTCTAATACCCCTAAAAGATGCTTAAAGCTAAGGTTTTCTCCAACAACAATACCATCAGCCTGGTGAAACTCCATGGAATGCTTCGGATCAAGAACCTCAGGCCTAAACACCCTATCTACAGTGAACGCCCTATATTCACCATCACCACGCCTATACAAAGTCCTTACCGAGACTGACGTAGTTTGGGTCCTAAGCACAAGCCTAACAGCCCTACCTGGATCCCACTTATAACCCCACCCTATTGAGCCCGTGATCCACCCATCCTCATGAGTACGTGAAACCCTACCCACAAGCTCATTATCTAACAATTTACCTACGCTGGGATATCTGAGAAAGTACGTATCATGTATCTCCCTGGCAGGATGATCCTGTGCTTGAAATAGAGCATCGAAATTCCAGAACTCAAGCTCAACGTGAGGACCCTGAACCTCCTCAAAACCCAGTGATACGAAGACCTCCCTAACGAACTTTAAAAACTCCGCGAAGAAGTGCTTTGTAACGATAGGCGCCTGTGGCGGTGGTATTGATAGATCAAACCTCTTGATTATCACATTCCTCCAATCACCACTCCTTATAAGCTCAGGCGTCAATGCTGTAATAACCATACTAGTCTTTATTAAACCCTTCATGAACAAGTCACGTGCCTTATCGGTAGCCGTTAAAATAAGCTCACTCCTCTCCTTAACCCTAACTATACCTCTTCTAAGAAATTCCTGAATCAATTGATTAAGTTCCTTCGGTATTTCGCTCTCATAAGCTACACTCTTTATCATATTAAGTACGTTTTGCCTGTTATTAACCTCCACGTATTTATTACCATCAATGAGCTCAATAACGCCCTTATTAACCCTCAAAACCCCTAACCTAGCCAACACCGATATTGCATAGTTAACTTCGTTAGTCGTTATGTCAATACCAAGGTTCTTGGCGATATTAGGTACCTCATTAATGACTGGTTTGCAACCACAGTTGAGCAGGACCCTTAGAAGCCTAACCTCTGGAAGTCCAATTTCCAAATACCTCCTGCCCTCGTCAGTTAGTTCAAGGATCCTTAGGCTCCTCCTATTGATCATTAATAATCCCATGTTCTCAAGCTCGGCTATACCCCTCATGAGAGAATTAACATCAGTACTTAGTCTCGAGGCGACTTCGTTTATACTTACTGAGGATTGCGTATTGACTAATATCTTGACTATATCAAATTCCTGCTGAGGAAGCACTATCTCTTGATCGCTCATTTACCTGTATGTTCGTAATTAAATGATTACTTATAAGGATTACTTATTATCCATGGCCTATTTACTTAAACCTATATATTATACATAAAAGGTAACACTAAAAAACTCGTTGATGAAACGTAGTTGTATGGAAATAATAGCACTCGTAAAGCTGGCTCTCGATACTGGGCAATTAAGGATGACTGAAACAAAACTAGACGTAGAGACTACACCTCTTAAGATAAGTGATATTGATAGGAATGCCGTAGAGGAGGCTGTTAGATTAAGGGAGAAACTCGGTGGTAAGGTTCACATAGTATCCGTGCTGAAATACGGGCCAATACAGAAGAGGCAGCAGGAGGCTGAGAGTTCGTTGAGAGAGGTATTGGCTATGGGCGCTGATGATGCTTACCTAGTGATTGATAATGCATTGATAAATAGTGATCAATTGATTACGGCTAAGGCAATAGCGGCTACCGTAAGAAAAATAGGCAATTTTGACCTAATAATCGCTGGTGAGGCAACTATAGATGGGTATACGAGTCAGGTAGGTCCCAGGGTTGCCGCTGAGTTAGGCATACCGGTAGTTACGTTTGCCAGGGAGATTAAGGTTGAGGGTAATAAGTTGATTGCTAAACGTGATCTTGAGGATGTTGTACAAACAGTTGAGGTACCATTACCTGCATTAGTAACGGTAACTAGGGAAATAAATGTACCACGAATACCACCCTTACTACAAATTAGGGCGGCTATGAAGAAGCCCATAAATAGGCTTAGCCTTGCTGATTTAGGCTTATCGTTAAAGTCAACAATGGAAATCTCATCAATAGCCCCAGTACAGGTTAAGAGGAAGGGTGTCATAATTAAGGAGGGTACTGTTGATGAAAAGGTGGATAAGCTAATTCAGGCATTGATTCAAGAGGGTATAATAACCCCGAGGTGATGGGCATGGTGAAGGTACTAATTGTTGGTACAATAAATGATGCGAGTCTCATAGGATTAGCCCAGAAACTGGAGAATCCAGAAATACATTACCTACTTGTGGGGGCTGGCGATGCGGCACAGTTGGGTAAGTATGGTGTCAGTAAGGCTTACGTATTGCCTTCACAGGTCGATGAGCATTCCTTTGCTGAATTACTTGTAGATCTAGTTAATAAGAATGCGTATTCATTGGTGACTGCGCCAATAAATAAGTTCTTTAAGACCGCAATTCCAATAGCTGCCCAAAGGCTCTCCGTACCTTTGGTAATAGATATTGTTGATCTAAAGCAGGTGGGTAATACATTTGAGGTGGTCTTTAATGGTGTGGGAAATAGAGCGCAGATAACGGCTAAGATAACGGATAGGGCCTTCGTTATGGCGCCGCCTGCGAGATTTAAGGCTGGCGAAAAGCCGGCAACCACATCCACGGAGGTTTTGCAGCCGAAAATCATTAGTCCAGTAAAGATTGTCTCAACGGAGGAAAAACCCAAAGGTAAGGTTAGGATTGAGGATGCTGAGTTAATTGTTTCTGTGGGTAGGGGATTCAAGAAGCAGGAGGATTTGAAGCTCGCCTTTGAGTTGGCCGAGGTTCTTGGGGCTGAGATTGGCTGTTCAAGGCCCATTGCTGCAGATCTTAAGTGGCTTAGTGAGGATCACTGGGTCGGACTCAGTGGGCATAAGGTTAGGCCGAAGTTATACATGGCAATAGGCATAAGCGGACAACCACAACACCTAGCCGGAATGATGGAGTCTAAGACAGTGGTAGTAATAAACAACGATCCAAACGCACCATTCCTCAAAAACTGCGACTACGGCGTTGTTGAGGATCTATATA
>JAGDXB010000039.1:10092-17410 GCA_023256215.1 Vulcanisaeta sp. | reverse complement strand
CCCAGCATTGATGAATTGAGGAGTTGGGCCGGCCCAACAGCCCCTCAGTGAGGGGTTAATTCAACGACCTACCTCACTATCGGCATAAACGTTTAGGACCACACGTACTGAACTTTAATTTGAATACTACGATACTCGTTATAATTATGTGGGAAGTAAAGGGAGGTGAGGAATAATGCTTATTGGTAATAAATTACCGTACGTGCTACGCCATTTATGTATTTGTTTACCGCAATACCGTATCTCTCGGGACTCCCCGAAAGGTTTTTAAATGCTTGTTCTAACAAATAAATGATATGGTATCTCGGAAGGTATTTGTATTACCAACCAGGACCAGCCACAGTATCAGGCCTGGGCTCAATAGGCTCTTCGGTATGGACCTACTTAATGGCTCCGAGATTATCCACATCTTTGATACGCATTGGGTTGACTTTAGCAATAACGAATTATTCAATATTGCCCTGGCCAGGGTTAGGGAAATAGTCAGTGGCTGCGGTAATTGCGAGTTCTACCTAGTACTGGCGGGTAGTTCATACCTGGCGCTATTAGTTTACGAGGCAATGAAGCGCGTCTTGGGTAGGAGCTTTGGGATACTTGTTTGGGATGGTAATAGGCATAGGTACTTACTGAAGAGACCCCCTGAGGTGGTTCTCAATGCCTACCTACCATAACATAGCCTATAGATTGAGTAGGGTCAGTGCGAGGACTGGCAGGGTTAGGAAGGGCGGTAAGGAGTATGAGGTTAAGGTCGTAACAACAACTACACCGTTTAACGAAAGCGGCGAACTACTCTGGATAGAGGCACACCCAGCAATGCTTGAGGAAATAATCAATGACCTAAGGAGGAACTGGCCGCTGGTTAGGGGCAGGGTTTACCTAACCGTATTCATTAGAGATGATGAATCCATGAAAAACGTACTCGCACTAACCATGGGCAGCATAGCCAGGCTAAGGAGACTCTACGAGAATGCAGAGAGCCCCAGCAGGATTGTCCTGGTCATCGACGAACCAATAGAACCCAGTGAGAGACCGCCCATTGTTTTAGGCAGGTTAGCTAAAGAATCGGAGGACTACGAAATCGCCATAATCAATCAATGGGTTAGTGAGGCGGAGAGGATGCTTAATGAGGGTGCCGAGTGGAGGATTGAGGACTGCATCATAGACGCACCGGCAGACCCAAACATTAAGGTTGGCCCAGGGCCCCACAAATGCCTCGTGGTTGAATACCCACCCGAGGACAACTTTGACTACGACCTCCCAATTAAAGTCCTGGTTGATTACGACCCATTCATAAGGAGGAGGCTGGAGTCCCTGGTATACACCGACATACTCAATCCAGAGGGCGTGCGTGGATTCAGGGAGGCTTGGGTTGAGCTACCCAGCGGCAACTTCGTGAGCTCTGAGCCCTGGAGCCCTGGCTCCATAATTGAGTACATAAGCGGCAGGTTTAGGGAGGTCCTCACCATAGACCCGACGATTATCGAGGTTAGGGATGATGAACTAATCAACGGGTTTAGGGAGGTCTATGGTGAAGCACCAAGCAAGATCTTAAGCGTCAAGGCTGGTAACGACACGGTGGCTTACATAATTGAGTACGGAGACAAGGCATATGCATATATAAATAATAGGCATAAATGGTTGTTATATTAGCTGGCCATTGGTTTGATGGTGTAGTAATTCTTAATTTCAAATTCATTTTCTATTATTTCAGGCAATGATGATTATGACTTGGTGGCTTTACTACCTCGATGAGATTATGCCGTTAGATATTTCTGCCTATACAATTGATGATGCTATAGGACTTGGCATGGCGATTGCTAAGGAGATACTTGGCAATGTGAAGAGGTACTGTTTTTATGAGGGTAATTCCGAGCTAATTATTGAGTATTGGAGTAGCGATGATAAAGCCGTGAAGATAATAAATGCGGGTGAACCGAGGTCTGCATTAATGAGATACTACGAAGCGGAAAGGGCAGGTTTAATAACATGTAAAGAAATCAATTGAACAATTGATCTTAATTTTTATAGGTTTTATAGGCTATTCTTTATGAGTTAATGGGATTCAGATATTTACTTACACTCCTTAACTCCAAGCTTAATTTGAGGAAATACATAATTTCGTTAAAGTGCCTGTCCACCAATTCCTTATCGTAAATTTCATAGAGAATACCTCTCCTATTTTCGAGACATATAGCCAAGTCATTATTTGAGTCACGGTACATCTTAAGGCATTCAAGCACCGTATTTCCAACAGCCCTGCCACAACTTATCTCCTCTATCTTATTTGGCAATTTCTTATTTTGCGATTTAACGAGCCATAAATCTTGCGACACCTTACTACTCATTACAGGCGTAATCCTTGCGCCTCTAATGTAACTTTGCATCAACTCAATAATTTCTGGAGACCCAATCCTAATGGCGTAATGCAATGCCGACCTCCCTGCATTATTTAAGGAAAACACGTCGGCGTTGTACTGCAATAAAAGCTTGACCATATCAACATCGCCGTTCACCACGGCATAGTGCAAGGGCGTTAAACCATCATTATTCTTAACATTAACAGAGCCTGGGCGTTTCTCGAGTATTATCTTAGTAATATTGAGATTGCCGAGTTTAACTGCATAATGTAAAGGTGTATCTCCATACTTATCCTTAATACGTGGGTCCGCATTATGATCAAGTAATAATCTAGTAATATCCATAAGCCCGTACTCCACCGCATAGTGCAATGGTGTTTTACCCTCATTATCGGCTATGTTAGGATCAGCGCCATAACTTAACAATATCTTTACTATATCCACCTCTTTTTTATTCTGCACAGCTATATGTAAAGGCGTTGAACCATCATCAATACGCGCATTTACATTGCACTTACCATCATCCAGAAGCCTTACCAGCTCCTCTTTAATACCAAATGAAACAGTTAGAAACATCTTAAAGCAGTGAAAGTCAAGGTACGTACTACTCATATGGATCACACCCAAGCACCCTCATGCTTTTTTCTTCCTCATCAATCCTCATCCTTAACCATAAACTCTCGTTAACCGGCTTATTTGTTAATACGTGGTCCATGTAGGGTACTAAGTCACCCCTCAACTGAAGCCAGTAGCGGCTTAGGAAGTCAACGCTGTAGTTACTACTTATTCTAGGCCTATAGAGCGGGTCTTGGTCCCTACCCCACCACTTATAAAGTATTGCTAGTGCTTCCTTAACATTATTCTTAATGCCATTCATATTGATTTCCAGTATTGGATAACCAGGGAAGTATATATGATGCCATAATGGGTACAGTACCGGCAATACGTAGTCACCGAACCTAGTTATTACGTGTACGTGGTCACCGTGATAGTGAATCTCAAGCACGTCATTAGACAACACAAACATAGGCGCTAAATATGCGTTGCCTGATTCCTCGATTAGTTTAAATGCCGTATATTCGCAGAGCCCCTCATCATCTCTCTCGTAGATTTTACCTATACCTAACTTCCTTCTTACATTCTCAAGTGCGTGGTGGCAGACCTCGTGAATTGTTATTAGGCTTGGATATGCTAATATTGTGGCGCTCATGGTATTTCTATTAATACCTTGCCTATACATTTTCTCTATTAGCTCATTTAGGTCGTCCGTAATGTTTGGTGCTACATAATAAATACCCCAATCCCTGGCATTGCTAGTGTAGGGCTTGTAGTAGGCTAGTACATCATAGACCACATCCTTGCAATGACCGCCACGCCACTTAACACTACTACGTCCATCGAACCTCGTCCTAGTGCCTGGTTCCCATTCCATACCTGGTTTAAGGGGGATTTCCCCTGGGAGGTCTATGGTTCTCATTGTGCTTCCCCCAGTTAATATAACTGGTCTAGTTTTTAAATTTTTTGTACCGATTTCTTTTCGAAGAAGTCTAGTACAAAAAATTTAGTTAGTAGACCTAACAAAAAAGCTTAAAAACCCCTAAATTATGACTTAGTATAGGTGGTAGGCATGGAGAGACTAGCATCCCTAGATAGGTGGGTTAGGGAACGTTACTTTGTGCTAGAGAGGGTTTTTGGCGATAGACCTTTCACCATGAAAGAGGCAGAGGAAGCGCTTAGAACTAATGGTGTCGAGCCTGGTAATCTAAAGGCTTTGATGTCTGAGTTTCAAAAGGCTGGTCTTGTTAGGGTGCAGAAGTTGGCTATTGATGAGAGGTATAGCCAGTATCAAATTGTTAAATTAACAGTAAGACCAACAGCAAGTGACCTCGAGAGTCTCCTCAAGGCGATAGCCGATTTGATAAGGGGTGGCGTGGATTATAAGGTGTTGCCGCTCCTCATATTCTATAAGGCTATTAGTGATAGGTATAAGAGTATTGTGGATGAGTACGTAAGAAACGGCATGAGTGAGAAGGACGCCTATATGCTTGCTAACCAGGAATTTCTCAGGCTCTATGATGAGGTTAATGATAGGTTGCTTACCTGGCATGAAATAGCTAAGAGTAAGGATAGGATTAAGGATATGGCCAGTGCAATAAAGAGGATTGTGGAACTGAATGCGAAGAACGACACGTTCCGAAAGATAGGATCGCTGGTGGATGTTTTGGGCTTAACAGGGTTCATAACCGAGGATAACATGCACATACTACTTAGCATAATTGAGAAGCTTGGTGAGGTTGATTTTTCAAGCCTAGACTACGACGCGATCGGTCATGCATACCAGTGGGTCTTGAGGTACTTCGCACCGCAGAAGGCTAAGGAAGGCGAGGTGTATACCCCCTATGAGGTCATAAAGTTGGTGGTCCAACTCCTAGACCCTGAGGAGGGCACCAAGGTCGCCGACCCAGCTGCTGGATCCGGCGCCATGCTCATAGAGTCCTATAGGTACGTTAAAATCAAGAGCGGTAAGGAGAGGGTTAGGATGTTCCTCTATGGTCAGGAGAGGAATGAAATAACGGCCGCCCTGGCGGAAATGAACATGATACTACATAACATTACTGATTACGAAATATCCATAGGCGACAGCCTAATAAATCCCAGGATCCCTGAGGATGTTGACTACGTACTCGCAAACCCACCCTGGAACCAGGACGGTTACGGCGAGGACAAATTAAACACGCCACAACTACGTAAGATCTATAGGTATGGGTATACACCCAACAACACGGCTGATTGGGCATGGGTTCAACTAATGCTATACCTAGCAAAGAGAAAGGTCGGTATAATACTCGACCAAGGAGCCCTCTTTAGGGAGGGCAAGGAACTAAACATAAGGAGGGGGATAATCGAGGACGATTTAATAGAAGCCGTAATCCTACTACCCGAGAAGCTATTTTACAATACACAAGCAGCGGGAATAGTCATGATATTAAACAAACAAAAACCGCCAGAGAGGAGGGGTAGGGTCATATTCATAAACGCAACAAATGAGTACGACAAACACCCAGAGGTCAGGAGGCTAAACATACTAACTGAGGGAGGCATGGCAAAGATTGTTAATGCGTATAGAAGGTTCGAGGATATACCTGGCTTTGCCAGGGTAGTCACGATAGAGGAGATCAGGAAGAACAATTACAACCTGAACGTACCGCTGTACGTGACGCCGCTGGAGCAGAGGGTGGATATTGACCTGGAGGAGGAGTGGGCCCAGCTGCAGGAGCTTAAGGCCAAGGAGACTGAGCTTTGGGGCAAGGTGGAGTACTTCATAAACGAGGTGATGAAGCTATGATGCAGCAGCTGAAATTCAAGAAAGAGACCGAATTCGTACAGACCGAGGTTGGAGCGATACCTAAAGGATGGAATATTAAAAAGCTTAGAGATATTATTAGTTATAGGAAAGGCGCTAAACCAAGCGTATTATATGATTTTCCTTGTGAAAACTGCTTGCCTTACCTAACGGCAGAGTACTTGAGAGGTGAGGAGAACCCGAAATATGCACCAATTATAGGTAAAAAATTGGTAATAGCAGATGAGAATAAGATCATCCTCATATGGGATGGTTCGAATGCCGGTGATGTATTCATGGGTTTTAAGGGTATTGTTGCATCGACAATGGTACTAATAGAGGCTAAGTCTAGAGATGTGGATCCTAGGTTTTTATACTATCAATTGCTCATTAAATCGCAGATATTAAAAAACATGACCAAGGGAACAGGAATACCTCATGTAAGTAAGGATATTTTCGAAAATCTTTTAATTCCAGTTCCTCCTCTTGATGAGCAGAGGAGGATTGCGGAGGCGTTGAGTAGTGTTGATGGGTTGATTGATGTTTATAGGCGTAAGTTGGATAGGTTGGTTAGGGTTAGGTCTTGGTTCCTGGAGAACCTGGTTACTGGTAGGGTGAGGGTTTATGGGTGAGGATCCGTTTCATGAGGAGTTTATCAGGAGGATTAGTGCCTTTGGTTGGGAGGATGGTACTAAATACGTGAGTATAGATAAGAATGCACCATTAACGACGCCAATACTCGAGAGTGTACTTAGGGACAGGGTTAGGGTAATTAATGGTGGTGAGCTTGATAGGCTGCCCTCTCCATTGAGGGATAAGGCTATTGATGATGCATTGACAACGTTGAAGACCGAGACTGACCTGGTGAAGATTCTTGATTACATTAGGAGGGGTGTGCCTGTCACTGTCAACACGACGAAGGGGCCCGTGGTGCTTAGTCTTAAGTTGATTGATTATGATAATGTTGGTGATAATAAATTCTTTTATCTGCATGAGGTTAGGTTTAAGGAGCTTGGGGGCTTGGTTATAGAGCCTGACTTCATACTGTATGTCAATGGCATACCAATAGTCGTCGTTGAGATTAAGAATAAGACTAGGTTTGGTTCTTACAGGGAAGCTCTTGAGCAGTTAAGGCGTTATGAGGAGGATGCACCGAGTCTCTTTAAGTATGTTCAACTTAACCTAGCCATAGGTGATGATGAATACTATAGACCAGCCCTGCCTGGCTATGTTAAGTCCCGTAGAGATGCGTATAGGTGGATCATCAAGGATACTGGGCTGTCCGACGTGACTCGACTGCTCGATCCCAAAATCCTACTTGACTTCCTTAGGTACTATATCCAGTTTAGGGATGATAATGGAGTCCTCACAAAGATAGTGGCTAGGTATAACCAGTACTACGCCACCGAGGCAATAATAAGGAGGTCTGACGATTACCTGGGAGGTAAGGATAGGAGGAATGCTGGGCTTGTGTGGCATTGGTTGGGTAGTGGTAAGACATACACCATGTACTTTGCAGCCCTAAAGTTCATAGACAGGTACTACGATAAGTCGCCCATCGTTTTCATAGTCGTTGATAGGAACGAACTTGAGGACCAAATAAGTAGGATGCTAAATG
>JAGDXB010000039.1:0-10082 GCA_023256215.1 Vulcanisaeta sp. | reverse complement strand
CGTGATCAGAGGTTCAGGTTCATGTTTAAGAGGGTTGAGTCCATCGAGGAATTGCACAATATTTTGAGGACAATTAGGGAGGCTGAGTTGAACCCGAAGATATCGTTGCAGCCCGCGGTGTACCTCGTAACAATACAGAAGTTTAGGAGGGGTAGTGAGGAGCTGGTTGGTATTGAGAGCCTACTGAATGAGTTAGGGAAGAGGTACCTGGAGTACCTAAGGGATGTCAATATTGATGAGTATAATAAGGTAATTGCAGAGCTTGAGCAGTTAAGGCCCGAGATTAGGCATGAAAGGATGCTGGAGTTGGGTAGTATTAAGCATAGGTATATATTGATACTCATTGATGAGGCGCACAGGTCGCAATACGGTATATTAGCCACAATGCTTAAGATGGCAATGCCCAACGCGATTAGGATAGGCTTCACTGGGACGCCTGTCCTTGAGTTTGATAAGAACACATTCAGGGAGTTTGCGTACCCTGACCAGGGTGAGTTGTACCTAGATGTTTATTCCATCAGTGATTCAATTAGGGATGGCTTCACTGTACCAATAACGTACCAGGTAGTTAATACTGAGGTTAAGATTAATGTTACTGAGGATGACATTAGGGAGGTTGTTAAAGAGCTTGAGGATGCAATGAGTGAGGGCATAGACCCCGAGGAACTCTTTGAGAAAGTGAGTGAGGTGTATAGGGGTATAAACAATGTTAGGGTAATCCTAAGTAACCGAGAGAGAATATGCGAGGTCGCTAGGTACATTGTGGATAGGTTGGAAAATGACTTAGGAGCAAGCCCGGAGACGAGCCCCTTTAAGGCTATGGTTGTTGCCGTGAATAGGACCGCGTGCATTTACTATAAGCGTTGTCTCGATGAGTACTTACAGAGGAAGTATGGTGATACAGCGCGTGATTGGGTCGAGGTGGTAATGAGCTATGGCAATAATGATCCCAAGGAGATTAGGGAGTATAGGCAGGAACTCCGTGAGAGGTTCCCCAAGATGGATATCGATGAGATAAATAGGGAAATAACGAGGAGGTTTAGGGAAGATGCCAAGCCCAAGATACTCGTGGTTACGGAAATGCTGCTGGCGGGTTTCGACTCGCCGAACCTGAAGGTCCTATACCTCGATAAGCCATTGATAGCGCATAGGCTTCTCCAGGCAATGGCTAGAGTCAATAGGCCATTCAAGGTAATTACTGAGGAGGGTGAGGTAGAGATTAAGGGGAGTGGATTGATAGTGGATTTCATAGGGTTACTCAAGCACTTAATAGAGACGCAGGCATTCTATGAGACCTTGGCTAGGGAGAATCCGCAAAATATTAGGTACGACTTCACGAAGTACGCATTAGAGAAGGCTGACAGCCTATTTAATGATTTCGTATCATTATTCAACGACGTTAAGACAAGACTTAGAAACCTCACATTACTTGACAGGCGTGTTGAGGTAAACATCGATGAATTGAGGTCGATGGATGTAGTAGCCATGCGCAACTCTCTGATTGGGGCCGCTGGTTTGATTGTCTCAGCCATAAATGGTGTGGAGGGTTATGAGAAGGACTCAGAAATAGCCGGTAAGCTCCTGAATGATATTAGTAGGGTGATAGGTATGTATAGAGCCTTGGGTGCCTATCCACGTAAGTTGAGTTATGAGAAGGACATTAGGGTTCTGAAGGTTCTCTATGGCTTAGTCATGATAATGATGAGGAGAGGAGATACCGAGCTGGATATAAGTAGGATTAGGGAGGAGCTTTATGACTTAATATATGATAGGACTGTTGTTGAGGAAATAACGGAGTTGGCGGCAATAACAATAACTCACGAGGACTTCGATAAATTAATAAGCACAATTAAGACGGAGACCGCCCCTGAGGAGGTTAGTGATAGGTCAACTAGTAGGTTCATTGAGGCTTGGCTATACCTCAATAATAAGGTGAAGCCCCACATACGTAGTGATCCAATATATAGGCAAATCTATGAGAAGCTGAGGGAAATAATTAATAAATGGGTCTCCAGGAAGATAACCATTATTGAAGCGCTCAAACTACTTAATCAGTTAATGATTCAACTTGAGGATTATGAGAGAAGGACCGCTGCCCAGCCACCCAGCACTAGGATTGCCTATGCCCTTTCCGACTACATATCCAGGAATTACCTAGGTGGAAAGAATGTAGGCCTTAGGTTGCAGAATGCTCGTGAGGTGATTGATAAGGTCTCTGAGGAGGTCTCTACATATGGTATCCTGTCTCAATCAGACGTTAGGGAAATAAAGAAGGCTGTATTGATGGACATATTTAGAGAGTTAGGGAACATACTTAGTGAGAGCACTAAGAGGGAGTTGTCAATGAGCATGGATAGACTCTTCGATGATTTAATAAGGCCGTACATAGAGAACTACGTAAAGATGAAGAGGGTGCAGCGAACATGAACGCTCCCAACCTCGCTAATTTAATGCCAAGTGATGACGACTTCGTTAGTATTTACCAAGAACTAGTTAAACACGAAATATGTCTGATGAGGGTTGGGGATCTATGTGAGTATAATGATAATGGCTATTACACGTCTAGGTCGGGCTTTTCCCTTAGGCATGATGTTGACTTTGGAATGTCAATACTCGACATCCTCTACGTAATACTGGTAAAGGCATCAGACATAGTAAGCAAGTATAGGCCTACACTGAGTGACATAGATGACTTCATAGGTAGGCTCATAAGGAGTAGGCTATTGGTGGATATTCCATGCTCAGCCCTGGGTCATGACCCTACAAAGTACGTAATGAGTGTAATAAATGGTGATAGCAAGCTTGTACTAACGCGTCTTGAAAACCCATTTATGTATTACCACATGTACTTCGAGATTCTGAGGAATGTCTCTAATTACGGTGTTGGCATCAACAACATTAAGGATTTAATCAGGAAATACTTAGGTACGTGCTTTAAAACTGCCCATGGCGAATTGATCAGACTGTACAGGTATGAAACGGCACTGCCCGAGCAAGTGCAGAGGTCGTCACCATTTGAGACTCCGCCATATAGGGTTCTTGAGGCTTACGTGTTACCATTCATGGAGGAGCCAATGCCCGAGTTCAAGCCGGAGAACTTCAAGAACTTCTGTAAATCATTAACCGAGAGACCCAGTGGTGAACTTGGCAAATACGGAGAGACTGTATGTAAGGCCCTGGAATCGATACGTGTTACGTCAATTCACGACTATCAATATACAATGCTAAGCAGCTTAATTGAGAACTTTGATTATCCAAAGTTAGTAATACTGTCTGCACCGACGGCATCAGGTAAGACTGAGATATTCATGACATACCTAATAATGAAATTGCTCGTTAGGGGCGGGGTTGCTGTCATCATATACCCAACCAAGACCCTAGCCAGGGAGCAGCTGGAGCGTTTCGTGAGGTTCCTATACAACATTAATAATAGTGGTCTTGGTAAGAAAATAAGGATTTACATACTTGATGGCGATAGCCCAAGCTCGATCAATGAGGTTAAGGGGAAGAGGTTTAGGGGCGGTATTTCGATAACTAAGGGCAATGCGAGTGGGGTTGTTAAGTATGACGATAATGGCGAGGTAGTCATAGACTGGGGCAGTGGAAGTATCGAGAAGGTTGATTGGATTAGTGAGTATAAGGATCTACGTGAACTTGAAGAACCTGCGATAGTAATAACAAACCATTCAATGCTGTCAACGCACTTAAACGATGGCTCCAGTTGGGTTAAGAGTTTGGCTAGGTTGTTGAATACTATTGTTGTTGATGAAGCCCACATATTCATCAATGATAAGGAAAAGAGCGACTTCCTGCACTTCCTAATTCTAAGGCTCCTAGTCATGGCCGTAATTAAGGGTGGTACAGCCGTTACCAATGACTTCATAAACAATCCTGAGGTGGGTATTATGGAGCTGGTAAGTGGGAGGGGGTTAGACGTTATACTCTCGAGCGCGACCTTGAGTGATAGGGATGTGCTACCACAGGGTGTTGCAACTTCACAGTTAGGGGGTATAGACCTACATAGGGCGTCTATGGGTTCGGGCGGCCAGCCACCTATCGATGTGCTACTAAGGTGGTTATACGACATCTACAGTGGGAATTTCAGGGTCTTGTACAGGCCCTACTATAGCGCCATAGGTGAGACCAAGCGCAAGAGACTGATTGTATCTGCGGTGTACTTCCCCGAACCAATGATGGCTGCACGAACGCCGTTTATAGAGGCTTTAGCCACAACCTTAATTTGGACTGATGCGATTAGTAGGGGGCTTAGGGCTACGTATAATGCTGACTATGGCCTTCACGCAATAGCTTTCCTGGACAGTAAGGCAACCCAAAGGGAAGTCTTTAGGGACTTTGTTGAGAGGGGTCTCCATGTTGAGACATTCCACGCAGACAAGCTGTTGGTTAGCTCACTCATGAATACGGCAAACCCAAGGGGTTCTCAGGCGGTCATGACTCTCGCCCAGAGGTATGCCATGAGTGGGCACTCCACAATCATAGACGTAGTTAGGTACTCACACCTACAGCTTTATTATGATTGGCAAACCGTGGAAAATTACTTATCAATGCTTAACAATAATATTACCAGCGCAAGGCAAATCGTGGGTGATGCCCTAAACTTCGCGAATAATGTCTACATAGCGGCTAGTCAAAGACGTAGTCAGTACTGGATTAATCATGCTAATTCCCACTTTGTACTGATCCACAATGCCGACCTTGAGAGGAATAAGAGGGCAAAGATAGAGAACGTACTTAGTGGTCAAGGAAATGATGCGTGGAACATCGTTATATCCACCTCAACGCTGGAGTTGGGTGTTAACATACCTGGTGTAGCCGTAGCACTTCAATTCGGTGCACCACCGTCAAGTGATAGCTTCATACAGAGGATAGGCAGGGCTGGTAGGGATAATAGGTCGTTCAGGATATCCTTCGGCGCGGTCTTCGCTAGGAATCTTGGTAAGGACATACTCTTTATAGACGAGACAGAGACCATAAGAAGCCTATTCAACCTGGAAATGCCTAAGTACCGCGGTAATGTGGATGAGTATCTACTAACTAGGTATATGGTATTACTCTACAGCGACTTACTGAGGGCTAGAGCCAATGTAAGCATAGATGATGTACTTAGATCAGCATTGAAGCTGTATCTAGGCGGTAATTCTCAATTGCTGGATGAATTCGTTAACCGAGTTAAGGACGCCTATGAGGCCTATAACGAACTTGTCAGTAGAATAAGGAAAGCGGCGCAGAATCAGTTGGGTTTGCCCCCATTTTCAATCCTAAGGGAAAGTCTCGCAGAAAAAATAGACGCAATAAAGTATAGGGCCCAAAATGTTGTTAAGGAGATCGAGGATTTATTGAAGAAGGGCTCGATAAACCAAGCCAAAGTAACAGATCTACTTAAAAGGTCTAACGAGGAGGTAGAAAGCCTACCGGACCTAAAAAGGAAATCTCTTTGGGGATACTTATCGGGTGATGCAATTCGAATTATAGATAGTGTCGATGACGTTAAGAACATGCTTAGTAATCTTAAGGATATAATTTCTCAGTGGAATTTCAGCAGATTTAATTTGATAAATGAAAAGAGGAAGATCTTAGAAGACCTTGATTCTTTAATTAATAAGGATTTAGAGGGGCTCAAGGACCTTGTGGTAAGTACCATATTAACGTTTGAGGGAGGGTGTGTTAGTACTGAGGATTTGGCATTGCTATTGAGTGGTATGTTCATTCCTCATAGGGCAATCATGGGTGAGATCAGTGGTTGTGAGTATTATTGCCATTCGGCGACTTACAACAATGGCATTATAAGTCTCGATTGTAGAAGGCCTAGGAATAAAAATAGGTATGGCGTAATCAGCAATGTACCGTTGAAGCATTACGAGGCTGATTAGCATGGTTAGCATAGCATTTCCAGCATTCAACTATGAGAACGCTTACATAGGAACATTGGAGGTGCAGATAAATAATCGGGAAATAACGATAATCATTAATAGTAAGAACCAGGCGAAGTTTGATCGTAGGGTGCCAGTATCGCCGTTAGGCACGTACTCAGTCAGAATAGATGTTGATGCAATAAGGTCATTACTTGGATCGAACACGGCATGGCAATCCCAAGGCTTTCCAATAATTTTCACATTAAATGGTAATTATGGGAGGATAACCAGGTCAAGGATAACCATAGCCCTGCTTACCGGGATCGCACTGAGCCCCAGTGCTAATGACCAAAACCTCTGGTTGTTAATGGGTTATTCACAGGCTAGGGATAGGCAAGATGGTAACTGGGTTGACAAAACAACATGCCATGGAGACCCGTGTAAATTGTATTTCTTCATTATCATTGATGATCAAGTTCATCAAGCGATCGAGAACGCGAGGAGTAATGCTGGTTGCGGTAATAATTGTACTTTCAGGATTAAGGTGAATGCTCCAGGTAATGTGGATGCGGGTAACGCCAGGCTTTACCTATTTAGTCTTAGGCGTGTTCAGGCGTTTCTTAGGTCGTACTCAATAATAGCAGACATTTCAGATAGTAACCTCATCTCTTACATGAGCAATACCCTAGACCTCAGCCTTACTGAGGGTGATGTAGAGACTGCGTATATTGGCTCACAGATAGTTGCCAAGGGTATGAGCATTAATGTAAATACTGGTAAGCAAAGAAGTATGTATTTCATTAGTCCTGTCGTGATTCCATACCCCATGAACGTACCTGGGCAGAACTCTTCCGTCTCACTGCCACTAGATCGCGTATTACGCACTGCGGTTTTTGAACTGGCCCTCAAGGATTTCAATTGGGACAAGGCGGTTAAGCTTATTGATTGGTTATGGAGTAAGCATAGGGACTCTGTCTTTAAGCTCCTCCTTAGTAAGCCGGTGGTTGATTCGTTGATAGTACTGGCGCTGGGCGGTTATAGGTATGTCCGCGGGTTGTATGCGCTTGAGTCCTCCGTGTTGATGGAGTTGTATGGAAACCGCATTATAACGTACTCACCAAGCATTGGGAAGATAGCCAGGGCTTATTATAGGGTGAGGAACAATGTGGCTGCCGACGTGCTCGACGTTGTTAAAGACCTACTGGTTGAGTTGAGTGATGGTGAGTTGAAAAACAGTGATCTTAACAATTTACAAAGTGATGAGGTTAAGAGATTACTCTCGGTGTTTGCATTGATATATGGCCTTCACGGCATATCGCATTTACTAATGAAGGCGCTAACGATATTAACTGGACTCACCGATTATGGAGAGCGTATAGAGGTTTCGGTTGATACAAATTCCCTTAGGAGTAATGGATTTAATACCTTGATCGATGCTTTGGAGAGAGTTGGAGGTAATGGCGAGTTGGTTCATGAAGGTTTATACAGCATAAAAACCGGTGAATATTTCGAGCCAAGGGTTTACCTCTTTAGTAGGTTGCCGTTTTCGTTCAGTACGTATCGAGATATACTCGCCAGGAATATTAATGGCGGTAAGACCCTCAACATTGACTTACTGAGGGATTCATTGACTAAGTTGTTAGTTCGTGATGGTGACGATTCATGTGAGAGGCGCTGGAGGGTTGAACGAACCCTTTTAATGCCGCATAGGCAGGCGTTAATGAGTGATCAGAGGCTTAGCATGGCTGATAACTTGATAGGTACATCATTGGGGCAGATGTTTAGGCCGCCAAGGTCTATATTCAGGTTTGTATATGAGTATCACCTTGTTTATGATATACTTGATAATGTTGTAGGGGTTTCTAGCAGCCAAAATAGGGCTGCAAGGAGGGATTTCTGGAAGAGACTTAATACCCATGTTCAGTACATTTGGCCTTATCACCTGCCTCAATGCGTTGATGGATGTTACGGCTGTGTACTTATTGAGAGAGGTGTTAGGGTGAATACCTGTGAGTTAACTCCATTGGCTCAGGAATTGAGGATCAGCAAGTGGGCAGCGCTTTGCCTGCTTAAGTATGCTGGGCTTATCGACTTTCCATGGGTTGACTGTGACCTATGAGGGTTACGGTTATTTTAATCAATTCCTTATTATTTCGCGTTCGTATCGTGGTGACTAATTAATTGACTTGGTGATTATGTAATGATGAGGCCAGTGGCTAGGTATTGGGGTAGGAAGCCTATTGAGGCTGTTCGTAGATTTATCCAGGATACGGACAGCGTCATTGTAGACCCATTTGGGGGTAGTGGGGCAATAATAAGCGAGGCCTTGGGTATGGGTAAGCGAGGTATTTATGTTGATTTAAATCCGTACGCATGGTTAATAGCCCATGTACAAATAGCCGGTGCGCCTACCAAGGAGTTCGCAAAAGCTTCAGGTGAGGTTATTGAGAGAGCCATGAGGCTGGAGAGCGATGTGAAGGGTATGGATTTGCCAGGTGATTGGTTGTTCTATGGTGATGGTAAGCCATTCCTTAAGCGGAGGAATTTCGATAGGGTCAGTCAGTTCTTCCCTAGGGAGAACCTGAGGAGGCTGAGGGCTTTATTGATGGCTATTGACTATACAAACACATCATCCAACACCAAACTAGCTCTTTACCTATCCTTCGCTAATGCCCTTTATCCATCATCATTCATGAATAGGAGAGGCGCGGGCTCGTGGGGTGTACCCAGCTATTGGGTGCCTCAGGTCAGTTCGCCCATGGACGCCTACGAAGCATTTAGGAGAGCCACTAGAAGAATGCTTGTGTTCCTTAGAAGGATTAGGACATACAGTGTTTGTTACAGCCTGGATTGCGATGCCGAGGCTAGGTTAATCCTTGGTGATGCTAATGGGATTAATTACGACCCGGAGTGGACGTTAATCACGGATCCGCCATTCACAGATGAGGTTCAGTACATGGAACTATCCTTCTTCTACTGGGTGTGGCTGCGAATTAGTGAGCTGCCTAACATAATGAGGGAGTTGTTGGGTAGGGACGTTGAGTATAGTTTTGAGAGGGAGCTCGTGATAAACCCAAGGAGGGGGGTTCAAACGGTGCAGTACCTGGATAGGCTCGGTGAATTTCTTAGTAGGACGGCTAACCTAAGGAGGAGGATCCTCATATTCCATGAGGAAAGCGAGAAGAGACTTAACAGGGTTAGAGAGTTGGTAAGGAGGTTCTGGGGCTCCTATAGGGAGTACGTAATTCTCATAGACACCCAGCGGAATATTGGCCCGAGAGGGGGCATTAAGTACTTTGTCTTTGAAGCACTTTCTTGAGGGGGCACGCGTTGTTGTCGCATACGTCGCAGTCATTACTCACGATGTATGTACGCCCCTTAAACTCACTAATAACCTCCTCAAGTCTCAACCACTCACTGGTTGGGTCGAGCTTTACGTAGAAGTACTTGCTGGGTAGCCTTATGCCGTTAATATCCACATAACCAGCACCACCCCCCAAGCTCCCTAACCTATAGGTGACTATTACCATTGGCCACACATTATTGCTTTTTCTGTATAGGTAGCCGTATATGTAGGCTTGGTACAAATCCATAGCCCTTCCCCTGTTTATGTATGAGGACTTGACCTCAATAATTACGTAACTATTGCCCCTACTGCACAGTAGGTCCGCCCTACCCTTAAGTACAGCACCATTAATTGTCTGGGATAATTCGTACTCCTCATTACAAACAAATCCCTGGTCCTCAAGGTACTTCCTTATATCACCCTTAATCTTATCATGCAGCTCCTCACGTTCCTTTAACTTCTCCTCAAACTCCCTAGTAGGTTTAAACTCCGGGCACTTGCCACTACCGAACTTAGCGACTTTCTTAATCCCCAGATTACCTGGATCACTCATGTGCACTGTTATGGCCATACCCCCTAATTAATTTAATTCTGTGTGTATACCCGTGCCCGAGGTCACCGTCCAGGTAATCGACGGAGACTGGGTACTGGAGCTTCTGGCTAGGGTTGATCCCGAGTGGTTAATAATACATGTTGCCAGTGGTGACGTGCCATACGAGAGTTACGGCATAACCGTGACTGCACGTAACGGCATAATCAATGTAGAAGGCGCCGACGTACTCGGCGTGTACTTCCTAAGCACTGACTGTCGCTTAATCGGTCATGACCTTTGGGAGTGCAGTGACGTCCTTGGACTTAAGTTC
>JAGDXB010000061.1:9514-17598 GCA_023256215.1 Vulcanisaeta sp. | reverse complement strand
ATGGTTTTGGTAGTCCTGAGAATACTCCCCATGTGTAGAAGGCTATGGCTAGTATTGTGACTGTCACCATGTCCCATGGGAATGGTATTAGCATTACAGGTCCACCGGCTGTTTGACCTATGTACGTCATGAGTGTTAATATTATTATGTATGTTATGTACCATGCTGCGTTCCTGAGGTGCTCCTTAACCTTATAAATTAGCCCAAAGATTACTGAGGCAATGAATATGAAGGCCGTGGCATAAGGGACGGCAGGCCATCCAGACCAGTACAATATATAGCTGGCGCCTATGAATGCCACTAAGTCTATCCAGAAGCCCCCAGGTAATTTAAATCCTGGTTCCTTTCCCTGTCTTCTCGAGGCTATCATGGCCACTGGGTTTGTTAAGAAGCTCATGTAACCCGCTACTACTGCATCATCAATTAATCCGTAAACGCTTGGTATTGGGGCTGTTAGTAATGCCAGTAGTATACCTATAATACCAAATGTTATTAATGAGCAGTAGGGTATTGCATACTTTTCGTGGATGAACCTCATTAAAATGGGTACGTACCTGGACCTACCCATGGCAAAGAGTATCCTAGTACCACCGCCAAGGTATATATAACCGACTATGAACGGGCCCAGTATCGCCACGATCAATGTTATTATGAAGACCCAGGCAACTCCATAAGTACCACTCAGGTAGAGGAACGGGTTGGTCTTACTAATAAATGTTAGGCTTCTCCAGTCACCAGGTGTTACATTCAACTTGGTCCAATTAATGGCACTAACAAAGGCTATGCTGAATAGGATGTAGACAAGTAATTGCCCGATCACGACAAGAATTATAGATAGTGGTATATTCTTATGTGGGTTTCGCGTTTCCTCGGCAAAGTCAGGTATGACCCTAACGCCGCCAAAGGCGAACATTCCGTATGGAATAGCCATGAACATTGCTGCTAGGCCGTACGGTAAGAAGCCACCCTTAAGGCTTGTGAAGTTGCTTGGTATGAATACTGTGACTATAATGCCGAAGGCGACTAGTAAGTATAGGATTAACTTGAACGTACCTAGTGTTATGTTTGATATGCCGAAGGTCTTAACACCGAAGTAATTGAATGGAATCATCAATAGTACTATCACGGCAGCGACAACAGCACCAAGCAATGTGGGTGTCCCTGTTGGAGTTAGTAGGTTGTGTGTGAAGTAGTTTATTCCGTAAACCACTGCGATGGCTTCAATTGGCGGTATGAATAAGTACCAGAGTAGGTCGGCGAAGGCGTTGATCATGTTCGTGATCCTACCATGCGTATATAACGAGTACCTAGATGGACCACCAGCCTCTGGGTACACTGTCCCTATTTCCGAATATGTAAGCCCTATGAATAGGTAGAAGATCCCACCGAGGATCCAGGCTAAAATAACCGCTGGTCCAGCCATTTCAGTCATCTTGGCGGTACTAAATAGTATGCCAGTACCGATCGCACCAATAAGCCCAGTCATCGTTATATGAAACAACCCTAACTCTTTACATAAAGTCCTCTGTGGTTGTTCGGACATTATTTAAATGTAAAAATTAATTTTTAAGCATTATCCTTTAATTACTCTATCTTTTTAATAAGAAAAACTTAAAATATATGTTTTTCTTTTTTATGATATTTTATTATGATATGATTATAGTGGGTGCTGGTTCTACTGGTTCGACTATCGCTTATTATTTGGCTAATGAGGGTTTTAGGGTTTTGGTTATTGATAAGCGTGGAGTGGCTGGAAGTATGACTGCATACTCCACTGGTATTGTTAGGAGTTTTTACGCAAATGAAGATGTAGCTAAGATGACCTACTATACTCATAATTTCTTCATGAACTTCGAGAAAGAGTCCGGCGTTAACGTGTTCACAAAGACGGGTCTCCTAATCATTGGCAAGGCAACACCCATAAGGAATGTTTTTGATATGCTTCATGGTATTGATGCTAAATGTGAGGTTACTAAATAAGGATGAGGTTAAGGGATTAACGGGTGATGTGGTCCTTGCTGATGATGAACTTTGCCTTTTATGAGGAGGATGCTGGTTATGCGGGTACAGGTCTTTATACTAATACGATAATGAAGGAGCTGAGGAATTGGAGGACCACATTCATAATTGATGAAGCGGGACCCTTAATCGAGGGTGATAAGATCATGGGCATTAAGACTGATAAGCATGACTTAATTAGGGCTAGTAAGTACGTATTCGCAACCGGTGTCTGGGCCAGTAAGTACCTACCAATGCTCAACCTACCTATTAGGATCATTATTAAGAGAATTATTAGGGTTAGAATTAATCATGCAGTGCTTGATGTCTTTTATTACTTATATAATTACTACATGAGGCCCGAGGGGGTCCTCCGAAGCCCTAATGAGGATGCTCTACCCACCAGAAAATACATGGGAAGACCCAGACACCTTTAATTCACTTCAGCAGCCAAGTCTTGATTATACAATGAACCTAATGGAGTCCGCAGTAAGGAGACTTCCTTGGTTCGTTAATGCCGGTTTCATTGGAGGTTGGCAGGAGCTTTACGATGTTATCCCTGATTGGATGCCCATAATTGATGAACAAATCAAGGACTTAATAATTGTTGTAGGCTTAAGCGGTCATGGATTCAAGCTGGCGCCAGCCTTTGCCCTAATAGTAATGGAGGTCATAAAGTATGGAGAGGCAAAAATCTTCAGGAACATATTCACCCTAGGCAGGTTTAGGGAGGGTAGGGAAATAAAGGAACAGGTGCTAAAAAGCTGCATCAGTCCTCTCCATATCAATTTGATAAACAACATTATTCCAACTCTAGGGATCCTTAGTCATCATACTCTCACCATTAAGCGAAACATCAAAGACTGCGTCAAGTCCTGAGGTGACCAATCCATCATAACCTATGAAGGGTCTATTACGCTAAGTATACTCAAAGAATTCGCTTGGGTCTTTAGGATAGACCTGTAGATTATCGTGAAGTGATATTAGTATATGTCTCTCAATAAATTCCTCAACCCTCTCCTCCTCAACCTTACTAAGCTCAACCCTACTCGAAGGAACCCTACCAACCTCCCTAGCAAGTCTAAATGATTTATAGTCCTTATTGGGCTCAAGGAATGACCACGAACGATAACCACTATAAGACTTACGACCCATTTTAAACACCACGTGATTATACCTTAAGGGGACATTATATTAAAACTTAGTAGTTAAGGCTTGTACCCTTGGTTTCCTTAGTCAGTAAATAGGCCATCAATGTCACAGCCATCCCAGCTATTCCCCAATAAACTGGTGCTAGGTTATAGTGGGTTATGTATATTAGGTATGTGGCTATGAAGGGCGTTGTACCACCAAAGGCTGCCACACCAACGTGGTATATGAATGATATTGCGGTGTACCTAACCTTGGTTGGGAACATCTCTAGGAGTGTGGCTATGTAGGCGCCATTCATCCAGGATCCCATGAAGTTGTAGAGCGATTGGGCCAGTATTATAAGTGGTAATAACTTAGTTGATATGAGTAGGAAGTATGGGTAAACGAATGCCAAGACTCCAGCTGCGTAGGCCACCATGAATGGTTTCCTACCATACTTATCAGCGAGCATTCCAAATATTGGTGAGAATATTATTAGTACGGTAAAGCCTATTACCTGCGCTATCGTTACCTCAAGAAGGGGTACATGAAGTATTGTGGTGAGGTATGTTAAAGCAAACACGCTGGTTGCATATGTCATCGTTGTGCCACCAATTACGAATCCAAGACCATGAATAATCTTCCTCCAATAACCAGCCCTAAATGCATCGATTAAGGGCAGTCTCGATAGATTACCTCTGGATTTCGCGAACTTGAATATAGGCGACTCACTAACACGGAGCCTAATGTATACGCCTATTATTGCTATTATAACACCAACGGCAAAGAGAATCCTCCACCCAACGTTTACAAACCAACTCTGGCCATAAAGTAACGTTAATAGTCCAACAAGGCCAACGGCAAGCAAGGGGCCTGAACCTTGGGCCGTTTGGGCAACACCAAGCCACATAGCCCTTTCATTCATTGGCGCAAACTCCCCGGTGAGTGTCATGCCACCTCCGAATTCACCACCTAATGATACTCCCTGGAGTATCCTCAGTAGTGTGAGTAGTATTGGTGCCCAAATACCTATTTGGTAATAGGTGGGTAGAACTGCTATTCCTAGGCTAGCTATTCCCATCAACGATATCGTAAATACGAGCGTGTACTTCCTACCAATCTTATCACCCATATGCCCAAAAAGAATTGCACCCAATGGCCTACCTAAATAACCCGTTGCAAACACAATAAAGGCGTATAGTATGGATAATAATGTGTTTGTGACTGGGAAAAATAGTCGAGATATTGCCGGTGCCGCATAGCCGAAGATCAAGAAGTCGTAGAACTCAAAACCTACACCTAGTGATGATGCTATTGAGACCTTTAGCATTTCACCTCTGGTAATGGTTACTGTCTCATCCATACACTATGTAGTTTATGTGGCGATTTATAAATATTATCTCTATAAATCCGTGGATTATATATTATTTCTTCCCATAAAGTAAATGGATACTTTATATATAGTTGAAAGTGTATTCTAGGTAATACTTATATAGATAGACGTTATCCGCTTTTATGTATGGCTGGCGGCATCTACGACCTGGTTGTGAGGGGTGGTCTTGTCTTTGATGGTGAGGAGGTTGTTGGTAGGCGGAATGTTTACATTAGGGGTAACCTGATTGTTAAGGTCACCACTGAGGAATTTAGTGCGGCTAATGAGGTTGACGCTAGGGACATGTTTGTGATGCCAGGTCTAATAGATGCTCACCTACATCTGACGGGTATTAAGGGTGGCAGTCTATTAACTGGTTACTTATTTGATGATGCTAGGGTTAGGCTTCTTAGGGCTGCTAATTGGGCTAGGGAATTATTGATTGCAGGTTTCACAACAGTTAGGGATTGTGGTGAACCAAACTCAATAGCGCTTAGGAATGCAATTAACGAGGGCGTAATACCTGGGCCCAGGATAATAGCAGCGGGCGCACCACTAACTCAAACCTTCGGTCATGGTGAGTTGAGCCACTCAATACCGCTTAAGTGGAGTATTGGGTTGGGCTTTGCGGAGATATGCGATGGCGTTGATGAGTGTAGGAAGGCTGCAAGGAAGGTGCTCAGGAGTGGTGCCGACTTCATTAAGATAATGGCCACCGGTGGTGTATTATCACAGCGTGATAGGCCTGAGTGGGCTCAGTTCACGTTTGATGAGATTAGGGCCATAGTTCAGGAGGCCGAGAAGGTGGGGACGTATGTGGCTGCCCACGCACATGGTGACTTAGGTGCTAGGGTTGCGGTTGAGGCTGGTGTTAGGACTATTGAGCACGGCACATTGCTGAGGGATGAGACGCTTAAGCTTATGGCTGAGAGGGGTGTTTCGTTGACGCCAACCATGGCAATTCAGGAATTGATCTATAGGTATGGGAAGCAGATAGGTATTGATCCATGGGGCCTAGAGAAGATCGCTGAGGTTAGGGAGAGCATAGCCAATGTGGTTAGGAAGGCAAAGGAGTACGGTGTCACAATTATAATGGGCACAGACCTGGGCTTCAAGACCGGCCTCGACATAGACATGGGGAAGAACTGGGTCGAACTTCAATTAATGGTTGAGGTTGGGGGACTAAGCAGTATGGATGCGTTGAGGGCTGCAACATCAAATGCCGCGCGCATGCTCAGGATAAATGCTGGCTTTGTGAGGGAGGGCTCGCTGGCCGATATTGTGGTGATTAATGGTAACCCAATCGAAAATATCAAGGATATCTCCAAGATAATCAACGTAATAAAAGACGGAAGATCAATGGCCGAGAAAGGAAGCTTAATAACCTAAGTGTGGTGATAAATGGCTATGATTAAAATTCATTAAGGGCAATGTCCACTTCTTCATCTCCCGTAACCACTCAACATTATGCTTAATGCCCTGGGCAGTTCCGTGAGGTTCCCTATCTCAATGCCTCTCCCTGGCTTACCATACCTATTAACATATATAGTCCTTATACCAAGCCTTGAGGCTGGTTCTATGTCATAATTTAGGTAGGCCGAGACGTGAATCACATCCTCAACACCAACCCCAAGTATATTGAGGGCTTTCCTAAAGGCCTCCGTGCTTGGTTTGTAGACTCCAATGTCCTCAGCCGTAACTACGGAATCCACCAAGTGCCTAATCCCACTCAGTGTGATCTCCACTAATCTCCTCTCGGTATTAGATATTATCCCAATCCTCAACCCAAGTTTCCTGGCCTTAATAAGGGCATTAATTGTGTCAGGAAATGGCGGGGACTTAGCGAAGGATAACACCAACGCATCGCCTAAGTCCTCATCATAGGTCAAACTCCTCCCTTCCATAACCTTCCTGAGGCATTCCTTAAGTACATCCCTATAGGGTTTAAAGGGGCCTTGAATTGCTGTGAACTCGCAAGTGAAGAATTCATCCGCGGTCTCACCAACATGAGTCCTAATGAAGCCACCTATACTGTACATCCAATCCACGAGAGTCCCATATAAGTCAAAGGTTACATACACAGTACATATGTGGGGATTTTTATTTTTAAGTTTAGGTTTATGAAGTCCAGTATGAATTCATCAAAGCAAGGGAATGATTTTAATCATGGGTATGAACAATACTGGGCAATTGCTTCCATTAAATCATGGTGAGATTGAAATGACCTTTTACTTATTAGAGTGTTAATAATCGAAGTTCTATCTTATTGAGTTTATGATAATCGCATCAATGATTTTTATCATGTCCTCAGCATTATGGTGGATCAACACGTAACTAGCAACTTGAAGGCGGTGCTACCTATCTCGTCATTTCCGTTCATAATGCGTTCAATAAGAGTAATGCATTGATGGATCTTTAGGGTTGGTATTGTTTAGGAAGATACTTTTGATGGAGTCTCTCTGTGTATACTTATGTAAACAAAAAATAAATATTTACTTGGTCATTAGCATTATTGAGGAAGATAATGGTAAGTATTAAGTTGGGTGCGGTTTCCATGGATGCGCCCGAGGATAAGTTATACTTCGTTAGTACTGATAATAGGGCCATTATTATAAATGATGATTTCCTTGCAATTAATTACATACCCGAGAACTCCATTAATCTAATTGTTACATCACCACCGTATAATGTGGATATTGATTATGAGGGGTTCAGGGATGACATACCGTATGATAAGTACCTTGAGTTCACGGAGAAGTGGCTTAGGAAGGCGTATGAACTCTTAAAGCCGGACGGTAGGATGTGCCTTAACTTACCAATTGACAAAAGCAAGGGTAGGGATGGGGAGGGCTTCCAAAGTGTCTATGCCGATATTGTGTCAATAGCGAAGAAGGTCGGCTTTAAGTACTTCTCAACAATCATATGGAATGAGGGAAACATCTCAAGGCGCACGGCATGGGGTAGCTTCGCCTCGGCATCGGCACCATACGTAATAGCACCCGTTGAGGCAATAGTCCTATTCTACAAGAAGAGTTGGAAGAGGCTGTCTAAGGGTAAGTCCGACATAACGCCAGATGAGTTTAAGGAGTGGACACTCGGCGTATGGGCATTCCAGGGTGAAAATCCGAAAAAGGTTGGGCACCCAGCACCATTCCCACTGGAACTCCCAAGGAGATGCATTAAACTATTTAGCTATGTGGGTGATATTGTGCTAGACCCATTCGTGGGGAGTGGCACAACCGTGATAGCCGCATACCTCCTTAATAGGACTGGGATAGGTATAGACATAAGCAGGAAGTACTGCGAAACAGCCAAAAACAGATTAATAAAGGAGGCAAAGGTAAACTTTAATAAAATACTACAGTACTAAAACTTCTGGTTTTGCATGGACATATCATGTGATTTTCAACCTAGGTTCTGCAAGAATACATACTATAGCGCCTTAAAAGAGAAATTCGATAACATTGTGAGGCAATATAATTCATATATTAGGGCATTGATGGAGTTTGACGTCATTACCGAGAATAATATAAGAATTGGTTTTGGAAATGCTTTCTCTGGAAGGTCAGGGAGCCAACGTTGG
>JAGDXB010000061.1:8110-9504 GCA_023256215.1 Vulcanisaeta sp. | reverse complement strand
CATGCAAAGGATCTCTCTATGAATACGCAGTATGTAGGGCTATTCAGGAAATGATAGATAGGATTCATGAACTTAGGCAAAACGTAAAAATAATACATGGTTTAAAATTAGATAGTAATGAGTATCGGGCGTATGCGAATCAAATAATCATTAGGGATTGGTCGGATATATTGCCTGATACGGACTTTATAGTTGTTGATTCGAATAATATAGTTAGGGCTATTATTTCATGTAAAACAAGTTTACGTGAAAGGCTTACAGAGACTGCCTTCTGGAAAATGGAACATAAAGATAGAAATATTGAATACATATTTATAACAACCGGAACTAATAGAGAAATTACCTTAGATACAAATAGATATATCATAATGCATATTCTTGATTATACTATAATAACTGAACAAAATAATTTAGAAGGAATAATAAGAATATGGAAAAATAAATATGGAACACATAACGACTTTGAAAAATTAATTTTTAAAATAGGTGGAATTGTTAAGTTATGTGAGGTATTATGTAATTACATAAATAACGAAGAAGAACGTAATAAATGCAAAAATAAATGTCTTCAATTTGGTCATTCTTAACATGATATAATTAATCATTTAACATAAAATCACGGTTTTCTTCCCTATTATTAATTAATATAGAAACAAAGAAATTATATAATTCAAGATCCCTTTAAAATTACCCATAAAACATAAATAATAAATTTAAATTAAATAATCTTGTACGGTAACTATGCCTAATTACTGGGTCGCTCCAGTTAATGAGGATAATTATTTTGTTTGTCGTGAGTTTAGTATTTTCGGTGTTAAGTCTGGGCAGGGATGGGTTGTTGGTAAGGTTAAGCCTGGTGATGCCCTGGTTATTTACGTGCCCAAGAGGGGTTGTAAGTCAATGTGTGCCTCCTTCGTTGGTGCCTATGAGATTGTTAGTGACTGGTTTGAAGAGGAAAAGCCACTATGGCCTGATGAAAGGGTTGTCGGCAAAGCCATCTACACGCATAGGGTTAAAATCAAGCCCATTGCCGAGGGCTTGGTAAAGGCTGAGGAATTAATCAGCAAGCTAAGCTTCATAAGGAATAAGGAGAGATGGATCCTCTACCTAATGGGCACATTAGGAAACCTAAGAAGACCAATACCAGAAGAAGACGCAGAAAAGATAATCAACGCACTAAGAAAAAGCCAAAGACAAAGGTAGAATGCTTAAGTCTGTGATCAAGATAGGACACGTTCATTTCCGTAAAACTCACCGGTTTGCTAGGTCTTTCACCTTATACTTGATTTAATTATTTGTCCTTCGTTATTCCTTACCTAGACTATTATCTGACCTCCTCCCTGCCCTGAAGGGCGAGGGTTCCCTTTGGGCGGTTCATTGGTTTGTGGTTTGCC
>JAGDXB010000061.1:6622-8100 GCA_023256215.1 Vulcanisaeta sp. | reverse complement strand
TTGTGGGTTAAGTTCTTGAGAATTTTTGAATGTAGTAAAACCCTGGATGACCCCCTCCTCGCCCTGAAGGGTTCCCTCAAGGCGGTTCATTGGTTTGTGGTTCACCGCCTTAATCCTCATCGCTTCACTGCTGGTGTGTGTTGAAATTACCCACCCCGCTCCACTCGTCCAGCGGTGAACCACGGACCTGGCCTTAAGCCCATTGTTCGCAGTCCCTGAATACCCTATACCTCCTCGTTAATATACCAACAAGCAATACGTATGTATAGGCAACTCCACCAAAGAACTCCTCAATAGATACATAACCCCTGCTAAACAACGCCTTAATGGGATAATGAAGTTAAGCCGTGGGATAAAAACCAGCAAGGGGTTTAAAACCAATACTCAGGGGTTCCATGTAATGCTTAAGGTGTAATGCTGTGGCATAAAATATTGAAAGTAATTGCCTGCTGATATTTTACGATTATCTTAATTACACTACATACTTAACACCCACTCATGCCTGCATATTCCATAATTCAAATGGCCTATGGAACTTATGAATTAAAATTTATAAACATGATAACCCACATAATTTAGTGACTTGATTGGGTTCCGCTGTTAATGATTTATTTGGTTCATTTAACCGTGATCGAATTAGTAGGGTTAGTGCTAATGCTGGTGTTGTCCTCGGTCCACCAGCCTCAGGTAAGTGCTTCATAATTAGAAGCTATATTGGTAATGCCCTCGAGTCAATAATAGGCTTCACAAACCTCAAACCGGTCAATGCCTGCAAGGAGCATGAGGCTGTTGGGGCGGTGATTGAGGAGGTTAAGTCTAATAATGAGATTGGTGTTGTTAACTTCCTTAGTGATGTATTCCCATGGATTAAGACTTTTAGAGATACTAAGCCTATTAATGCTGTTGTCGAGGAGCTTAGGGGGCATGGATTCAGTGAGGCTGAGATTGAACTACTGACTGAGTACTTCAGCGATGTTAGTAGGGTACCTAGTCAATTAATAAGCCACCTAATTGGGCTTAGGGGTCATGGCCCGGTAATTATCTACCACATACCGTGGAATATTAATGAGAAGTACCTCGAGGGTGATGTTGGGAATGCCATTGAGTTAATCAGGAAGCACTTCAAGAAGGGCATTAGGTGGCTTGGGAAGGCTGAGGGTTGGGGCACTACTGAGGATTACGTCAAGGAGCAGGCAGAGGCCTACTACAGTGCTGTTAGGTCTCTTGTTGGTGAAGAGGATGTCGAGTTCGAGGGCTTAATAGCTGTGGGTATCACAAACCTCATCAATCAGTTCACAACAAACGGCCTAAAGTACGCCATTGGTATTGTACTGAGTGGTATCGCCTCATTCGTGGCCTCCACAATTACGTTAGCAATAGCCCTATCACTAATATATCAATTAACCAAAAAGCCTGGAAGAGGAATTGTCAGCGAGCTCATTAAGTTGAGGGATTATTGGCGGGTACTACATCAATCA
>JAGDXB010000061.1:0-6612 GCA_023256215.1 Vulcanisaeta sp. | reverse complement strand
TGCGTCGAAGGTGGCTATTCAACTGGGCATAACGCCCGGGGAGGCTGAGGAGATCATAAATCAATTAACAGGGATTGAAACCGAGCAATTAAGGCAATTGATCGAGAGCATACAGGGTAGATTGGAGGAGTTGGAGAGGAGGATTGAGGAATTGAATGGTAAGGTTAACATACTTGAGAGGGAGGTTAAGGGATTTAGAATCTATAAATTGAATGAAATCGCCGATGGCGAGCTATACCCAAACATCGAATTAATTGGTGATGACCTGGGAATTATCTCTGAAACTTATGGTAGGCTTGAGGTTAATGTGGTTAAGGCTGGAAAATTCAATGAATACCTAAGGCAGTTAATGGATGAGTTAGGGAAGGGACCGGTGGCGCTTATTGGGTCCAGGGGTGTTGGTAAATCCGTACTAGCCATATACGCAATCTGGAGCCTACTTAAGAAAGGTGACTATTATGGTGTTATTAAGGTTGAGGAGCTCATTGATGTTAATGCGAGGCTCAGCCTCGAGAACTTCTTAAGGACGTACGTTAGGGACTTCACAAGTGTCTTCGGTAGGTTAATCATACTCTACGATCCATCATCAACAGAGACCTACACAAGACCTGGAGTAGCCATTGAGGTTAAGCCCATTGAGGATACTATAAGGCAGTTAATGAATTTGGCAGGTAAGTTGAGTGAACTTAAGGTGTCATTGGTTATGGTTATGCCGAGTGACATGTACGACGAATTAAGTGAGGAGGCTAAGGCGTTCCTGAGTAAGTACATGGTTAATATTGATTTGAGGGATGAAGAGCTGCTGAAGGCCATTATTAAGGAGTACTCGGGCTGTGGCACTAATGAGGATGAATTGAAGGGATTAATTAATGAGATCCTTAGGTTCAACGAGGGTTATATAATCATTGCCAGGATGATTGGTGAGAACTTAAGGGTAAGTAACTGTATGCTTGAGAGCATTAGGGATATACTTGGGAGGTCTCAGGGAGATGCCACAGCCTTCATGGTTAATTGGATCAATGATTACCTAGGCGTAGTAAGTAGGGAGAGGAATGAACCAATTCCCCAGAGGATTAGGGCTTTGGCGGAGGTCCTAACCATTAGGGAGCCATTCAAGGCTGGGTTGAGACCAAGTAATTACGTAGCGACGCCATATATCATGGATAGGCTGACCTACTGGTCATCAGGTGGACAGGTGGGTTTAAGTAGGGAATTGGCTAATTGGTTAGCTATTAGACATGAGGATCTCCTAGAGGATGCGATAACGAAGATCGTGAAGGCAGCAAGAGGCGAGGAAATTAAGGGCACCAATTACCTAAGTAACGCATTAAATCCATGGAAGGATTATGGCGAGTTAGGGACTAGGGTTGACACCGCTAATGATGCTATTAAGTACTTAGTTAATAATTATGGTGATAAGCTGAAAAAGATTAGTAAGAAACTAGGTAATGACTGCTGGGACGCATTGATACTTACATTCAGCGCCGTATGGGGTGGTCATAAACTAAATATAATTCTTAGTAGTGTTAAAAACCATATTGATGATTTAATGCCAATGGTTAAGTCTGCAGTAGAGTTCTTGAGCAGCGCTAATAAAGCTGGTGAATGTGATGCATTTAAGTTACTGGTCATGAATGGCGAGACACCGCCACTTACCCATGAACTGCTTCTTATGGGGGAGAAGGATGTCAATAACCCAATCCTGGACGCACTGGCTGAGGGCAGAAATGATAGAGTTAAGGAAGCCTTAGATCTTTACATGAAGATAATCAAGAATGAAGAGAGAAGAGAACCTTACCTCATTGAGAACCTCTATGCACTTGGCCTAGCTGCATTAACGGCCTATGCAGTATTAAGGGACTTTAAGGAGTATGTGAATGATGGTGAACTTAAGGTTAAGGCTCTTGAGACAGTTGATTGGTCAATGTTACAGGTTGGTGAAGCAAGTGCAGTATCTCGCATAATTAACCTGTTAATACGGAGTGGGCTGAGTGATTTATCACTTGATCTCTGGGCATCAATACTTAGAACAGCAACTGGACCATTAATTGGTCATGAGACCCAATTACACGACTTAATTCTACCAATAGATAATTTATGGATTAAGCATGATAAACTTAAGGATTGGAGTAAGGCATTCTTAATTGAGGCTAGAGCTGATACCATGAGCTCTAGGATCACCAATGAAAAGACCTGTAAGGTATTTAATGAACTCATGAACATCATTAATAACGAGATTAAGAGCAAAGCTCTTAGGTTATTAATAAAGGCATATGTTTATTGGAGACTTGCTGAATCCGGAATTGACTGCAGCATTGATATTAAACCCGAATTAGAGGCATTAATTAACCTACTTGAGTATGTTGACCTGGACAATTGGGTTAAGGATTGGCAACTCATTGAGTACCTAAGGCATTATGAAACCTGGAAAGATGCCTTATTGCATTTAATAAGGGGGAGATTGGCGGGGCTTTATTACGCAATAGGCATGGTAAGTATGAGTAAAGGCAATTTTGATGATGCAGTGGAATACTTTAAGAAGTCCAGGGAAATCAATAAAGAACTCGAAAATTGGCCTAACTACATTACATCATTTGACTTTATTATTAGGACTAAGGCAATTAGATCTAGTAGTGTTAGGGAACTGCTTGAGATTGGTAGGGAGTTTAAGGAGGCTTATAGAGAGGCTGTGAAGAAGTTGGGACCAACGGCTAATGAATTAATGATACATGCATATTTATTGGCTGGATACCTGGCTTATCTAAGTATTACTAACAATAACGATAAGGTTAAGGACTTAATGAGGGAATAT
The DNA here is from genome assembly GCA_023256215.1 of Vulcanisaeta sp. Lineage (GTDB taxonomy): Archaea > Thermoproteota > Thermoprotei > Thermoproteales > Thermocladiaceae > Vulcanisaeta. Next base: position 3,800 of record JAGDXB010000061.1, on the reverse strand, counting down.
AATTGGTTACTAGAATATGTACTTGATGTTGATGTGGCCACTAAGCTATTCCTGAACTGGCTTGGTGTATCTATCGAAAAACCGAGTGTTAAGAAAATTATAAATGTAATAGAAGTTCATTTATGGCCCGGATTTGCGCCTGCACTAAAGGGTGCGTTAGGCATTAAGATTGATTGTAGTGAGGAGTGCGGTAAATACGCGGATTACAAACTATCTATGCTATGTAACTTGGCATGTTCTGCAGTTAAGGGAAATAGAAATAAATATAATGAGTTAATAGATAGTATTAGGAACGTAATTAATTCTGATCTAGTAAATGGATTAGCTAACTATGACCCTAGAGCATTTATCCAAGCTATCGCACCAATAACATCACGCGCATCTTTCATACTAGCCCTAAATGCACTGGTCAACAATGATTACGGATCCGTAAGGGCTATAGCGATGTATTGTGAACATGCATTTAGCACTTCTATTATTCAGAAGCTCTTTAAGGAACTTCGTGAAGCTATCGAGAGAGACAATAAGGATATTATTACACTTGCCCTTGCCAAGCTTTTTTATTACCACATTTAATTTTGTCGTTTTAAAATCATAAAAATGATTTAAACGACTCATAAAGTTTATTCATGATCATCGTAATCCTCTCACCAGCAATCCTTAGCATAGCTATGGATACCATCGCTAATAACCTAGATAGTCTCTCCTTAGCAAGTACATTAGCATCAGGTGTATCATTAACTGCGATTAACAATATTTTATAGCCATTATTAAGCATGAATCTAAATAATTGATAGGCTCTCCATGAATGAAACCTAGACGTTACAACAGTTAAGATTCCACTAAATTCGATTTTATTTAACATAGACTTAACGTAGTATGCATTATCAAGCGTATTTCTGGAGCCGCCCACTAATATTACTCCCTGATTAAGGTTCAGTGATTTAATGACCTTATACATGAATATTACCTCGTCATTAGTACCAACAAACATAAGTTTACACGGTATACGCTTCAATAATTTAACAGCTTTAACAACTCTGTTAATAGTCATCTTACTAACGCCACTACCAAGTACAATTACTATGCAGTACATTAAGCCCACATACCATGATATTCAGGTAACTTAGTGAGGTAGCTGTTTAGGGTCATTAGAACTAGTATCCACGACTCAACTATGCGCAGCAGGAATTCAAGTCTATAATCTTCACTTAGTCCAGGCCATTTAGTCATGACTCTATTCAGCAGTAAATTATAGCACTCCATGCCATTACAGTCAGAGACCAACATAGGCAAAAGGTTCCTAAATAGGTCTCTAATCTCACTAATGATATTATTCCAAGTATATCTTAAAGTTTTACCAACGTTTATATCTTCGTTAACTGTCAGTGATTGCGCTAACCTATTCAAGTAACTCCCCTCTTTATTAGGGTCTTGACCAAGGTTCTCGAGGATTCTCAACATAGTTATAAATTGTATCACGCCATCACCGATGAGATCTTCAAGCATAGTAAATGCCTTGCCAGTTCTCCTAACCTTTATACCATACTCAGCATTAATGGGTCCACAGATAAATATATGGACTTGATTCCATATCATCATGTAAATGAACATGTACATGACCGAACCTGGACTCTCGGGATACTCGTCTCTGATCACTAACCTATTTAACATATGCCTGAATACCTCAGGCTCCTCATGCATTAGACTTATGAAATTCCTCCTAACCTCAGAAATACCAGTAAGCGCATAATCCAGTGCCGTTAATGTTGACTTAGCCAATGGATCACTTACCTTAACTTTACGATCTTCTAAAGCTGTTTCATATCTATTGAGGAGTATGTTTAGAGCTTCGTGGATATTATCATTCTTGACTAGCTTCCTAATCCTCCTAATTTCACTTGCAGGTGGGTCAAGTGCCTTATTGGCGGCCTCGATGATTTTAACTGGCTTCTTGTCCTTAGATAATTCATAAACCTTATCAGCAATATATCTATAGTTATTATTCTCACCAAAATATTCATCCATCATGTATTTATATATTATATCATCAAAACTCCCATCATTATATCCATAAAAGCCTAAAGAGACCCAGGTAGGCACCTCTATAAACGGCAATGACAATCGGGCATAGGTCTCCTTAAGTATGTACAGTATAACTGATTCCTCAACAGCCCTATAGAATGATCCAGGTAGTCTCCTAAGTGTAAGCTCATTATTCTTAATATGCTTAACAATCTCATTGATAGGCGCTATGATCTTATCAGCATTTCTAGGCATGTTCAGCGTTTTATAGAGAGTCTCTGTAATATATAGAATATTTAATCTTAATCTCCAGTATAATTGGTCGATTAATGCGGCCATTGATGTCCTACTAAATATCATGGAGTGCACGTACTCTTCGGCGAAGGTTCTCGTAAACCTACAAGGTGCTTTATCATTGGCAAAGCGACAATCATCTCCAATAAAGTCTCTGAGCTTCCCAATTACTTTACTCCAATCTCTCGCTATTTCGCTTAAACTCTTAGCTAAGCCATTGCATATATGTTCCCTATACTCCTTATTACAAGTCTCCTTATTGATAATATTGCATTTAAACTCATAGTCCTCAAATCCCTTCGGGAATTTTTGAAAATCTTCAAGCGTTAGAGGTTCTACATGACCAATTACAATTAACCTGGTTGTGTATTCTCCCATTATTCCACTGGACGCTGTAGTTAAGGTGATTGAGTTAGAGGCTGCATTAACAATTTCCTTCTTACTGTAATCACCCATGTAATTGCATGTAAGCCTTATAAAGAAAGAATAGATCCATGGGTCCATACCGAGGAGTATTGACGGTGAGCCTAACGGCAACTTCGAAAGAAATTTAATAGTTACCCTAATTACTTTACTCATTAGGATCTACCTTGTATTATTTTTAAGTCTCGCTCAACAGCTTGCTTAATAGATCGTTAACTTCATCCAGGTTTCCATTTCTCTCCGCCCATTCAATGATTTTATCTCTATACTTAATTATCTCCTCCTTAATAGGCATATACATAACCTTTTTACCGGCACTTGTAGCCACTGTTGCTCCAAAGATATTTAATGAGTCAGCTTTAGTAGTATTTACAAGCCCTTTTAATGTTAAATCCCTCAAGACCTTATATGAATGCTGTATTGATAAGCCAGCCTCCTTACTAACCTCATCAGCAGTCACACCAATTGCTCTCTTATTAATGTATTTCCTGAGTAATATTATCAGTACTATTATTTCTGTATTGTTCAATTTATTCACTTTCCGCTTATTATACTCGGCCATATTGTAATAACTAGTTATTATTTGGATTTTAATTTTTTATTTTATTGTTGCTCTTATATTTTTCTTAAAAATAACCTTAATCTCTAATAAGAAGATATAAAATAAGGCAACCTTTCTCTCCTGTCGAAATCATTTCATCTTTCACACTTTAAGGAGAGCCTCATGAAGCTCTTATTAAGGGCAATAAGGATGGTATTAAGCTTGCCATTGTTAAGCTCCTTTATCGCTGCATTCCGTACTTCTCTCTCTTTATTATGAACTGTTTACTTAAGTTCTTATCACATTATTTTTAATTATTAAATTTAGGTATTAAATGCATGGCATTTTATCTTCTATTTACGTATGTTACTGTGAAACTTGTACCATCACTTGATAGTGCGCTTGGTTGTGCCAGTACCCTTCCATTATATGCAGTCATGATTATCTCAACTGTTGATGGGAATGCTCCGAAGGCCGTGGTGCTACCGCCCACGGTTGCGTAGCACGTGCCCATTAC
>JAGDXB010000045.1 GCA_023256215.1 Vulcanisaeta sp. | reverse complement strand
CCGTCCCCTTTGACCTGGCTCGGGCACCCCCGCAAGTCAATGATTTATTAACCTTAATTTTTAAGCTTTTTAGATGTTAGGGACTTTCTGTCTCTGCTCCGAAAGTATTTGTTAATTAAGGTTAGGTATTAAGAATTTTATAGCTAAGGTTCTAGGGTTAATTGAAATGTGTTGACTGAGTGCAAGTAAGGTAGAAGGTGTCTATTAAAGGGATTGTGTGACTGATAAGTAAGAGGGTTAGGCATAAAGTTGTTGAGTATTAAATGAATGATTGATTTGCTAGGTAATTGGGGGTAAATGATGGGATTATGCTTACGTAAAAATTATGGAAATTATTGATGGGGCTGAGGCGGTTTAAGATTGATAAGTAAATGGTGCTAAGTATTTCGTGCTAAAGCCATGAATATGGTGGGATTTAGTTTTTTGTTATTTTCTTGGGCATTCAACTCTTGCTAAAAATACCTCGACTTTGTATTTTTTCATTTTATGGTGCCTGTACATGGGTGGTATTGTTATTGTTACTTTATCTACTACATTTATTTCGCATCCCCAGGACTTGACTTTCCTACTTATGAAGCCTAGGGTGCTTAGTTTATGTATTGTGTATATGGTATTACCGTAATTAGTAGCTATCTTTAGGAAATCAATGTCTGTGCCCTTTCCGGACCATATCCCGAAGGGTGGGTTTTGAAATACTATGTCGAATCTTCTCATTAGTGCCGATGCTTTGACGTCCATTGTTACCATATCTATATTGTTAAGGCCGTATTTCTGCGCGTGCTCTTTGGCTATTATTATTGCGTCATTATCTATGTCGATGCACACGACGTGCCTTGCGCCCATTATGCTGGCCGCTATTGCGAATCTACCTGTTCCGCAGCCTAGATCGAGAACTCTTGCGTTTGTTAAGTAGCCCCTCATGTATGCGTCCCAGACGGCGGTGGCGACTATGTTTGCATCTGTTACGTATTGTTCCAACTGGAGTTTTGGTGATCTATAACCTGGTATCTCCTGGATAATTAACTCTAGGTCCCTTAATTTACGTATTTTTACGAATGACACTTCCTGAAATATTCCTTACTCTGCTTATTATTTCTTTATCATAATCATAACTAGGACCTGGCTAAAAATCAGTATCTCTAACCATCATCATTGTTTACTCAGATTCCGACGTGGTCATCACTAAATACGGCTTTTTACTCCTCACCGCCAAGTTCCTCACTGGCAGGTATTCTTGTGGGTTTGGCTATGCTCCTAACGTGCCTACTGAAGGACGCCTCAGCTATATCTGCGGCGAGTGCCACAATTAGTTGTCCTTCATGTATCGTTGCCGTTAACAGGCCGGTCAATCCAATGCAACCCATGTTTGCCAATTCTAGCATGTTATTTAGCATGTGCTCCCTATCTAGGAGTACCTTTAAGGCGTTGTTTATGTTGTTGTCTAGGTATGAGTACACGGCCTTCATTATGTATGACCAAACATCCCTGAGCTTCTCACCAATCTCATGCCTGCACTGTGTTACTTGGGTTCTCATGAAGGCGTTGGAGAGCCTATCCAGGGCGTCGGCTGCGTGCTCCAGGTTCTTAACGACTATGGTATCGTCAATCGCCTTCTTAGGATCCCTGAAAGACAGCTTCTTTATTGTCCTTAGGGCTAGGAAGTATAGTTTGTCCATCTGGTCGTCGAGCTCGAGAACCTCCTTCAACAGGTCCGCCTTATTTGACTCTAGGTAATCGATGAATTTATTGAACATGGAGTTCAATATATTGGCCATACTATTGATTATTTCATTGAGGTCGACATTGGTTTCGCTGGTTGCGACCTTGATTAGTATGCTGCCGTCACCCTCAAGCATTAATGAGCCGGGTAGCTTATGCTCAACACTGGAGAAGGCCTTTCTCACGGTATCCTTTTGCCCAAGGACCTCCACATTGTCGTAACCCTCTATGTAGCTTGCGATTATTACCCTAGTCGTCTCATCTATAGAGCCGCCAAGTGATATGCTTACCTCGTTGGTCTCACCACCCGCCTGTGTTATTGGCTTTATGACTATTACTTTACCCACAAGGCTTATTTCAACAACATCACCAATACCCACGCTTAATGTATCCAACCACCGCTTGGGTAAGGTAATACCAATACTCTTCTCCCCAATCCTAATAACCCTCCTATAGATTGATGACACGTAATTAGGGTATAACTGGGTATAAAAAGCCTACGCCCTAGGTGTTACTTTTCTACCCCTTATATATAGATGAGTATTACATATATAGTTCTCCACTTATAATAAGACAAAGTATGATGAGATGATTAAAATGCTTATTAAGAACCACCCTAATAACACCCTAAGTAAGTGTAGGTATGAAGAACCTTAAGTTTAGGAAGGTTGCTGTTGGCGGTACATTCGACACACTGCATACGGGGCATACAGCGTTACTCTTCACCGCGCTTAATTATGGCCATAAAGTCCTTGTTGGCGTTACCAGCGATGAGTTTGCCCAGGCATATAAGACGTATAAGGTAAAGCCTCTTAAGGTTAGGATGCTTAACCTGAGGAGCTTAATAAAGGAGTTAGGCGGTGGTGATGATGTAATAATCGATGTTATAAACGATCCATATGGCCCAACAATTGTTGACCCAACCATCGACTCTATAGTCGTTAGTCTGGAGACTCTGCCTAGAGCCATCGAGATTAATAACTTGAGGAGGGAGAGGGGGTTGAGACCTCTTTACATTATTGTTGTGCCAATAATCAAGGATGGTTTTGGCAATAAGATCTCGAGCACATTGATTAGGGATAGAACTGGGACTAGGGGCGATTAAGACACCAAATTTATGTTCATATCCTCAGTCAACGACTCAATAACCTGAGATACGTATTCACTGAGTTGTCTTGTGTTTTTTATTGTGGTTGTGTCCATTATGACCTTGCCTGTGCCGAATTCCTCAACACGGAGCGGTACTTGGTTAATATCGTTTATGTTTATGAACCTCCTCACATAAGACAGTATCGAGTTTGTATACACAACTTTGACTGAACCATCACGCCTAAACTCCACAACGTACTTGGATAACAAATACTTAACAAACCTATACGTTGCCCAATCCTCCCTGAGCTCTATACCTAGACCAACGCTCACCAAATCCCTATTTAGGACTGATATGAACGGTGTTGGTCTCAAATCACCCGTTAGAAGTTGTGTTAATAGTTGTTTTGATACCTTAAACGCTGAATCGATATCCTGAGAATTAGCTCTATCCTCGACATCCTTATCGGTATGATAAACATCCCAGTAATAATCGAGACTTGAAATGGTCATCGACGGTATACCGTTCATCTCAAAGTTTAAAGAGTCAAAATAAGGCTTTGGAAGATCCCATTGGGCACTTACGAATTGACTTAACTGCATGGACAAATCCTCACTGGTGTGCACCACGTATTGCCTACCAATAACGTCAAGGTTTATGACCGAGTATATACTATCAAGCAAACCCCTCCTTTCAAGGAACTCCACATACCTAGTGGATCCATATGCCCAATAAAGGCTTGCGAAACCAGGATTGCCCGCCTCCTCGGCAGTGAATGATATTAAACTCAAACCTCTCTTGACCTCACTCCTACTTCTGATGTTATTAAGGAGTAATGATGCGCCTAAGCCAATACCTAGGCAGTTGTCCGCGAAACCTGTTAGCCAGTGATCGTGATGAACAGCCAATAGGACCCTTTCCTCCTTATCGCCCTCTAGGTTCACGATGAGGTTATAACCCGTGCCTAGCCTGGTCTCCACATCGCTCACAAACTCCACCTCCTCACCAACGTACTTACTTAACTCATCACCAACCTCCCTAGACACGGTAAATGCGGGCATTGTTGGAGGCGGAGCCCTATCCCACGTATAATCAGGGGTTGCCGTAACCACAATCCTCCTAACAACACCGGGAAACCTATCCCTAAAAATAACAGCTAAGGCACCCCTCTCCATGGCTTTTATATATACGTATTTAGCATCATCCATGTCCTCTGGAAAATCCGTGAGTAATATTTTGCCTTCAACATCATTCAAATCAGCCGTCAACTTACCCCGGCCAGACCCACCCAATGTTAAAGGCATGCTCAAGGCCTTAAACTCGGTATTACCATGCACAATCCTCGAAAACCTATCCCTCCAGATAAGTACGCTGATTGGTTGCAATTCATAGGACAATAATGGATTATCTATTTGATTTAGAAACCATTGAATAAATTCGTACTCAGCCATGGTCCCGCCCATTAAGTCAATGTAGGATGAGCACCTCCTGGCAATGTTAAGCGCTGTCTCTAATTCGTCCACGTAACCCCCAATACAGAGATAGATATAAACATTTTAATAAGTAATTACCAGCGGGGATCTATCTTTATGGGCAAATCAATATTTGACAGGATGAAGCTATTGTATAGACGGGCAAAGACCACATTACTGCTCATGGTGCTAATTATAATAATAGTAATTAGAGGCAGGAATTTCAATATAGGTAAGATCCATGATGAAGCCGTAAGATTCATTAGGGACTCTGCGAAAGAGATGAGACTACATCGCTAAGAAGCTGCGATATGTACTCATAATCCCTCCTACGCCTAGCCTTGGTGAACCTAGGCTTCAGGTTAGGATATTCTTTAAGGACTTCCCTGGCTATTATCCTTAATAAGGTCATACCCTCACTATTAAGTACACCGTCGGAGTAGTACTGAGAGTATGGATTTAGTAACTCATTGATGTACCTAAGTACAGCCTTACTAACCATACCCCACCTAGACACCCACTAAGTGGATTTTATGGTTTCCAGGTGATTGCCAGTATCGACCCCACGAGAAGTAGTATGAAACCTATAAAGAATCCGTTGGCTACAAATAAGCCAATTATTGATAGTACAAGGAGAATAACCCCAGTGCTATGGACCGCGTTAATATCGCTTAATCTACTAAGCTTGACTGAAAAGTATAGTGCGAGTATGCTAATTATCAAGCCAACAATGCCCATTACTGCAAAGAAGACCGGCGAGAAGATAAACATAGGCATCATTGGGTAATAACCAAATCTATGGAAGGTGAGGCGGTAAGGCATCATGCTCATTATGCCTGCACCCACTAGTACAATTATTGCACTTATTAGCATAAAGATACTGCCTATTAATGATAATATGTAGGCAGTATGCGGTGTTGCCTGTGAAGATCCTGTTTGTTGACTCATACATAGATGCCCTTACGGCTAAGCTTAAAAATCCTTTTCACAATCAATCAACTTCCTTTCCTATTAGGCTTCTCGCTACTATTAACCTCATCACGTTCTGTGCGCCCTCGGCACCGACGTAATAACTCAATGCTCCTAAGAACGCCCTGGCTATTGGCGTTTCCTTAAAGTAGCTCATTCCACCAAACCACTTCATGACCTCAAGACCCACATCTATCGCAAGCTCCACAGCAAGCATCTTAGCCATAGCCCCAGCGTTGGCAATATCGAGTATTGACACCGCAGAATCGCCCCGGTAGAACTTATCGGTGAGCCACGCAGCCCTATAAACCATGAGCCTGGCCGCCTCAAGCCTTGTGCTCAACTCAGCGTACTTAAAGCTTATGGATTGGTATGAGGATATGGGTTTTCCAAAGACAACCCTATTCTTAATCCACTCCTTACCCTGCTCTAGCATCCAACGTGCAGTACCGAGGGCTGCGGCGCCAATTAATGTCCTAGCAACGTCGAAACCCTCCATGGCTATTTTAAATCCATTATTTACCTCACCAAGCACGAAGTCGGGATCTACGGGGGCGCCATTAAGTCTCAAATAACCAGTCGATATTCCTCTCCTACCCCACTCCTCGTAGTCCCCCGTCTCGAAGCCAGTATTAATGACTCCGTTCCTCTTAACCATGAAGAGCATGGTCGTTACGGCCCTGTGCCTCGCCTCAATAGGGCCTGTCCTAGTTATTGTCACGAAGCCACCACCATACGGTAACCTAAGGGCTATCGAGACGCCGGTCACCATGTTTTTCTCGCCGGTGAGTAGCCACTTACCATTAACGAGCCTCGCCTCAGTCCTCTCACCAGCCACATCACTGCCACCCTGTGGCTCCGTCGATGCTATGCCGATCCAAGCCTCACCCTTGGTTAACCTAGGCAGAACCTCCTCCTTAACACTATCCTTCGCATAACGCTGAACTATGAAGGGCCAAGCGGTCTCCAGCAGGAAGTAAACGGGTACGGCGAGGCTTGGGTCTGCGTATGCCAATTCCTCGGCGGCAATAGCCGCCATTAGGAACGTGCCCTCCGAACCCCCGTACTTAGAACTGAGAGTTAAGCCGATTAGGCCATGCTCAGAAAGTCTCGGTATTAAGTCGAGCAATGAATACTTACCTTCATCAAGGTCAATCCAGTGTGGTTTTATATAACGCTCACCAAGCTCCCTAACAGAATTCCTAAACAAAGCCTCCTCCCTACCAAGGTCGAAATCCATACATCAACGATGCCAACAGAGCCATTAAAAATGTAATCTTGATGCCGATAATTTAATAACACCGCATCCTAATATATCTGTCATTAAAACGAAAGGACTATATATTTGTAGCAATGAGATTAAAAATGTGGGAATCTCTGGCGTTGCCGATTTACCGCTTCATACGGGGCATGTACCTCCGTGGCTTTACAGTAGGATGGTTAAGCTTAGTGGGCTTATTGTTGAATTACTTATTGATGAACACGGTATTAAAGATACAATAAGGTTGTTTTCTAATCCCATATTTTTTCAAGCCTTCAATAATATAATTGGCATGGATTGGGATTCCTCTGGCAGTACTACCGTCACTACGGCTGCGATTAAAGAGGCCCTCAATAAGATTGATATTGGTATCAAGGTTGTTGGTGGTAAAGGCGTCTATGCATTAAATACACCAATCGAGATCGAGGAAATAAGCAAGAAGTGGGATGTGGACGTTAATGAGTTGAAGAATATATCGCGACTTACAGCTAAAATTGATAATACGGCACTTCAGGATGGATATAAGCTTTATCACCATGCGATGTTTATTGGCTCTGACGGTACTTGGGCCGTAGTTCAGCAAGGTTTGAATGAGAAGGTAAGGTACGCCAGGAGGTACCACATATGGATGGAGAATGACCTACTCAATAACCCACATACGGGTATATTTGGTATTAAGGGAGATCACGCACTCAACATGGTTAGTAGGACTAGCGATAATGCCAGGAAAACGATAATGGACCTAGTCCATCAAGACGTTAATAAGGTAATTAAGGATTGGGCACTGGTTAAGGCTATGATTAAGGGCAATTCGTCGATATTAACGTACCTAGGTAAAGAACCACCTAAATATTATAATCCGTATGTAAGTGGTGTCTTTAGACCATACGTCGCTTCTATAAATGAGGATGCAATTAGACTTGCTAAGGATGCTAACGACTTCAGGGAGCTATTACTTGTTAGGGGGTTTGGACCAAGTACGATGCTTGCCCTGGCACTCATAGCCGAGCTTGTGTATAGGGACGAGGTCGATTGGGAGGATCCAGCAAATATAGATCCCAGGAGGTATGCCTTTGCCCTAGGTGGTAAGGATGGATCACCCTACCCGGTAAATAGGGAAGTTTATGATGCCGTCATTGATATAATACAGGCAATCGTAGATCGAGCTAAACAGGATAGGGGATTAACGATCTATTTAAGGCACCTGGCAAAAGTGGCTAAGCAGTTCAACTTGCCTACGGATCTCGTGAGACCAACACCTCCTTAGTCATGATCTCGCCATTAATACCTGAGATACCTCATCAGCGACGACCTCATGCGTGCTCAATCCCATGCTAATTAATTGATTAATGATTACGTCTAAATCAGCATCTGGATGCATAAGTATTGAAAGTCTTGATGTTGATGGATCATAAATCACATCAACAATCCCGTCAACTACATCAACGAGGTTCTTGAAATAATCAATGCTTAGTTTTTTATTACCAACATTAATTATGACTTTACGAAGTAGAATTCCCACACCTAAGGAGAGTATTGTTTGTACTATTTCACTAAATTTAACGTTATTTGTTTCGTAGGTAATTACGAGTTCATCATTGAATATTTTCATTAGCAGAATACCGTTAATTAGGGATAGGGACTTCATAATAAACTCCAGGCATTCCTTGCAGCCTGTTTGAATCTTTATTACCCTGGTTACCTCGACCACAGGTCAGCCAACCTAACCCAGTAATAACTTTACTGCCTAAATGCTGATTATGTAATTCATGTGCTTCGCATCAATAAGCGCCTCATTAATTAGGTGAAGTCTCATAAACCTAATCGACTTAAAGCGGGCATTGCAAATAGGGCACTTCCTCGACCTGGGTATTTTATTACACTCACTACGTAAATGTAAATACAACTCTGCTATCGTATCAAAGGACTTACCGCACAATTTACATGTTGGCATTACGGTCATATCCTCATTTCAAGTTAAAAACTTTACCTACGCCTTAACCAGGTCTGGATAGTATTCGCGAAGTACTCTCCTAATGTCAACCCTAGGCACAAAGGTGAGAATAGCACTTAGGCTAATTAGGTAGAAGCGTTCCTTGTCGGAATTATACAGGTCATAAACCTGGGCAAACTTAGCCTTAAACTCGTCATACTCCCTCTCGTCTATTTCCTTACCCCTCGGATCGCTGGTGAAATCTATGAGATCCCTTATGTCACTGCCGAATAACCAGCCATTGACACCATCAATTATCAACTCAACAGCTGCGCCATCCCTTGATGCTATGCTTGGTACACCATTGATGGCAGCCTTCATAAAGCTTGTTCCAGAGGCCTCCCAGCCGGGGAATGGCGTAAATAACAATACATCCACACCCTTGAGTATTACCTTTGCCCTCTCAACGTCATAATCATGTACATAGACAACGTTCTTAAACTTCCTATGTAATTCCCTGAACTTCTTCATGTATACTAAACCGTCCTTATCCATCGGGTGCGACTTACCACCAAGTACAAAAACCACGTCGTTAAACTCACCCTCCTCTATCAATTTAGCAACAAAGTGGGGCCTCTTATATAGCGTCATCCTCCTGACCCAGGCCGCCATGAGCGTATCGTCATTAATAGCCATTGGCTTATACGACCGAATAAGACCAAGAAGCTCATTCCTTAACCTAGACTTAATCAAGGCAAGGCTTTCTCTCGTTAACGAACCTCTTTCATAGAGCATCCTTATCTCCGGATCCATCCATCGCTCCAGATCAACTCCATTAGTTATGAACCTAGCCTTATCTATGAATTGTGGTATTACCTTCCTCATTATGTCATAGTGCTTGGAGGAAACCATAATTACCTCCCAAGCCATGGCGGCACCTACGCTCGTTAAAACTACCGGATCCTCGATGAACCTATAGCCGGTCTCCTCAACAAATAACCTGTTTGGGAAGGAGGGATGGCCCCAGGGGCCTGGTGTGTGTATTATTAGCCTATATCTGCCAGGTATCTTTAGTATTATCGGTACCATAGCTGCATAAGCCTCCTGAAGATCTATGTATCTAATGTTCTCAAGACCAATGTTCCTCCTAATGAATTCCACAGAGCCTCTAGCTAGGAACACGTACTTCAGGAACTTCTCCTCAACACTACCCTCTATGTATATCCTATCCGTCAATCTTAAGGCCCAATCTGGCCCTCTCGGCTCTAGAAATATAGCGTGAGCCGTACCTAATCGATACTCCCAGGCATTTACCTCAATATTTTCATTCCTCAACTTAATCGTGAAAGTATCGGTAAGCCTTAATGAGTCAAGAAACAACTTAGGCTGTGGTTGTGGCTTTGGTACTGGGTTATCCTCATTGTCAAAATCATACTCCACATAACCATTCCTATACAACAATGTTATTACGTAATAATTAAGGCCAAGTGATGCAGCACCATAGAACTTATCACCCTCAAGCACACCAAGGCCGCCTGCGTATGTGTAGCCCATATCTAGGGCTAGATCCGGCGTTATACTCACTATCGCGCTTGGGTCATCACCCATACAGAAAGCACATGCAAGGGCATACTTATTAAAGCAATACTACCTATTCATTGGTAATATCCTCATAATTTCAGCAAAATCGCAAATAAAACTAGAGCTAAAACTCTAGAAACCTCTAAGGTAAAGCCATAAAGATCACCAACCGCACCCCCTAAACTCCTCTGAATAAGCATGAATAAGAAAATGCTAAATGCGATAGACGCAATAAATACGACAATACCTATTAACCTGGATAAAGCATACGTAATCAGGAGACCAATAATTAAGGCCGCAATTGTCAAATACCTATTCTCCCTAACCTGCCTAGTCAGCAGCCAACCCAATCCCCTATATGGAGGTTCTCTTCCAATAAATGCACAGAGACAACAGGACGATTTGGAAATTATTTCGGCAATAAATAGAGAAAGCCACATACTATTCGCTAAGCTCGTCAGTGCGGATACGGCAATAATGACCAGCATCACAACCATCACGATGGCCGCAGAGCCCCTATGTGGATCCTTAAGTACCTTAATCCTATCTTCAATGGAACCTCTAACCATCAGCGCGTCAATAACGTCAGAGTAACCATCAATATGATTAAGCCCAGTAAGTACTAACAGTAATGCATAGGCGAGGGATGCCGATAATAAATTATTGTGTGTGAGGATCCACATATAAAAGCCTACGAGCCCAGGTATTAAGCCCGTTATTGGTGGTATAATTATTATTGAAATCCCAGCACTCCTAAATGCCTTTGATAAATCATGGGAGCCGCCAATTGGTATCACCGTAAAGAATGTAATTACCGTCCGTACATCGTCAATAATATTAGCAAGCCTCAACCATTATTCACCTAATACCGTGTCTAAAACACCCTTATTAAAATAAAATCGTATGTAATGGCTTCAGTAAGGCCTGCGTTCTTATCATTTAATCATTCCTCTCGAGCTTCATCATCAATTGTAACTAAAGGTAGTGCCATTAATAAGTCCTTTTCCCATTAATGGGCGCTCTTTAACCGATTTCGGTGACTAAGGTTTTTATAGCGTATTATAGATATGGCGTTGCTGAATAAATGATGAACACGAAGTTCATAGAGGACTTAGTAATACTGTTTATTACGTATGGTTTAATAGCCATGAGAGGTGTTGGAAGGATTGATATTCAACCATGGGCTGCCATGCTTCTTGGCGCCGCGCTTACGATAGTGCTTGGCGTATTAACACCGCAGCAAGCCTTATCCTCGATTAACCTTAATGTTATCCTGTTCTTAATATCCTTATTCACAATATCCTCGGCATTAGAGATAAGTGGTTTCTTTAGTTACTTAGCGTATAAATTGCTGATTGGTAGTCGTAATTCCCAGAGACTGTTATTCAGAATATTTGGATTATCGGCTTTATTATCCTTAGCCCTTTCAAATGATGGGATAGCCGGCGCATTTACCCCAGTCATTGTGTCCATGAGGAGACAGGCTAGAATTAATGTTAAACCATTATTATACGCACTGGCCTTTGGTGTAACCATAGGTAGTGTCGCACTACCTGTCGGTAATCCACAGAACCTTTTAATTGCATTAGAGTCGGGCATGCCAAGACCCTTTGTGGAATTCGCGCTTTATTTAATGCCGCCAACAATAATCAATATCTTGGCCACCTACCTATTGTTATTATTCCTATTTCGTAATAACGATGATGATATTGCAATAGAGGAGGTGAGGCGACCTGAGGAATTACTCATAAACAGAAGATTAGCCTATACCGCCCTAACAATACTAGTGATATTGATACCGCTGTACTTCGTAACAGATATCTTTAATATAAGCCCCTACCTAACGCCTGTTACGTTAACGTTCATGGGCGCCTCAATAATATACCTATTGAGCGGTGTTGATAGGAGGAATATTGCGCATGGTGTTGATTGGTCAACGATCCTATTCTTCATAGGATTATTCATCGTGAGCGAGGGAGCCCTAGAATCAGGGGTGCTCACCGCCCTAGCTCATTATTTACCGCAACCAACGACATTGCTCGGCGTCTTCGTATCGGGACTGCTTCTAAGTCAGGTAATTAGTAATGTACCTATGGTTGCTCTATACATACCGCTAATGAGAGAGCTTGGTGTTACACCGAATAACTATGTGGTTTGGGTTGGGTTGGCTGCGTCTAGCACTATAGCAGGCAACCTAACGCTTATTGGTGCGGCTAGCAACGTAATAATTAGCGAGGCTAGCGAGAAGAGGGGTGGTGAAGGTTTTAGCTTCATGGAGTTTATGAAGTACGGCGTTCCCGTAACCATAGTAAATGCGGTCATATACTATGCCTGGTTGAGTTATGTTCACTTTCCATTTTAAACAATGGACTCTGTTTTTTCAATAATTATTGGACAAAATGTTTTTAAAGCATAGTAGTGTTTGTGGCATGGGGATTGAAATGCGCATTTATGGCATTGCCATATTCGAGGTAAAGAAGGATTTTGACGTTGCCATCCTCGACCTTGAAAATGCCGGCTTGCATAAACTTGAGTATATGGAGATAGACCCTGATCTAGTGGCTTACCTAGATATGGCTGAGGAGGAGTTTGGTGACACGCTTGGTAAGTATAGGACTATTAAGGATTACGTCTTTGAGTACGAGAATGAGAGGCTCGTATTAATCAGATTCTTCATGCAGGGTAAGCATGTGAATAAGGTGTTACTCGTAAGCCTTAGGGCTGGTACATTAAGGGTTGTCAGCAAGAGGTTGGAGAATGCTGGGTGGAGTAGATTATTCATGTTCGAGATAAAGAGACTAATTAGGAGCGTTAGGTATACCGACCACTAAGGGCTAGGCATCTACTCATCTCATTGCTCAGCCTAACTAGGAAATCCGTATCTAACACATCGAGCCAATCAACGACACCAATCGTAGGTTTACCACTATTTACTAAGCTAACTATATTATTAATAATATCATCCACACCCCTATTCGTCGTATCGATTTCCAAAACCTTATCCCTACCAAACACATTTAAGGCCATGCTCACCGAAGAACCAACAATCTCAGCAAGAACGTTCTCAACGACTTTACAGTAAGGCCAGCCCCTCAACATTAACCTACTCATGAGTTGCACAGGATTCAGCCTAAGCACTATACACCAATCAATCAACGACCTATCAAGCAGGTCTATTGCCACTGTATCGATTATGTAAGAGTCCATACCAATCAACTCCCTATTTATTAATTCACGTGCCTTACCCTCATCAATTACGTAATTGGTCTGTAAATCAGGGTCCCATTTAAGGATAGGCCTTAGTACATCGTATAGATCTATTAATGGCGCCCCGTATACCTTCGATAGTCTCATTGCTATCGTTGTCTTACCAACACCAGGAGAACCTGTTATAACTAGGCGAACCATTCTGGGCGACCCATTACGGTTTTACACGCCTTATATCACGTGGGAATGGCACGGCATCCCTAATATGATCAAGCCCGCAAATCCACATAACAAGTCGATCAACACCGAGTCCAAACCCTGCATGCGGAACAGACCCATACTTCCTCAGGTCAAGGTACCAATCATAATCCTCAGGCTTAAGCCCAAACCGCTTAATCTTACTAAGTAACTCCTCATAATCATATATACGCTCACCACCACCAATAATCTCTCCATAACCCTCAGGCGCCAACACGTCAACGCTCAGCGTTGTTTCCGGTCTCTTCGGATCATTCCTATGATAAAATGCCTTAACCTGCTCTGGGAAGTGATGAAGTAGAATTGGTTTATCAAACTGCAGCGTAAGGACCCTCTCCTCATCTGCACCAATATCATCACCCCACTTAATGTTTAAGCCCTTTGACTGTAAAATGCCTATTGCCTCATCATAACTAACCCTATAGAATGGTGGTTTAACATTCTCGAGAACCTTCGTATTCCTATTTAGTATTTTCAATTCATCCTGCCTCTCCTCAAGAACCCTATTAACAATGTGAGTAATTAAATCCTCAAGGAGATTCAATAACCCATCAAACTGCAACCAAGCCTCCTCAGCCTCGGCATGCCAAAACTCGGTTAAGTGCCTTCTCGTCCTCGATGGTTCAGCCCTAAAGCTAGGCGCTACCGTATATACCTTTTCAAGAGCATATATCAGAACCTCTAGGTAAAACTGTGATGATTGGGTTAGGTAAACATCCTCTCTATCAAAATACTTTACTGGAAATAATGTGGCACCACCCTCAACCGCAGCTGATACAAACATAGGTCCCTGAACCTCGTAATAACCCCTAGATCTGAAGAACTCATGAATTGCGCCAAACACTGTGTGCCTAACCCTCAAAACAGCCCACATTTTCCTACTCCTAACCCATAAATGCCTGACATCCAGTAGATACTCGCTATCTGCCTTAGCGGCATCCTCATTTATTGGGAATGCCTCACCAACGTAATACCAATCAATACTCCTAACATGAATCTCAGAGCCTCCAGGCGCCCTCGGTTCCTTCTTAACAACACCCGTGAGAACTAATGACGATTCAATATTTAGCTTAGAGGCTATGCTCGATACGTCCTGGTTTGATTTGTCAATTACCGTCTGTATTACGCCACTACCATCCCTAACCACAAGGAATATCTTATCTCTCAACTCCCTCTTCCTATAGACCCAACCCCTTATGGTTACTTCAGAACCATCATTTAAACTAAAGACATCTTTTATACTCATTACCTTACCATCTATTAAAATAGGTCACGAAAAATGAAGAAGCATAACTAAATATAAAGCTTACCCTCAGGAACCTTGATACTCGGTGGGTCTCAGGGAATAGATCGCAACAACTACTAACCTCTCACCATCCTTTGGGCATGTCTCACCAACAACCTTACCAACATAGTCACCAACCCTGAAGGGTATTGTTGTTGAGTAACCACAACGGGGACACGCAAGTACCTCAACCTCACCACTCATTGCCTGCCCCTTAGCCTCAGCTCCCCTTGCCTGTACTAGGTATTCCCTAATTACTTTATAGTACCTACTGTTCATTATAATCGCGATTACCAACGCAACTATGAATATTACGAGACTTACCACCGTTATGTAGTAATATTCGAAACTCACAGCATGATTAAACACTGACCACTTAAATAAATTACTAACTACTGGGCAACACCACCGGTATTACCAACACCAACTAATATTACGTCATCCCCTTCCCTAACATTATCCCTAATAACCCTCTTAACCCTCTCCACAGCCTCGTTAACGGCACTTTCGACATCTTTGGGCATCGCTGAAAGCGCCTCGGGCATACTCATCTTTATTAATATGGCGTATAGTGGTATGCCGTATTTGCTGGCAACTCTCTCTATATTAAATCTCTCAACGCCAATACCACCCATAGCAACACCAACACCCTCAGCTATGGAACCCGTCTTCTCACCCTCAAACTTCAATGCGGCATCTACGGTGATTATCACCCTCGGCTTAACACCAACTTTCTCTATTAAGTATATTATTCCATCATCAAGATTACCAACGGTGCCTCCGGGACCTCTAGCCTTAACTACATAGACCCTCCTACCCTCAAAATCACAAAATCCTATGTAAGTGTCCTTAACATTATGCGTAAGCTCAGCTGAACTTGAGCAACTTCTCATGAATCTATACGCCGTCAAAGGACCTGCAGCATCACCAACCGGTTGACCCTTTAAAAACGTTGTTATTGCGCCGTTCAATGCATTAACGTACTCCCTAATGATTGGTAATAACATGTATACCTGAATCAGTAAGTATGGATTCTTATACTTATTACTCAGCCTATAGTAATGCATTATTACCTTATATATGTAGTTCAATTCCCTCAAACCATCAACTGCATCAACAACATTCTGAACAAGTGGCCTATCGATATTCGGTAATAAAGACTTTATCGAGTCCTCAAGCTTCTCGTTATATGATGTTACAAGGAGCTTAAGAGTCTTCATTAATCCCGTGGGTTCGGCGCTCACGGGCTCTATAACCACGAACTCCATGAGATCCCGTATAGTCTTTTCAACTAGGCTCTTGTCCGTTGGTTGGGTTGCGCCGTTTGATCTTAATAGCTGATTAATGTGATTGATTATTAAATTCATGTTATTCGTTATTAACCTACCTAAATTATTTAGGAAGTTTCCAATACCGTATGAGTACCACATTATCGTCATCTGATTCTGGAAGTATGGGGTGAAGAATAGTATAAGTACTACGAGCCAAATTATTGTGGAGATAAAGCTCCAAAAGCTACTCTGATTACCTAATCCAGCCTGCAATAGTATTTGCTGCAAAATCACGAGTATGTTCATCAATTAACAGTGATAAGTACTAGCTTTAAAAACATTCTGAGCATGGGCGAATAGAGTTGGCAATGGGTGCTAGCGTATGCTATGGTTCTTGTTCACAACGGGTGCATGCAACCTAAAGTGCTCGTACTGCGGAGGCTCCTTCGAGCCTTATGTAGTGCCCTGGAAGGTAACTTATGATATTGATAAGGTGAAGCAATTAATTGAGGGTGATGAAGATGCTACGGTAATATTCTATGGCGGTGAGCCCCTACTTAATCCACGCTTTATCATGCGGATTATGGATAATGTTAGGGCCAAGAGGTTTGGCATTCAGACCAATGGTACTCTCGTTAATTTATTACCTAGAGACTATTGGAGGAGGATGGATGTTGTCTTACTATCTATTGATGGTAGGGAAGAGGTAACAGATGCAAATAGGGGTAGGGGTGTCTATAGGGCTGTTATTAATGCATTCAATTACTTAAGAAATATAGGTGTTAAAAGAATCATTGCAAGAATGACGGTTACAGAGCTAACCAACATATACGAAGATGTAATGCACCTACTCAATCTCGGCTTTGAATATGTTCACTGGCAATTGAACGTTATATGGACGAGAAAATGGAATGTTAAGGCATGGGCAGATAATAGTTACCTACCAGGTATTAAGAGGCTGGTGAGTTTATTCTTAAGGAGTGCCGAGGAGGGCAGGGTGTTAGGCATAGTACCAATACTTGGCATATTAAATGCATACCTATTCAAGCCGTATGAAGGCCCACCATGCGGTGCAGGGTATAGAGCGGTCGCCGTATCAACAGACGGTAGAGTACTTGCGTGCCCAATAGCCGTTAGGGAAGATTGGTCAGTGCTTGGCCATGTTAATACTGGCTTTAAACTAATGAATATTCAATTGCCAGAAATGTGCATGAAATGCGAGTATAAGCCCTACTGCGGCGGTCGGTGCTTATACGCGATAATGGAGGGTGAGAAGTATTGGGGTATGGATGGGGTCTTAGCCGTGGATTACGTAACAAGGGAGACCATAAAGGCCGTACTCTCCATAGCCCCGAGAATTAAGGAACTGATTAACAATGGCGTTGTTAAAACTGAGGACATTGCTTATGACCCAATACTAGACTCAACAGAGGTTATCCCATAAAATGAGGCAGGGCTTATAAGGGATGCTCGCAGGATAATACCTGCCATGGCGAGTATTGCACCCACGAATAAGTCAAATTAGAGCAAATACTAAAGGTGGCATTGATAGCACTGGGTATTTATGACGTGATAGCGTTCTTTCAACTGAACCTCCT
>JAGDXB010000121.1:591-66520 GCA_023256215.1 Vulcanisaeta sp. | reverse complement strand
CAGTACCAGGAGGACCAAACAACAAAATACCCTTAGGCGGCCTAATTCCCATCTTTCTAAACCTCTCGGGATACTTCAATGGCCATTCAATGGCCTCCCTAAGCTCCTGCTTAACCTCATCAAGGCCACCAATATCACTCCACCTAACCTTGGGAATCTCGATATGAATCTCCCTAAGTGCGCTCGGCACGATTTCTCTCATCGCCTCTAGGAAGTCGTTCATCGTGACCTTTATCTTCTCAAGATCCTTCCTGATGTCCTCATCCTCCTTATTAACATCCAAAATACCAGTCTGAAGAGCCTTCCTTAAAGCCCTCATTGCCGCTTCCCTGGCTAAGGCCGCTATGTCTGCACCGGTATATCCATAGGTTATCTCAGCCAACTTCCTTAAATCAACATCCTTAGCAAGAGGCATGTTTCTAGTATGGACCTGTAATATCTCGTACCTACCCTCAGTATCCGGCGGATTAATCCAAATTTCTCTGTCGAATCTTCCTGGCCTCCTTAACGCTGGGTCTACAGCCTCAGGTCTGTTTGTTGCGCCTATCACGATCACCTGGCCTCTTTCCTGAAGACCATCCATTAGAGTCAGTAATTGTGCCACGATCCTCTTCTCTACTTCTCCTGTTACTTCTTCCCTCTTTGGTGCTATTGCGTCTATCTCGTCGATGAATATTATGGCTGGTGCGTTCTTCTTAGCCTCCTCGAAAATCTCCCTCAACTTAGCCTCAGACTCACCATAATACTTCGAAACAATCTCAGGACCGTTAATAGCAATGAAGTAGGCATTGGTCTCTGTTGCGACAGCCTTAGCCAAAAGCGTCTTACCCGTACCCGGCGGCCCAATAAGCAAAACACCCTTAGGAGGCTCAATACCGAGATACTCAAAGATCTCAGGATGTTTAAGTGGTAATTCAACAAGTTCCCTGATCTTCTCCTTAGCCTCCTTCAGATCGCCAATATCCTCCCAGGTAACCCTTGGTATGTTTATGTTCTCGACAGGTTTCTCGTAAATCATGAGATTCGTATCTTCATCAATAATGACGGGCGAGTCGTTAGGCTTAGCCTGCACCACCTGGAATGTCAGTGGTTGCCCCAACACCTGTATTTGTACGAGATCTCCCTCCATTAGTACATAATCCCTGAGCTTCTGCTTCGTATACTGAACGAAGTTCTGATCAACACTTATCGTCATATTCACAGGCGCCAACTTGACAATACCGGCCTTCTTCGCCTCAACCTTCTTCACCCTAACCTTCTGGTCGATCTCCACATTAGCATTCTTTCTAATAATGGCATTCATCCTAATGATGCCCTTACCCTCATCCTCAGGAAGTCCATACCACACCTTAGCCGCGGTCTTCCTCCTACCTTCAATAAGTAGGATCATACCTGGTTCAATACCATAATTCCTCATAACCTCAGGATCAACCCTAACAATGGGTCTCTGCGCATCCCTCTGCTTAGCCTCCTTAACCACTAATTCAATCCACTCATCAGAATGAGTGCCCTCCATCATTATTAATCACCAACTTAATAACTCGTGGATTAAAAAACTTTATTGCGTTAATAATTTTCACAATACACGTATTTTAACTCTAGAAGCCAAGTCTCGTGAAGTACTCAAGCTCAATACTACCAACGCCCTCAATACCACTTAGTATGTTCTCAACCTCATCGCTAGAGTGCTCCTCAGACTCCTCAGGCATTCTTATGTAGACTCTAAGTGCCTTTATACCGAAGCCTATGTCCTCCTCCTCAACCTTATCAACCCTATACTTGGGCTCTAGGGACTTCTTTATCGTGTTCTTTAACTCGTCGTAATTAATATCCGATTTACTGGGCGTTATCCTATAGACAAGGTATACCTCTGCCATAGCATGGCGTGGTCAAATTAAGTATTTATTAACCCTTCTGTGGATTTAAAAACACGTGAATAAAGACAGGGGCATCATTACGGTATTAATAGCTTCCCTCGCCTTCTTCTCTGTTGTTTTAGTTAGGTTCTCAATCCCTTCATTGCTACCGTACATGGTCAGGGAGAACGGTATAACCACCGCGATGGGTGGCTTAATAATATCATTACTTTGGGTAGGTTATACAATTTTTCAAATAGTTGGTGGGGTCATTGTTGATAGGTATGGATACAACGTCGTTATTTTTGTCCTAATACTCATAGCCATACTCAACATTGTGTACCCAATCATAATTACTCAATACTACATATTGTTAATTATACAATTCATAATGGGATCCCTCTTGGCAATAACCTACGTTGCGTTAGTGAGCATGGTGCTCATCAATTACGGTAGAGGTGGACTTGGTGCTGGTATTTATCAGAGCATGTTTTTCTTGGCGTCATCAATATCCATAATTCTGTCGCCATACCTATTCTCAATAAATAGGTGTTTACCATTTGTGCTGTTCTCGACCTTAGTATTTCTATCCGCAGTACCGATAATGAAGGTGCCTAAGCGTGGTAGGACTGGTAATAGTAGTATTGTGATTGGCCCTGAGAATATTAGGGTATTGGGCATGGGTTTCATCAGGTTTTCATCAGGCTTCTCTTACCTTGGCTTTCTTGGTTGGTCCACGTACTACGTCGTACACGTACTCAAAGTATCTCCTTCATACAGTGGGTTTTACGCATTTCTATCATCCATAATGGGCTCCATAGGGGCAGTAATTGGTGGATACATGGGAGATAGGGTGGGTTATGCCTTACCAAGTATATTATCATCACTATTTCTAGCCATTATTGTGGCAGTAATACCTAGGTTATCAATATTTTACTTAATGGCCTTTGCAATGCTTATGTTGGGCTTCCTCTATGGCTTCTATGCTGCGCCCTCAATAGCCATATCTAAGTTTACAAAGAATGTGGGCGCCGCAAGTGGTTTTCTTAATTTCATGAGCCAACTGGGTGGCTCCATATCGCCTTACCTAATTGGCTTCTTACTTCAATATTACAATTTCTCAGTAACACTACTATTGATAGGTGTGATAGCAATAATTCCAATAATTATTGGTGCGATATTCCTAATAATGAGAGGAGCCAACTATATTTAATACTTAATAAGGTAGATTCCAAGCTTATCATCAAGTACCTCGTAATTACCCTCAGGCTTTCCAAAGCGTATCTCCTTAATCTTATGCATAGCCCTCAACTCAATCTCCAGAGGCTTGAGTATGTCGGGTGCGTAAACCACACCATTAATAGGCTCATTTAGGCTGAGCCCCGTCTTATTCTTATAGGTCCATATGGCCCCGTTGAACTCCATAAATGGTTCAAGCATCTTCAAGTACTCCTCATTATCGAACCTCGGATCAGGATCCTCAATTAACTGCCTATGTATTGTCTCCCCATACAGGCTCCTCCATATTTGGTCGGTCACGAAGGGCATTATTGGGGCTAGAAGCTTAAGCACGGTCTTTAGAACCCTATAGAGCGTGAACCAAGCACCCCTTTGCTGCCTTTCACTGAATAATCCCTCCCTATTATACGCCCTTGACTTAACAGCCTCTAGGTAATGATCCGCAAATACGTGCCACGTAAAGTCATACAACGCATTTATTGGTACATAAACATCGAACTCACTGTAAGCCTTGATTGATGCCCTAACGACGTCATTAAGTTTAGCCAGTATCATTAAATCGAGCGGTGTTAATTCATAGTCGTCATTAACCTCTGGGAATGATGATACGAACCTCGCGATATTCCATAGTTTCACGGCGAAATCATGGCCGGTCCTTATTAACTGTTCGCTATACCTATAATCACTACCTAGCTTAGCGGATGCCGCGGCCCAGAACCTGGCGGCATCAGCGCCGTACTTCTCGACGGGCGGTATTGGGTCTATTATGTTGCCCTTGGACTTATGCATAGCCTCACCTTTCTCGTCAAGCCCCATCCCACTTATTCTAACGTACTTAAATGGCGGCTTCCCATAAAGTAGGTACGCCCTGACCACTGAGTAGTAGAGCCACGTCCTGATTATATCATAGCCCTGAGGCCTAAGCACGCTATGTGGATAAACCTTCTCGAATACCCTTATGTTGGGCTTTGTATAGCCTGTCGCGTATATCCAGGATATTGAGGAATCAAACCAGGTGTCTAACACCCTATCCTCACCAATTAATTTACCGTTGGGGCACTGCTCCTTAACCTCGGGTGGTGGCTCATCCTTCCATGGCCTATAGTACTTACCTGGCTTTGGAACTACTGGTTTGGCGTTACCCTCCTCATCAACGCAGTACCAGATGGGTATTTCTGTCCCGTAGTACCTACGCCTAGATATTGGCCAATCAAACTCGAGCGATCTTATCCAATCAATAAGTGTCTGTGCATATTCCGGTGGTCTTATTACCATGTCCTTCTGCACCATATTTATCAGTTCCTCCTTGAACGGTAATTGCTTGAGGAAGTACTCCTTAGTCACGATTATCTCTATCGGTGTCTTACACCTCCAGCAAATTGGTATTGTGTGCCTAAGAGGCTCCCTCTTAACTAGCAATCCCATCTCCTGCAAATCCCTGATAATAACATCCCTAGCCTCCCTAACATTCAACCCCTTATACTTACCAGCCAACTCATTCAATGTACCGTCTGAATTAACGACAATCCTCATGGGCAACTTCAACTCATTAACAACCATCAAATCCCTGGTATCGCCAAAGGTACTTATCATCTCAAGCCCAGTACCAAAGTCAGGCTTTACAGACGCGTGCGAGACTATGGGCACTTCCTGATTTAGCGGTGGTACAATTGCATGAAGACCCTCAAGCCTCTTATACCTATCATCGTTTGGGTTAAATGCCACGGCAACGGTTGCAGGTAGTAGCTCGGGCCTCGTTGTGGCTATTATTATGTCCTCACCAGTTTCCTTAACCTTAAACTTAATGTAATTTAGGTACGAGTCCTCCTCCGTATACTCAACCTCAGCCTCCGCAAGTGCCGTTCTGCACCTGGGACACCAAAGCGTTGGTCTACTTGCCTCATAAATCAACCCCCTATTCCATAGATTGATGAACGTTTCTTGAGTAACCCTCCTATACTCCTCACTGTCAGTCCCATTCCTCCAATAACTGAACGAACCTCCCCAACGCCTATATATTGTTACGAACTCACCCTCATATTCATCAAGGAACCTCCTACATAACTCAAGGAATTGCTCCCTAGGTACTTCATACATGTTTATTCCATAGGTCTTCTCAACCTGAACCTCAACAGGTAACCCATTCCTATCGGCATAGAATGGGAATACTACGTTATAACCCCTCATCCTGAAGAACCTAGCCACCATATCTATCTGGGCATAATGGGCTATCCCACCTATGTGCGGTCTGCCTGATGGGTATGGTGGTGGTGTGTCAATAACGAGTGTTGGTTTCTTATCATCAATCTTAATATCGAATAAGCCCTCCTCCTCCCACTTCTTTAGCAACTCAAGTTCTTTTGATATGTCCCATCTCTTCTCCTGTAGCTTGGGTCTAAACTCCATACCAATAAAGGTCCCATTCTAGTTCCATAGAGACCCCCTTTAAAAGATAACTATAGAGATCCGCCGATATTATCAATATTGATTAGCTATGGTGAGTATTAATGGAAAATTATGAAGCAATTAAGTTTTTAAGCCATGATTTTTTGGGGTTGGCTTGTGGAGGCATTGTATAGGGACTTGGCACTGGCGTTTGAGGGTAGGGATAAGGTGCTTGGCGAATTCCTGATTAAGTTTACTGCGGATAGGCCCGGTATCCTGGCCGCATTGTCAAATGTTTTTGCTGATCATGGAATAAATATTTTGAATATATCCGTGAATAGGAGCCAGTTATTGCTTCATTTTGTTGTGGATTTAACGAATACCGACGTAGCACTCAATGATCTTGAGAAGGAGCTTAGGAAATTCTCGTTCGTTGAGTGGGTTAGGTATAGGGTTGTTGAGAAGGAGGTCTTTATGATACCGTCAATGATAATGCCGACATTCAAGGATAAGCAGGTTTTGATACTTGAACTCGAGAGAATCAAGGATCTGCTTACAAATCCAGATTTTAAGAGGATTATAAGGGATTTGGGCGCTTACGATGCGTCTGCACTACGTAATAGTAACCTGAGCGAGTTAATCAAGATGGGGCAGTTTAGGGGATTGGGGAAGATAACTCTGATAGAGAGGAATGGCATTGTCTCCATAAGGTCGTGTACGGAATTAAATGATAAGCATATAATCGAGGAATTAATGATTGAGTATTACACAGGCTTTCTATCCCAAATGCTAAAGAGCAATGTTGAGGTTGTAAACAGGAGCTACGATGGTGATTGCGTATCTATTAGTTTTAAGGTCCTCAAATGAGATAAATACCTCTCCAATAAACCTGCCCTACTCATCAGTTCGCATACCCTACATACATCCTTCGATGTGGGCTCACCACAGTACTTACATCTCCTTAATGAAACATTGACGGCTCTCTCGGCCATTATTTTCCCTAGGGAATCACCAAACGAAACAAGGGAATGCTTAATATTTGGATTATCCCTCTCCCAACGAGCCAGTGTGAACTTTAACTCATACCTAGGATTATTATACACGAAGGGACACTCAAGTTCCATAAGCGGTATTCCATGATAATAGGCATAGATCGCTATCTCCTCCTCCCTAACAAAGCGTAATGGTTTGATCCTCGGTATAAAGCCCTCCCTATCAACCTCAGGTGTTGGTCCAAACCACGAAAACCTATCCAAATCATTACTAAACACATTAAGAAGAACGGTCTGAGCCTCATCGTCAAGATTATGCCCAGTGGCTATTTTAGTGAGCCCTAGTTGACGACCAATTATATTCATAGCCCTACGCCTCAGTACACCATCTATGGTGCACATATGTATGTTAATACCCCTGGACCATAACTCATGGGCTATGTCGGTTGCCGTAACACCGAAAAGCTCCTTAAATGTGTATATTTTGTATGGTATATTAAACTCCTCACTTAGTTTCTGAACATAATCGCCCCTGGACATCCTATAGAAGCAACTGTACGGATGACCCTCATTGATACTAAAGGCAATAAACTCTACACTCCTGGGTATTTTACCCTGCCTCCTAAACTTACCTAATAAGTACATGAGCGTTAGGCTATCCTTACCACCACTAATTGCTATACCAACCCTATCACCATCATTAATCAACCTATATCTTCTAATCGTCCAAAGTACCGTATCCTCAATAGACCTAAACAAGCAGCCTAAGCACAGCTTCTCACCACTCGATTCCCTGTAGTAGTTGGCAGGTCTCTTACCGCACCTCGTACACATTGGTACTTCCATAATCTAGCAATAATTGCCTTGCCTATACCCCTTAAATTGTTATGCCGTTTCCTCAGAATAACCACTCCATCTCCTGTAAAGGTCATTCTCAATACCCAATAGATCAAGCACCCTACCAACAATGAAATTCACCATATCATCAATATTCCTCGGCTTATTGTAAAAGGCTGGTGCGGCAGGCATTACAATTGCGCCGGCCAGTGTAGCCAATTCCATATTCTTTATATGAATCAAATTAAGCGGCGTCTCCCTAATTACCAGTATCAACTTTCTCCTCTCCTTAAGAGTCACGTCGGCAGCCCTAGTGATTAGGTTGTCCGTTATTCCATGGGCTATCGAGGCAAGTGTTTTCATAGAGCATGGTATTATCACCATACCATCATGCTTAAAGGAGCCACTGGCTATTGGCGCCTCTAGGTCCTTTTCGTCATATGACCTATCGGCCAACCTTATTATATGTTCTTTATCATAACCTGTTTCGTGCTTCGCTATTTTAATTGCCGTATTACTAATAATCAGATGAACCTCGGAGTCCTTGGCATACCTCCTAATCATTTCTAAAAATCTGATCCCGTAAATTACACCACTGGCCCCCGTTATTGCAACAACTATCCTCCTCACAGTAATAGTGGTATTAACTTCAGGTAAATAATATTATTGCCATTGATTATGTGGTAATAGCTATATAGTATATAAATAGTTATAAATGCTTATATAAAATTATTTTAAAAGAAGTAATTGATCGATCAATTCTTTTATTTTTATCGAGACCATAAATACACACTATATAACCTATCTACCTGGTAATAGTATTAGGTCTTCGACATTTTGTGTCTTGCTTCTCGAGTTCTCCCTATAAAGAAGGTCCCTAATTGCTATCCTAATTGCCTCACTCCTGCTCGGGAATATGCCCCTCTTCACGAACTCATCCAACTCCTCAAGCATTTGCTTGGGTATGTGCACGCTTATCAATACCATTTTCTCCTTCGCCTTGGTCTTTGGCATGGAGAATTAGATAATTACAGGATTTATTAAGATTCTCTACCGTGAACTCTGTAAGTGTTTACGTACGAAACCCTTAACAATATTTACAAAGTACAAATTTACGCTCCCACATCCTTTATGGACTCAAATATTGAGCGCCTATAGTACCTCTTAGAAATATCTGGCGGTACATTCGTTAGTTCATCTTCAGGTAATATACTAATAACATCCCAAGCAATATCAAGTGTCTGCTCGAAGGTTCTTCTCTCATAGTATCCTTGGGCTATGAACTTACGCTCGAACTGTTCAGCGAACCTTAGATACCTCCTCTCACGCCAACTGAGATTAGTCTCACCAACAAGTAGTGCTAAGTTTCTAACGTCTAAAGCCCTTGAGTATGCGGCGATCAGTTGGTTAGCCACGTACTTATGGTCATCCCTGGTCTTACCTTCACCAACGGCGTCCTTCATGAGCCTTGATAGGCTCATTATGACATCGAACGGTGGGTAAATGCCCTTGCCCCACAATGTCCTGCTAAGGACTAGCTGCCCCTCAGTTATGTAGCCCGTGAGATCTGGTATTGGGTGTGTTATGTCGTCATGAGGCATCGTGAGTATTGGAAACTGCGTAATACTACCCTTCTTACCCTTGGCCCTGCCTGTCCTCTCGTATATTGTTGCAAAGTCAGTATACATATAGCCTGGATAGCCACGCCTACCTGGTAACTCACCCTTAGATGATGATAACTCCCTAAGGGCCTCGGCATAGTTAGTCATGTCTGTCAAAATAACCAAGACATGGTAGTCCCTGTACCAGGCTAGGTACTCGGCTATCGTTAATGCAGTCCTAGGCGTCAAAATCCTCTCTGCGATTGGATCATTCGCTAGGTTCAGCACCATAACAAGCCTCCTCAATGCACCAGTCCTCCTAAACTCGTTTAGGAAGAATAGGGCCTCCTCTGACTTGAGGCCCATGGCCGCGAATATTATTGCGAACTCTTCCTCGTGACCCCTAACCGTAGCTTGCCTAGCCACCTGCGCCGCGAGCATGTTGTGCGGAAGACCAGTGCCACTAAATATTGGCAGCTTCTGGCCCCTAACCATCGTGTTTAACCCATCAATAACACTAACACCAGTCTCAATGGGCTCCTCAGGGTATTCCCTGGCATATGGATTCAGAGGCTCGCCATTAATATCGAGATACTCCTCAGCCGGTGGAAGAGACATGCCATCCCTGGGCTGCCCCTTGCCATCAAGCACCCTACCCAATAAGTCTTCAGATACCGGTATCCTTAGGGTCCTACCGTAGAACCTTACGGTACTTCCCTTAGCAGGTAAACCCAATGTACCGGTCAGTACCTGGGCTACTGCATAATCACTACCAACCTCGACTACCTGAACCATCCTGGGTTCGCCATCCGGGCCTATAACCTCACCGATCTCATTATACGCAACACCCCTAGTCTTCTCGATTACTATCAATGGTCCTTTAACCTCCCTAACCGTACTGTACGAAACAATACCCGGTACAGACTCTATGATCTTACTCATCATTTTGCAGAGTTTTACAAAGTTTATTAATTTTTATTCTACACGAATGCACGAAATCATTTTAAACCTAGAGACAATTTATATGGGCGATAGTGCCGACACTCAAGGATTTAATAAAACCACTGGTACCTAGGGAGCTTTGGGATAAGATACCGAGGAGCTTCGATATAATTGGCTCTAGGTCGGGTGCTGTGGCAATAATAGAGATACCGCCTGAGCTTGAGGACTATAAATACGCTATTGGTGAGGCCGTAATTAAACTAAATAGGCATGTTAAGGCAGTGCTTAGGAGAGTTGGTGCTAGAGAGGGTGAGTTTAGGCTGTATAGGTACGAGGTTTTAGTCCCCGGGCCTACCGAGGTTTTGCATAAGGAGGATAACTATGTGATTAAGGTTGACCCAACGAAGGCCTACTTCTCACCTAGGGATCAAGGTGATAGGGAGGATATTGCTAGGCAGGTAATGCCTGGCGAAATCATTATGTATCCGTTTGCTGGTGTTGGTCCTTATGCCGTAGCCATTGTAAAGAGGCAGCCTTTGGTTAAGCTGGTGATTGCTATCGAGCTTAATGAGAACGCTTACTACTACATGCTCGATAATATTAAGTTAAATAAGCTTGAGGGTAAGGTTCTGCCTTGGCTTGGTGACGCTGCGGAGTTCATGAGTATAGTACATGGTGTTGATAGGGTTATATTAACGCTACCACTGGGTGCCCATAAATTCCTGAAGCAAGCCTTGACCTGCGTTAGGGATGGAGGAATCGTGCATTTCTACCATCTGGGTGTTGAGGAGGATCCCTTTGGTGATGCCGAAAGAATAACCATGAATTATTGTGGTGAATTGGGGTTTAGTTGTCTTATTATTAATAAGAGAATTGTTAGGGACTATGCTCCATATGTGTATAAGGTTAGGCTAGATATTAAGGTTAGTAAGGGTTAGGCGCGTGTGTTAGGTTTATAAAACTACGCGCGTAAACCCATATAATGGAGCAAAACGAGCGTAAGAAGAGACTTCTCTTGATGATTGGACCACTTGAGGCTGAAGTAATTGGTATACTTAATGAGCTTAAGGAGGCTACTGCAATGACGATATGGGAGGAGTTGACCAAGAGGGGTAGGAAGACTGCGTATACTACGGTATTAACAGTACTCAGTAGGTTATATACGAGGGGCTTCATTAATAAGCGTGAGAAGGTTATTAATAATGTCAGGCAGTATGTCTATGAGCTTTCAATACCGTATGAGGTCAAGAGCGATATTATTAAGGAGCATATCGACTTGATAATAAGGATGTTTGGTAAGGACGCAATTCAAATAATAAGGAATTACCTTAATGAAATCGGTGCAAAATAAAAATTATAATGTTTTTAGAACTCCTACATAAACCTAGGTACTTCGCCCTGTTCTCCCTGCTGACCTCTCTGTGGTGCAATTCCTCTCTGCTCAATGTAGAGCTTTAGTATGTCTGGTATTTCATTCTCATTCTCCATCTTCTTCAGTATATCCACATACCTGCTTGTGTGGTCTATATCCAGCTTAACGAACTCTATTGCTATGTCCCTAAGTCTCTCCTCAAGCTCCTTAAGCATGTCCACAGGCATTATTGACGTTATCATTGGGTTGTTCAGCCAGGACTCGAAGTCCTTAAGTGTCCTCTCTATGTAGTAAAGCATCGCCTGTGCTGATAAAAGTAGTGATAATCTGTCCTGGCTAACTATGTAATCACCATACTTCTGCAACTCATCCATAAACCTCCTCTGATCCTTAACCCAATTCTCTAGTCTCGTTATTAGTCCAGCTATGTGAGCCCTAATAGCCTGCCTTTTTAGATCCTCAGAACCCATATCCTCTCCTGATTAAACCCGTACACCTCTCTATTAAACCTTTTGTATCTATTAAAATATTTAGAGAATGCCGAAAATAATGCCAAGCCCGATCATCGTCAAGATAGGCAACACGATCAATACCATGAAGTGCTTCTTCCAATCAGTGACACCCCTCTCGGCTGCCTTAACCATGTCATTGAATGAATCACCAACAACCCTAATACCATTAATGATGAGAGGGTAATACCTAATTTGCGTAGGTCTCATATTATCAATGCACTGCTTAACACTCTTCCTCACATTCTTCATTATTAAGTCATGGCTTATGGAGTCACCGATGATCTTATAGCCTCTGCTCCTTGTAAACCTAGCCATACCTGTGTATTGGTGATTATCCGTAGTCATGACTTCAACGATATCGAAATAACCCCTAAACTCATCGATTATAGCGTCGGCCAATTCCCTCCTTAAGTTATTACCGTCAAATACTACCAACAAGACGCGCTTGTTATTGATTTCTAGACCCCACGTTACTAACCCGTTATCGCCAATCTCGAATTGTATAGGACCAAAGGCATGCTTAGGCACATGAGCTATGCAGGTCTTTATCTTAAGCTCCTGGTTCTCTAATTCTCCAATCTTGCCTAATATTGATGAGAGTTCGGCGATATCATTCTCATCCCATGTATTGTCATTTGCATAGTAATTCTGTGCATCAATCAGTATCATATCATCCCAATCAAGCCTAATCCTCCTCTTAAGCTCCTCATACACGTTGAGTGGTATATCATCGCTTGACTTAACTAACCTACTAATTATTATCAAGGATTTATTACATAGAGGTACGTGAGTTACCCTAAAATTCCTACTCTGTATCTGTATTGGCGGTCTACCAACACATTCACTGCCATCATAACTATCATGAAGCGCCTCCCTAACTTTAGCAGCCACCGCCCTAACTACCCTACGTACATCAACCCTCGTGGCAGGATCCAACTCGTGACTACCAATACCATGTAAATAAACAATACTCTTGATATAGCGACTAAGCTCACTCACCATATCACTTATTAAGTAACCACCGCCAACCTTAGCTATTGGGCCGGCATGTAGCTCGGGTATTGTGACCACGCTTATGGATTTACCATCATTTAACATAAAGAGGTGCACCTTAGCATCCCTAATCATTGCCTTCCTGCTTAGTTCACGTTCAAAGGGTTCGGAATACTCAAAAAGAGCTGCGTATAGGTACGAGCTGAATAACTTAAGAATGTCTATGCCGCCATATGACGTTTCGAACTTAAATATGACATAATAAATGAAGAGGAATGAGAATGCGTAAAATACAGAGTCCAGGGCTAAATACCTGGTGATATTTATTGTGCCTATTAGTATGTATGATATAACCTGTATTATTAAGATGCTGGGTAACGTGTATAGTGGGTACACAATGTACTTCTTCATGGAGTTACCATTATGTTCTAGACCCTTAAGGGCCATCATCATAGCACTCAGTGGAAGGACTAGGGATAGTACGCCAAATCCAACTATGAATTTATGCGTGAACAGGGTTATTAATAGGTCCATGAATACAACGAGTGCTGTATCGAACAGGGATAACGTAATGCCAAAACCCCTGTAATACTGAACAAAAACTATGGCTCTAAGGGTTAGGAGTACTGCCAGGAACACAAGACCGTAAATTATGAGAGACTTTAAATACATGATAATCGGCTCACCTGTGTAGAGACTCATTACATAGGGAATTATTATCACCATGAGTAGCAAGAGGTACTTTGTCGAGCCTCCGCCTCTAAACACTAATGTGTATCCATGCTCAAACGATCTGCTTTTCACGCAATTGAAGCCCTGAATCTAGACTTATTTAAAGATCACTCATTGAGAGATAAATGCTGTACTAACTCAAGGAGGACACCGTTGAGGCTCTTTGGATGTATAAACGTCACAATACCCTCAGCACCCCTACTCGGCTCGCCAGTGATTGTTAAGCCAGCACCCTTAACCTTCTCAATAAATTCATTAATATTGCCAACCTCAAGGGCAATATGGTGAATACCCTCACCCCTCTTCTCGATAAATTTAGCCACAGTAGTCTCAGGTCCAAGCGGTTCCAAAAGCTCAATCTTAGTATTGCCGAGATAAACCATGACCACCTTAACACCCTGCTCCTCAACAATAATTGGATCACTAACCCTGAAGCCAAGGTCTTTAAATTTCCTAGCAGCATCATCAATGTTTTTAACAGCTACCGCCACATGGTCAAGCCTTGGCTTACTGAAACTAAACAACCTCCTAGCAGCATCCTGTGGAGATAACTTTCCACTTGCCACGTCCCTCTCCAAGTCCTTCATCTCATTAAGGCCCTTCTCAAGAAGGTCATATGCGTAAAGTCTCATTTCAAGAACTCTCCTGCCCACCAATGCGCTATCTAACTTACCACTCTTCATCAACTCCATAAACCTCCCATCAATAACCCTTAACAACTCATCAACGCCATACCCATAAAGCCCAGACACCTTAAGAACCACAGGTCTCCATTCATCACCCTTTATTTCCTTCATCATATCAACCATTGCCATCAAATCCCTATACGTTGATTCCGATGCCTGGTTATCGGATTTAGACACAACGTATATGTCTCCAATCTCCATAAGCCCACTCTTAAGTGCCTGGATTTCATCCCCAGACAATGGCGGTACTAATACGAGTATTGTATCGGCCACGTACTTAACATCAGTATCAGATTGACCGGCGCCTACCGTCTCTAAAAATATGTAATCAGCACCGGCGTACTCAAGTATGTTTATCGCAGCTATTGTGGCATAGTTTAATCCGCCGCGAATACCCCTAGTAGCCATGCTCCTTATGTATATGTTCGACCTAGACGTTAGTTCCTGCATCCTTATCCTATTACCCATGAATGAGCCGCCCGTGAATGGGCTTGATGGGTCGATAGTTAGAATCGCGACCTTCCTATCCTGAGGTATCTTCCTAGCCATCGTATAAATAAGCGTACTCTTACCAGAACCTGGAGGTCCCGTTATTCCAATTACGTGGCTTCTACGGACAACCTGTATTGGTAATTCAACACCTTCTTCGGCCATTGTTATTAACTTCGCAATAGCCAGTTTGTCCCAATTCCTGGCCCTTTCAAGTAGCTCATTAATGTTCATCATGAGACACCCGTCAATTTCTTAACGATATCTATAATTTCACGAAGTGGTGTACCTGGGCCATAAACACCAGCAACACCCATCTTAAGTAGGGCATCCCTATCCTCTGGCGGTATTATGCCACCAACAAGCACGGGTATGTTGAGACCTCTCTCCTTCATAATTCTCATTAACTCACCCACAAGTTCGAGGTGAGAACCAGACAATATACTAATGCCTATTAACTTAGCGTCTTCCTGTATCGCCGTCTCAACAACCTGGCTTGGGGTCTGCCTAATGCCGGTATACACGACCTCAAAGCCAGCCTCAGCCAATGCCCTTGCGATGACCTTAGCTCCTCTATCATGACCATCAAGACCAAGCTTGGCAATAATAACCTTGGGCCTCGGCATGCACCTTGCTAATACGTACTATTACCTATAAATCTTTCCATTAATGTTAAATAGCAAAAGCACCCAGTTTAGAAGATAGACGGCGGTTTATACTCACCCCAAACCTCGCGAAGAGTCCCAGATATTTCACCAATGGTCGCCCTAGCCTTAACAGCATTTAGAATGTATGGGAATATATTCTCATCCTCCTTATCCGCAGCCCTCCTAAGCTCATCAAGCGCTCTTCCCCAAGCCTCCTTATCACGATTCTCCCTAACTTCCCTAATCCTCCTAATACTCCTTTCCCTGGATACTGGGTCAACCTTATGAAGCTCTATGTGAAGCTCCTCTTCCTCCCTAAACATATTAACACCAATTACCGCAATCTTACCCTCCTCAACCATCTTCTGGTACTGATACGCAGACTCGGCAATGGCCCTCTGCGGATACCCTATCTCAACAGCCTTCGTCATTCCACCAAGCTTGTCCACATAATCGATTATCTTCATAACCTCCTCCTCAATGGTATCCGTAAGCCACTCAATATAGTACGAACCACCCAATGGGTCTATGGAATCAACAACACCACTCTCATAGGCAATTACCTGCTGAACCCTAAGCGCCAACTTGACGGATCTCTCTGTGGGCAGGGCCAGGGCTTCGTCATAAGCATTAACATGCAATGACTGAGCACCACCAAGCACGGCCGCCAACGCCTGTATTGTAGTCCTTATAAGATTAACCTCGGGCTGCTGAGCCGTTAATGCAGCCCCCGATGTCTGCACGTGAAACTTCATCTTCATGGACTCAAGCTTTTTAGCACCAAATCTCTCCTTCATTATCTTTGCATATAATCTACGTGCAGCCCTAAACTTAGCGATCTCTTCAAATAAGTTAGTCGTGGCAGCAAAGAAGAAGGATAATCCAGGGGCGAAATCATCAACATTCATTTTCCATCTATTTATCACCCAGTTCGTATACTCAATGGCGTCAGCCAATGTGAATGCAACTTCCTGAACCGCTGTGGCGCCAGCCTCCCTAAAGTGATAACCACTTATGCTTATTGGATGCCATTTCGGCATGTTCTTCGCCGTATACGCTATTATGTCGACCGCGTACCTCATTGAGTGGAGTGGTGGGTATATGTATAGGTTCCTTGCTATGAACTCCTTCAGTATGTCATTTTGTATCGTACCATCAAGCGCAGCCTTACTAATGCCCCTACTCTCGGCCACCGCTATGTACATGGATAGTATCTCGGCTGCCGTAGCATTTATCGTGAATGAAGTGGTTATTTTACCAATATCAATGCCATCAAATAAAATGCCCATAGAAACAACCTCAGGAATTGATACGCCAACCTTACCAACCTCCGGATAGGCAAGCTCATGATCAGGATCAAGACCAAGTTGTGTAGGTAGATCAAAGGCGACACTAAGCCCCGTCTGCCCCTGCGATATTAGGAACTTATACCTCTTATTCGTGTCCTCAGGGGAACCAAAGCCCGAATACTCCCTAAACGTCCATAGCCTTGACCTATACATCGTCGGGTATATACCCCTCGTAAACGGGTACTCACCAGGAAAACCCAACTTTTCTAGATAATCACCTTTAAGATCAAGTGGCGTATAGAGCGGTTTAATCTCGGTACCAAATGATGATACGAACTTCCTCCACTCAGGAACCTTCCTAAGGGTCGGTATTAGGAACTCTCTAACCCACTCATCGTACTTCTCCTTAACCTTATCCACACTACTCATTAATAATTTACAAATAATTATTAACTAATAAATCTGTCCTTATCTCCCCAAGCCAGTTAGTAAATAATTCACAACATCATCAACGGACTTAAATACACGACCACCAAGGCAGTATATGGCTTGTGCCACTAATTTATCGGCATGGTTTAAAACACTGATTATGTTAATTGATAGTGGATAATCATCAAGCATCGATGATGCAATCCTACCGCACTCCCTAAGCTTAACCCTAATTGAATCAAGTGATTGTAATTCCGGAGTCTCAGCAATAACCCAACCCAATGGTCCCTTAAATCCTCTACACAACTCAGTAATCTCGTCCAACAAGGAATTCTCAACGCCCCTAACCTTAACTAGTCGCTCATCAGTACCCTGCACCAGGTACGCATTTATCTGCATTGATAATGCCATAACTATAGAGGCCAATTTACTGACGGTGTTGCCCTTAAAATTGAGTCTCACATTGTTTGATATATTAACTAATTCGTCAAGGCATCCCATCAATTGTATTGGCGCTGAGTCCTTCCTAACCCTAACCCTCTTGCCAAAGAGAGGTATTACGCTATAACCACCATCGCCAGGACACTTTATTGAGTCATCAACCTCCTTACAATCCGAGAATAACGGTAAACGACAACTGTCACTCATTATTACTAAACCACCTATGCTCTCTATTTTAAATCTTCATTTCATTAATCAAGGCTTAAGCTCAACCACGGATTGTAATTGCGGTAAGGCAAAGTCAAGACCAAGATTCTTAAGCGTACTAATCCTCGGTATACCCCTCTCATCCCAGCCCCTCAGCTCGTAATACCAACCAAGCATTCTATAGTAACCATCATAATCAAGCTTAGCGCCCTTAAGTGGGCCCTTCGTTAAAGGCCTCTTGAACCACTTAGGTGGTGGTGTGTCGTACGCCCTATCCCAATGACCGTACTCCCTAATCCAGAAAGCCCTAATTAGTGTATAAAT
This sequence comes from Vulcanisaeta sp., assembly GCA_023256215.1. Taxonomy (GTDB): domain Archaea; phylum Thermoproteota; class Thermoprotei; order Thermoproteales; family Thermocladiaceae; genus Vulcanisaeta. The sequence goes on along the minus strand of JAGDXB010000121.1, from coordinate 48,547 downwards.
CCTATTATTTATAGTACTTAGTATATCCATGTTCATGTCCATCCCCGTGGCGGCCTTAAACAACCTAAAGTACCAATCAAGTTCGAGGCCGACCTCGACCCAGGGGAACCTGCAGGTCACTATTGTTTCGAATAGACCACCCCTTATGTTCTGCATTTCCACAAGCTTCTCGACCTTATCCTTGGTATAGTCAAACCTACCCCTCTGAACCTCCCAGGATATTAACCAAGCATCCTTGTGATGAGCGCCAATCGGGCTTGTTGCAAATGCCAGAGCCATGCCAGGCGCCGCATGGCAATCATACGCACTTATTTCGAGCCCCTTAACATGCATCGCAAACTCCACAGCCTCCTGACCCAACTCCATGGACGCGGCCCTAACACCCTTACCAAGTAATTTACCTAATTCCGTCCTCTGCAGCGCTATGTCCATAGCAACCTCAGCAGCCCTCTTATAATCACCCCACTCAATACCATCCTTAAGCAATTTCTTCTCCGTCGCCTCCATCGCAAAGCCTAACGTAGATCCAAGGCTTATCGTGTCCATACCCATCATATCCGCGATCCTATTAAGGTGAGCCACCTTAGCCAAGTCACCTATACCGAGATTACTGCCCAGCATTGCAATATTCTCATAATCTAACTCAGCCAGCTCACCCTCGGAATCCTTAACAACATGACCACAAGCCATAACGCACTGCGGGCAGGACCTGGTCATGACCTTGTTCCTCTCTACCGAAAAGCCGCCTATATTCTCATAGTAGTCAAACTGACCCTCACTGTAATTATACGTAGGTAATACGCTCGCCTCCTGAGCCCATTCCACGGTTGATGTTGTTCCCTGCCTCATCCAGAATGGGTAATTGGGCTTTGATTTCGTCGCCACTATTGCATCAACACCAATTTTTCTAAGTACTGGGTCGGCGACTTTGATATCGCCATGACCTCTCATCACCACAGCCTTAAGGTTCTTACTACCCATGACAGCCCCTATGCCAGGTCTGCCACCACTGCGACCCTTCTGGGCAACTATTGTTGCGAATCTCACGAGTTTCTCTCCAGCTGGTCCTATCATTACCATACCAACGTCGCTACCGTGCACCTTCTTCAATCTGTCCTCAGTCGTGAAGGTATCAAGACCCCATAAATCGCTTGCATCATTAAAGTCAACCTTGAATTCCCCACCCTTATTCTCAATAAATAAATACGTGGGTTTCTCGGCCTTACCCTCAATAACTATCATATCAACACCAGCCTTCCTCATGTGTACTGCGAGCCACGTACCTATATTACCATCGCCATAACCGCCAGTCAATGGGCTCTTAGCGGCCACCAATAACTTTCCACTATTTGGTATTGGTAGGGCCGTTAATGGACCTACCGCCAATATTAACTTATTAAACGGGCTCAGTGGATCCGTACCTGGCGGTAATTCATCCCACAAAGTCTTTATCGCAAAACCCCTACCACCAATGAAGTTCTGTGCAAGCGATGGATCTAGGGACTGAACGACATACTTCCTTCTCGATAAATCAATCCTTAGCACATTACCGCCCCAGCCAAACATGGCGACCTGTAGGTAAGTACGGTATAAATAAATTTTTCTTAGTATACAGATAAAGTGATAAAAGTCGGTTAGTGCCTCATTACTTTACTCATCATTAGTAAAATCTATATTGCCATGTATGTAAATAAACCTGCGTCCGCCGACATCAAACACCTCTATCTTAATATCATAGAGCTCGCTAAGGACCTTGTCATTAATAATGTCGCTTGGAGTGCCCATGGCAAGCAGTTCGCCGTTCTTAATGGCAATAACCCAATCACTGTGCATGGCTAGGTCAATATCGTGCCCCGCGGTTACCACAGTAACCTCTCTATCCTTAACGATCCTCCTTAATATCGAGATAACCCTATACTTATTGCCAAGATCTAGGTTTGATGTTGGCTCATCCAAAAGTAATAATGGGGCCTTTGATGCCAAAGCCCTAGCGATGAGAACTAACCTCTTCTGCCCCGTACTTAATTCGTCAAAATTCCTGTAGGCAAGTTCATCAATACCAAGGTACTTAAGAGCCCTCATAGCCTCATCCTCGCTAACCCAACCACCACCATTCCTAGCGCTCATGACTACGTCAAGGACCGTTAAGGATAACTGGGAATAAATCTCGGTTGGTGAGTACGATACGTATTTAGGTAAATTACTTACTGGTACCTCATTTAGATTCTTACCATCAATATATACATAACCACCAAAGATCTTGGCATACTTAATGACTGCCCTGAGCAATGTGGTTTTTCCAGAGCCGTTAGGGCCCAGTATTGTTGTGAGGCTTGGTCTTGGTATGGATAGGGTTAAGTCCTTAATTATAGGTTCGTCATAACCAATCCTGGCATTCACGAACCTAACAATATAATTACTCATTACGACCACCCCTAAGCAGTATTAATAGTATAGGGACGCCAAAGAGACTTGTTATTGCGGTTATCGGCATTACAACACCCGGCACCAGGACCTTACTGATGATGTTTGCGTAGAGCATTATTGTTGAACCAGAGATTATGGATAACGGCATTACTTTAGAATTGTCAGAGCTCGATATTAATAGGCGGGTGATGTGAGGCGTCACCAACCCGACAAAACCAATTATCCCAGTGAATGATACAGATACGGCAGTGAGTAGGCCAGTTAGTGTTATTAACACGTTCCTAGTCTGCCCGGGATTCACGCCACTGGCCTGAGCCACCTCGTCGCTCATCATTATTAGGTTTATCTCGCGTGAACTACTTAGTAAATACGCGATAACGGGCAAGCTTACACACAGCATTACTAAGTCCTCACTCCAATTAACACCACTTACGGTACCAAATAGTAGGTAAACCACGGCAGGCAACGTGGGTAGTATTGTGAGTAGGTATGTGTCGAGTATCATGACCGCTGAGGAAAGCATTATAGAGACCGCAATGCCAGCCAGCACAAGCGATAACCAACCACCTCTACCAAACATCACGACAACGGCTATGGAGAACATGGCACCAACGAATGAGAGAATCGGTAAAATTATCATTGACGAGAGCGAACCCAACCTAAGCACCACGTTAATGAACAGACCAATCAATGCGCCTAATAGTGCGCCCGATGCCGTGCCTGTTATGTAGGGCTCAGCAAGTGGATTCCTAAATACTGACTGCATTACCGCGCCAGAAACAGCAAGATTAGCACCAACTATTATGCAGGCAATTACCTCGGGTAGCCTTATATCCAGTATTATAACCCTATAGGTCTGTGCTGGATCAAAAACCATACCCAATGGTACAATAACCTCCCCCACAACAATGTTAAGCAGGATACCTAGGATAAGGAGTGGTATGAAGATCCAGAGGAATTTTAACAAGGTTCGCCAGGTCGTTTGTACTCACCCATTACTCAACGTAATATTTAGGTTAGGCTTAACGTATTGCATAACCCATTGTGCGCTAATATAATGTGGTACCTCCGTAGAATTAAGTCCAAAGGCGCTTGGGTGCAGTATTATTGCCAGGAGCAATGCGCCGTAGACAGATAGTGGGCCTGGTTCCTCAACAAGACTCTGGGCGAGATTACCGAGTACGTATATATGACCCTCCCTAACCGCATTGGTACTATTTATTCCTGGTATCGATAGGATTGCCTCAATAGTTGCAGTGTAATTACCCATGAAGTTATCGGCGATTATATAGTCAGGGTTGACTGCCAGAAGTTGGCTTGGCGTTACCGTTGGGTACATACCATTGAAGGGATCGTAACCACCGGCAATGCCTATGTAATAACCTATGAATGATGAATTACCAGCCACATAGATTGGGTTATACCAGGACAAATATGCAACCGTAACCCTCTGCTCACCGGATACCTTATTCCTAACGTAATTAAGGACAGTATTCATATTACTAATAACCTTCTCACCTTTATCCTGAACACCGAACATCTTTGCGACCAACATGACATCATCATCTATGCCAGTTATGTTCGTGTTTGCGGTACCGCCGATGAAGACTACGGTTATGTTAGCCTCACTTAATGTAGCTATGTCATTGGTTAACTGAGGCTGAAAGCCGGCATCAGCGCAGAGTAATGCCGGGTGTGTCATAATTATTGGTTCTAGTGGTGGTGCTGGGTATATTGACTTTATTATAGTTACGTTCTGCGGAAATGTAATGTTAAAGTAGCTTAGCAATTGCTCCGAGTAAATGTCAATAAGTGTAACCTTATCGCCAAGGCCTAAAGCATAGATTATTTGTGCGCAGTCGGGGCTCACAATACCTATAGTGCTCGGGGTGCCGATTAATGTTATGTTCCTGCCCAAATAATCCTTAACCACAATGACCCTATTAACACCCTGTGATGACGCACTTGGTTTTTGCATTAGGTAATAAACCGTTGTGGCTATTATGATTACGGCGATTACGGTAACTCCGACGATTAAGGTCTTCGATACACCACTCGACATACGGTGATAGGATGCATATCCTATTTATAAACATTACCACTTACGAAAACAGGCACTTACTATGTATTAACATTTTAATCACTGCCCTAAGGCTAATCCATCGCCCCTAATATCCGCATGAAGCAGTCTTCTTCCATCGTTAAGTATGGCCAATATACTTGCAACTCCAGTCCTGCCTGGATACCTAACTACCTGGTAAGGTTCGCTCAGACCGGCCACATCAAAGCCCTCCTCAATAATTAGCGACTTCCTATCCCACAAAAACCTTGGTGCATCAATCGCCTCCACAGGGCTCATCCCGTAATTAAGCATATTCGTTATGAAGAGCGTATGTTGTTGCGGTCTAAAGTGAGCCCCTGATGTTCCTAAGGCATATCTTGCTTCGCCGTCCTTAGTGATTATGACCGTACTTAGGGTATGGAGTGGTCTCTTTCTCGGCATTAATACGTTAGGTCCATCCATCGAGAAATCGGACGCCCTATCATTCAATGTTATTCCATATGTGGGTTCGGTGACCAGAGATCCGAAGTGCTGATATAGGCTTTGGATGGCACTTACGATATTTCCATCCCTATCAACAACCACAAAGTACGTAGTATCCCCAGAGCCGCCTAATTTCCTTCCGGACCTGGCACTGTACTCTGACGTTAGGAAATTAATATCAAGTAATTTACTTATTGGGACCTCGATAAACCTTGGATCACCAACATACTTATCCCTAAGCTCATAGGCGACCCTATAAACACTGAGGTAGGTCTCAATCCTCCTTCTTGACCAAGGACCTCCCGCATCCTTTATTGTCTCAAGGAGTTTCAATATCATTAGTGTGGTTATCCCCTGTGTATTGGGTGGTGACTCGTAGATCGTTAAACCCCCATAATCAATACTTAATGGATCACGCCACTCAGGCTCATATTCCATTAAATCACTTATTTCCATAACACCGCCAATCGATTGCGTATAATTAACAAGTGCCTCTCCGATCTCACCTCGATAGAATATTTCAGGTCCATGCTCCATTATTAGTTCGAACGTCTTGGTCAGCGGTTCTATCCTTATTAAGTCCCAGGGTCTCGCGGTTATTGGGTAAACGGACTTGAAATCCCTGTTGTTGGCAATATCGTTTTTTAGCAGTTCTATGGCTTTCACGAAACTTGGACTTGCAGGAAATCCTCTTCTTGCTGTTTCGACTACGGGCTTCACAAGGGACTTCCACTCACTGGTTCCAAATCTTCTCCATAGGGCATGAAGACCTGCTAATAGGCCGGGAACTACGGACGACAATGGGCCTCTTATCGGTACCGCGTTCAGCCCCTTCTGTATTAGTAATTCCTTACTTAATTTTCGTGGTGCCCACCCACTCGCATTGAGGAAGTAAACCCTGCCCTCTCTGGCTATGTATATCATTGCGAAGAAGTCACCACCAAGACCACCTAGATGAGGTTGTGTGAGTGCCAGGGTTAGCGACGTTGTCACGGCAGCATCGATCGCATTACCGCCTAAATTAAGTATATCAACACCTAACCTACTGGCTGTTGGGTGTTCCGACGCCACGCCACCCAGCTCTGTGACCCAGGGAGGCTTGGTTCCTGAATAGATTGGTAGTGCCATTTAGGGGAATGCTGCGGCTTGTTTTAAGTGTATTATGTTAGAATTAATTAATGCATCTCAAGGAATCATTTAAAATTAAGATAAAACAGTACTGTATTTGTTAGGTATAAATGTCATGGTATTTAAGCGATACGTGGAATTACGTTGGAAAAGTACGTAGGGATTTCATTTCCGGCCTTGGGTTACGTGGTTTACTATTTAATAGACAGAACGCCAGAATTAGGCTTGCCTTGGCTGTGCTTGAGCTTGTTCTTGATTTAATTGGGTCTAGTAATCCCGTGTTTACACCTAATCCTAATAGTGTGGAGAGACACGTAATAACTAAGGATACGGAGAACTCACTTAGGCTGTATTTTGATATTAACAGGAATGTTGTTTTGAGTAGGTTGGGTAATGACTATATCGTTGCTATAAGGGCAGGTCCATCATTAATAATGAGACTATTAATATCATGTAACCGGGACTGCCATTGCTATGTTGATCAGGGAATTAACGCCATTAGAAGGTATGCTGGCAATTATTTCCAAATCGTGACTAGGGCACTATCCATATCAAGCAGGGTTTTTAATGTGGATGTACCTAGGGTGTTGCTTAGTCATAATCCTACGGTTTTTGGTAAAACCATGGTTATAAATAATGAGGAAGTTATTACCCTATCTATATGGGATATGCTTAGGGTCATCAATGTTCTTGGTAAGGATGATTATACTACAGATGATATTGGTGTTGTAATTGATACCCTAGTGCATGAGTTCCTGCACTACCTACTTGATAAGCGATACCTGGTCTCCTCAATGTTTATGGAAATGACGAAGAGAATACCAAGTGTTTTAGATGATGGAGTTATCCATGAGTTAATAGCTTGGTCCTTAACACCATACTTAAGTCGTTATGTGGCTCAATGCATTAAGTACGGTAGATCAGAGGCAATAGATAGTGCCAGGGACTATTTAATTATTAACTATCCTGCTCGAAAAAGGCACGTAATTATAGCAAGAAGGGTGATATCGGAATTATTAAGCAGGTTGAATGGTGATTGTGGTTCATTTAACCTCTAATTCTAAGAAAAACTAATTAATACGAAATTCTCCTCCGAGACATATGGGTAAGAAGGTTGTAATAATAGGTGGCGGTGCCGCAGGCGCATCCGCCGCTGCCAGGGCTAGGAGGCTTGATCCTGAGGCCGAAATAATAATGCTTGATAAGGGCTTGTTCATTAGTCACGCACCCTGCGGAATACCATACTATGTTGGTGGTGTTGTTAAGGAGGCGCAGGACCTGGCCATATACACGCCCGAGGAGTTTGCTAGGGAAAGGAGGATTTTGGTCAAGATAAATGCTGAGGCTTTCGATATAGATACTAAGAACCAGGTTGTCCATGTTAGGGAGGGCAACGACGTGGTTAAGTATCAATGGGACGTGCTAATAATAGCAACAGGCGCTAAACCAATAACGCTGCCGGTTGAAGGACATGACCTAAATGGCATATTAACGCTTAGATTACCGCACGAAGCACCAAGGCTCAGGGAGGAGGTTGAGAAGGCAAATACTGTGGCGGTGGTCGGTGGTGGCTATATAGGTCTTGAGATGGCTGAGGCTCTTAGGAACCTTGGTAAGAAGGTTCTTCTATTCGAGATGATGCCCCACGTGTTACCAACGACATTTGATGAGGATATGGCTAAGTTAATACATGATGAACTAACGAAGAATGGCGTTGAGCTCCACCTAAACGAAAAGGTCGTCGGTTTCAAGGGCGTTAATGGCCATGTCAATAAGGTGATAACTGAGAAGGGCGAGTATGAGGTTGATAAGGTTGTGATGGGTGTTGGTGTTAAGCCCGATGTTGATCTTGCGGTTAAGGCAGGGGCCAAGCTTGGCGAAACCGGGGCTGTCTGGGTCAATGAGTACATGGAGACAACCAAGCCAAACATATGGGCCTGTGGCGACGCAATAGGGAGGCACATGTTCAAGCATGCCGCAAACTACGAACTGGTAAGAGGATGTACGTTGCATTGGCACCACCGGCTAATAAAATGGGTCAGGTGGCTGGCGCAAATGCCGTTAAGGGTAGGTTTCTCAAGTTCCCTGGGGTTTTAGGTACGGCAATAACAAAGGTGTTTAACCTATACGTGGCTAGGACGGGACTCACAGAAAAGCAGGCCAGGGATGAGGGATTCAAACCGGTATCTGCCACGATTAAGACCAGGACAACCGCCCATTACTACCCAGGCGGTGTTCAAATAAATATTAAGATGACCATGGACGAATCAAGCGGTAGAATACTGGGTGTCCAGATAATCGGCCCTGATAGGTTGGTAGCCGGCTACATAGACACCGCCGCCGCATTGATTGGGAAGGGAGCCACCATTGACGATGTCTTCTTTGCCGATCTGTCCTACGCACCACCAACAGCCCCAGTCTGGCACCCACTCATTACAGCAGCCAGAGTATTATCAAAGGGTAAGTACTGATATTGAGATCCTCGAAGGTTAAAAATTACTTAGTTTCCTCTTCTCTACGTAAATTCTTAACAACGTTACTAAGGAAGGTTATTTCTGACGATGCATCGATCTGGACAAGCTCAGTATCATCTCTAGGGCACTTAAAATCGTACTCGTACGCCTCATCCAGGGTGTAACCTCTAAAGCATGTTGGACATATGTAAAGTGTTGTTGTGCTTAATGTATTTATTCTATGCATCAGTTTTGAGGCAACATTATTTATGTGTTGTATGAGGAACTTCCTAATGAAGTCCTTATTTAAAAACCACTTATACTCATACCTATACTGGTCCGTTGACTCCCTAACCAAACCAACAAGCCCTATCCTATGCATAACATGTAAAGCCCTCCTAATCTCAGTGGCGCTTGTACCTAGGATTAACGCTAACGTCTCGTCGGGAATAGCCTCATTACGCTCAATCAAAGTTTTCAAGATCTTTATCGTTAACTCACCCATCTCCTCATTATCATACTCAAAGGAGATCCTCCTCCTGGCATATTCTAGGAATAATGACGTCTCTAAGTCCTCACTCATTGGTATTATGTTGCGGATAAAGGTTATTTTATTCCTTACTGATCTCGTTCTTCCTATTATTAAGGGCTTCAAGCCTCCCTCTAACAGCCTTCCTCAATTCATCAATGCCAACACCCAATTTAGCCGATATCATGACGTATTCACTAAACCATTGCTTAACAAGGGCTAACTTATCATCGATACTAGAACCATCAACAAGATCTATCTTGTTAAGAACTGGCAAGACCTTATCCCTAGGTATGCCTAGATCGGTAAATACACGGAGCGAACTCATGAATTTTCTATAGAATTCCTGGTAATAATCGCTGACATCCATCATGAAGAGTATGAGATCTGCATTAAGAACCTCGGCAATCGTTGCGTAGAATGATTCAATGAGAAGTGGTGGTAGGTCATCAATGAACCCAATGGTGTCCGTTAAAATCGCATTAATACCGTCGAAGTAAACAAGCCTTGAATACGTATCCAATGTGGCGAAGGGCTTACCATCAACATACTTAACCTCCCTAGCAAGCCTATTAAAGAGTGTTGTTTTTCCAGCGGATGTGTAACCCGTGAGCGCGACCTGTGGTAGTCCATAATCCTTCCTCCTCATTACCAGGGATTCCCTCCTCCTTCTAATCCTCTCGAGCGTTCTCCTTATACTTGACGCACGCCTGATCATATGCCTATAGTAAGCCTCAATCGCGTACTCACCACCACCGTAGAAGCCTATTTGTTCACCCATTTTAGCAAGCCTAATGAACTCCCTGACCCTAGGTATCTCGAGCCTAAGTCTCGTTAACTCTATCTGCAACTTAGCCTCCTTAGAACCAGCTCTTTTCTCGAAAATCTCCAGGATCAACCACACCCTATCCATAACCCTAGTCCTCAATTTCCGCTCAAGGTTTACGTATTGTATTGGGTTTAATTGATGGTAGGTTATGACTACGTCTGGCTTAAGGTCCTTAACCATTTTTTCTATTTCATTTAGCTTACCAAGACCGAGATAATAACGAGAATCAGGCCTCCTCCTCTGGATTATTGTATCAAGGACAGTGTAGCCGCCAGCCTCGGTCAATAATTCGAATTCCCTAATCTTATTTTCCTCAATATCGTCAGCAATAAGCAGTATGGCCCTACTATTCACTGCATTAGTATACGTGTTTTCATTATTTAAAGCTATTCACAACATACCCTGGAAATTAACTTTGCTTCTCTTTCCTATCCCTGAGCACTACGACATCTCCCAAGGTTAACGACCTATTTACGGGCTTTCCCACATTTACCTGCGTCTCCTCAACCTCCCTCAATAAACTTATACCGAGAGTCTTCTCAAGCTTTCTCGCCAATTCTATATCCGGTATCAACTGACCATCTTCAATCCTCTTAAGAACACTCTCCTTAACACCAATTACCTTAGCCAGAACATCCCTACTCATGCCAAGGCTCTCCCTAGCCTCCTTAATTAACTCAGCGTAGTTCTCAACAACCTCGTACCTATCAACATTAACCCTAGGCTTATTAACCCTATACGTCGTGCCCCTCCTCGATTCATACTTGACAACAGTCATAGGTTGCTGTGCTGCCTGGATTGGGGATGGACCTCTAATGACCTTAACGCCCTTCACTCCAACATACTTACGCGCACATTTCTGGCATAGTGTCAATACAGCACCGTCGATTTCGACAATAACAGGTTCACCATCTATTACAGAACCACAGACGTCGCACGTGAGAACCATCTACTCAATCACCTAATCTCTTGTTTTTCAACGCATCTTTAAAAACATATTGGAAAAATACTGGTCAAATGCACGTAATTAGGCCACAATGATCGCCCTAAACCTTATAAATAGGTGTGGTGATGGAGTTCTTGATTATGACACGGATATATAGGGTCACTGGGCATATGAGGATTGGGAGACAGTGGCAGAAATTCTCGATTGACGTACTGGCCACAAGGCCCAGCGAGGCTATTGAGAAGGTCTATAGTGATTTGGGTAGTAGGCATAAGTTGAAGAGGAGTTTTATCAGGATTGAGAGCGTTAAGGAGGTCGGTAGGGATGAGGTTAAGCGTACCGAGCTTCTTCAAATGCTATCTCTTGAATCAATTGTCAAGTGGTGATGTGAGTAATGGCCCAGCAGTCACAAAGGATCGTGATTACGAGGGAGGATATTGAGAGACTTGTTGAGGAGAGGAATTCCCTGGCCGCACTCCTTGATGTTGTTAGGCAGAACTTGGCGTTGGTTACGCAATCAATAAATGAGTTGAGGAGTGCCAAGGACATGCTGACTCTGTTGAGTAAGGGTGGTGTTCAAGATACATATGCTGGTGTTGGTGGTGGAGTCTTTATTAAGGCTTCACCGACACAGGGCGAGAAGGTTCTCGTAGGCGTTGGCGCCAACTATGTTATTGAGATGGACATACCATACGCTATCAATTACATTGATGAGAGGATTAAGGAGTTTGAGGACCTTAGGTCAAAACTTGAGGCTCAATCAGCGGATATAGCCAAGAGGATCACTGATATCGATAACTTCCTCCTATACATAAGCGCTGCCCTTAGGCAGCAACAGCAGACTAGATGATGAGGTGCCTTGAATGTTTGATAAGTTAAGGAATGCCCTTAAGTCGTTTACGAATTCCATAGTTAGTTCAATAAAGACTACAGAATTGAGTGAGGATAAGCTTAGTGAGGTTCGTGAGGAATTATTCATGCAGTTGGTTGAGGCCGATGTTGCTGTTGATGTTGCTGACGCTGTATGCGATGCAATTATCAATAATTTGAAGGGTGTGAAGGTGCCTAGGTTTGGTGATAAGGAGAGTGTTATTAGGAATAGTATTCTTGAGGCGTTAAATAGGATGTTCAGTGATGTGCCTGATGTGGATTTCATAAGCGAAGTTACTAAGGCGCTTCAGGTAAAGAAGCCCGTGGTTCTTCTATTCCTTGGTCCTAATGGTTATGGTAAAACCACAACAATAGCGAAGATAACGCATCAATTAATGAAGAGGGGCTACACGGCCGTGTGGGCCGCTGCGGATACCTATAGGGCCGGTGCTATAGAACAGTTGGAGGGCCATGCTAATAAGCTTGGTGTCAAGGTGATTAAGCATAGTTACGGTTCGGACCCTGCTGCGGTGGCCTATGACGCCATTAATCACGCTAGAGTCAAGGGCATTGATTATGTGATGATCGATACGGCAGGCAGAATGCACACTGACGTGAATTTAATGAACGAACTAAGTAAGGTGCAGAGGGTTAGTAAACCTGATCTCTCCATATTTATAGCCGATGCATTACTGGGCAATGAGGCCTTGGATATTGCTAAGTACTATAGTAAGTATGTTAAGATTGATGGCCTCATAATTACTAAGGTTGATGCATATCCGAAAGGCGGTGCCATACTGACATTCCTATACGAGCTTAAGAAGCCCATCTACTTCCTAGGTGTTGGTCAGGGATATGACGACCTAAAGCCATTCAATAAGAGGGAATTCTTCGACCAATTACTGACCTAATTTATTGAAGAAAAGGCTTTATAATACTGGCACTGCCTTAATGGCTCGTAATGAGTAGCGAGAGTTGGAGTAAGAAGATAATGAATTGGCTAAGCATGTTTGCATGGATATTCAGAGTCGCTAAAAAACCGACCCGGAGTAATTACATGATCATACTGAAGCTTGGCTCACTAATAGTTGCAATACTTGGCATATACTCATTCCTATTCAGCATAGCCGGCGAATACCTGGCAAGTAGTGCCAACTTCAGTCTGCCATACCCACTCAACCTAATTGTGATACTCACAATAGTCGTGATAATGGCAATAATGCTAATACTAGTGATATTGAGTACAAGAGGATTAGGTCGTAGGTAATCCAAAATAAATAAGGTTTAATAACCCATGACTAAACATGGAAACTAATGAGCAGTCAGGACCAGGCATTGAGCTGTAGGGTCTACGCACTTAGGGCTGTGGGTAACCAGGAGTATAACGTGGCGTTCATGCTTAAGGCTAGGGCTGAGCATAAGGGGCTGGATAAAGTTAGGATCTCAGCCATAGTAGTGCTACCCACACTTAAGGGGTTTGTATTTGTTGAAGGATCTATGCCCTATGAGATACAGGACCTCGCCACGGGAATAAAGCATTATAGGGGTATGGTCAGGGGGGTCATGAGTGTGGACGAATTACTCAGCAGTCTGGCTAAGCCTGTGGAGATAAATGTGGGCGATGTCGTAGAGATAATCGTAGAGCCATTTAGAGGCTATAAGGGTAGGGTTGTGGATATAGATAAGCAGAGGGGTCAGGTATACCTTGAGCTCCTTGATTCATCAAGTACGATGCCCATTATTGTTAATCTTAAGGGTGTTAGGAAGATTGAGAGTAAGTGAGTACAGTTTATTGCCCATTATAGTGATTCGTCCTTGATTAATCTACTTTTTATTCCTAATTTCACTACCCATAAAAATCCTTCGTACTCCATTCATGGGCTAGGATTAGGAGGGATTGAGGGCGTATATTCGTAGGCAAAAACATTAAATACCAATCACTTGGTCAAGCTCTACGATGGTAAAGAGGGTAGTTAAGATTGCCGTTGCCCCTGGAAAGGCGGGTGGACCTGCGGTTCAGCAATTAAGTCAGTATGGGGTGGATGTGGGTAAAGTCACTGAGGAGATTAATAGGAGGACTAAGGTGTTAGCTAATTATGGCATTAGTAATGTATTTGTTGAGATTGAGGTTGATGAGGATACCAAGGAATTTAACGTTAAGCCTGAGTATCCACCAATTTCGGACTTAATAATGAAGGCCGTTGGTAAGGATACGGGTAGTCACCAAGCCGTTAAGGAGCTAATCGGCGATATAAGTATCGAGAAGCTAGCCGAGATAGCCTACATAAAGTGGGAGGAGCTTAGGAGTAGGAGCTTTAAGAACGCCCTTAAGCAGGTAATTAGTGCCTGCAGGAGTATTGGCGTTACAATTAATGGTAAGGATCCAAAGCAGGTTTTAAAGGAGCTGGATTCCGGCTCTTACGATAACGTTATAAGCAAGTACGAAGAGACCCTAAGGCAAGAGGGTAGGCTTTGATTCAAAGCGTTATCGTATTTAAATGATGTATCCTTACTACGTGGGTTTTAACCCTTAATCATAAAATAAGGATTATGTACGTGGCCTGCCTGGCATTAATGTTTTTAAGGGGCTTCTCTAGCCATGCCTGGTTATGAGCTTGAATCTCGATGCAATAGTTAGGGCTGTGGAGGAGGCTAAGGCGAAGGCTAAGAGGAGGAGGTTTGTGCAGACTTACGAGTTAATCGTTAGGTTTAAGGATTTTGACGTTAAGAACCAAAATAATAGGTTTAACATAACCGTAACGCTACCACACCCATTACAGGGCAAGACTCCCAAGGTCTGTGTCCTAGCTACTGGTGCCATGGTTCTCGCGGCTAAGGAGGCCAATGCCGACGCCATACTTACTAGGGAGGATATTGAGAAGCTCGCCGGTAATAAGAAGGAGATTAGGAAGTTAGCCAATTCATACGACTATTTCGTGGCCACCCCAGACCTGATGGTGCTTATTGGTAGGGTCATGGGCCAGATACTCGGTCCTAGAAATAAAATGCCTGAGGTTGTTCAGCCTAATGCCGATATTAAGGCCGTGATTGATAGATTGAAGAGGAGCGTTAGGGTTAGGGTTAAGGACCAGCCTCAGGTCATGTGTAAGGTTGGTACTGAGAGCATGGATCCAAAGCAAGTTGCTGAAAATATAGCAGCAGTGCTTGACGAGATACTTAAGAAGGTCAGACCTGAGCAGTTGGGTGAGGTTAGTGTTAAATTAACGATGGGGCCGCCCGTGACCTTCTCCCCATTATCGACTAAGTAAAAATTATTGGTTCGGTATTTCGTTGGAAGAAAAATTAATTAAGTGCATGTGACCAGCGGTTTCTTGCTGAGGTATGGCTTCACAGCCTGTGTTTAAGCGTACATACGTTAGGACGAAGCCCTATCCAGAGAAGAAGGTTAGGATAATCAATGAACTTAAGGAGCTATTTTCTAACTATAGGACCTTGTTTGTTATAGATCTTCATGAGACATCAAATAGGGTTATCCAGGAGTATAGGTTCTGGCTTAGGAGGAAGGGCGCCAGAGTGATCAAGGCTAAGAATACGTTGGTTCTGATAGCCCTAAGGCAATTAATGGGCAGTGTGAGTGAGAATATTGAGAAAATATTCACTGGCGAGAACCTACTGATATTTACTAATGAGAACCCATTCGAGTTAGCAAGGTGGATTTGGAATAATGGCGTAAGAAGAGAGGCGAGACCTGGTGATGTGGCCCCCTTCGATTTAGTGGCACCCGCTGGTAATACCAATATGAGCCCAGGCCCAATAATGAGCAAGTTCGGTAAGTTGAAGATACCAATAAAGGTTCAGGATGGTAAGATATGGATTGTAAAGGATACAGTTGTTGTTAAGAAGGGTGATAAGATTAATGAGGATGCTGCTGAAATCCTAAAGAAACTGAATGTAAAGCCTATCTTTGAGACACTCAAGATAAAGGCCGCAATATTAGATGGGAAATACGTAGTTGTGGCCGATGAACTAAGGCTAGATACTAAAGCCTATAGGGCTATGTTCGAGGACGCTGTGAGGTACGCATTCAACTTAGCTATAAATGCTGCATATCCAACACCTGAGGTTATCAGAGTTACCATAGCTAAGGCGTACATGGAGGCTTTGAACCTAGCCGTAAATGCCAAGTATGTGACGCCAGAGACCATTAAGTACATACTAAGTAGGGCTGTACTTGAGGCAAATGCGCTTGCCTCCGTCATCGCACCGAAAGCTCCACAACTTAATCTACAGGTTGTCCAACAAGTGCAGCAGCAAGCCGCAACAACCACAGGAACCACGAAGGCTGAGGCTAAGGCTGAGGAAAAGAAAGAGGAAGAGGAGAAGAAGGAGGGTCCAAGTGAGGAGGAGATCGCCGCTGGCTTCTCAAGTCTCTTTGGATAGAGTCATTCTACCTTATTAGTCTAAGGCAATACTTATTAATTATTGCCTTGAGACTTAATTGTGGTAAGGGTAGTCGAGACCTTAAGAAATGTGTATCAAATAGACCTTGAACCAGGTGGTTTTAGTAATTTAGTTTCGGTCTATGCGATAAATACTGGTAAGGGAATCATAGTCTTTGAGGGTGGTGCTGCCGTGTCCGGTAACGATTTAAAGAATACACTGAGGGGATTACCTGGCACTGTCACGCACGCATTCATAACTCACGTGCATATTGATCACTATGGCGGTACCGGTGCATTGTTAGAGCTTAATCCTAATATTGAGGTTTACGTACATCCAAGAGGCTCAAAGGTTCTGCCTAACCCAGACATAGTTTGGGCTCCCGCAAGGGAGGCTTTGGGCTGGTTAGGGGAAATCTACGGTAAGCCATTTGAAATACCTAGCCGGAATGCGAGGGAGACTAAGGATGGTGATAGAATCACTATAGGTGATGTTACTGTGGAGATCGTACACACGCCAGGCCATGCTAGTCATCACCAATCATTCATCGTGGAGCCTTGGAAAATACTAATTGTTGGTGATGCAGCTGGGATTTACGTTAAGGACCTTGATTATATAATACCGACCACAATGGAGCCCCTTAGGTTCGACATGTATGTTGATAGTATAAAGAAGTTAATAGCGAAGAACCCGTCATATATAGCCTATACACACCACCTACTTGTTCCCAATGCTGTTGATTTGCTAAATAGGCATTTGAGGCAGTTGGATGTTTGGGCTAAGGCTACTGAGGAGGTGGTTAGGGAGAGGTTAGGTGTTAAGGAGCTTGAGGGCATTCTTGTGGAGAGGGATCAAGATCTTAAGAGGGTTTACGACAGGTTAAGGAGTATGAAGGCTCATTATCATTTATTTAGTATGGCTGTTGATGGTCTGTATAAGTATTTCCTCGACCTTGAGACGAAGCGTAAGTAGTTAATTGAATTTACGTCAGGAACAAAATATAAAAAATCCTATCATTTCTTTATTCGTAAATTATGGAGGAATTAAGAACAAGGTTGTTTGATGGCATGGGATTTTATAGAAAACAATGCCCATATTGTAAGCATCACTTCTGGACACTGAATAAGGAGCAGGAATCCTGCGGTGATCAGCCATGCACGCCATATCTATTCATAGGTAACCCACCAGGCAAGTTTAGGCCTGAATCAATTAGGGATGTTAGGGAGAGGTTTTTACAGTTCTTTGAGAGGCATGGACATACCAGGATTAAGAGGTATCCTGTGGTTGCCCGTTGGAGAACAGACGTTTACCTCGTTGGTGCCTCAATATATGACTTCCAGCCCTGGGTCACAGAGGGCATAGTACCACCACCAGCTAATCCATTAACGCTATCTCAACCGAGTATTAGGTTTACGGATATTGATAAGGTTGGTCGTAGCGGTAGGCACCTGACGGGTTTTGAGATGATGGCTCACCATGCCTTCAATTATCCTGACAAGCACATCTACTGGATTGATGAGACTGTAGAGTACGCCCACGAATTCTTCACTAAGGAGCTTGGGCTTAGGGATAACGAGATTACCTATAAGGAGAACATATGGGAGGGTGGTGGAAATGCTGGTGAATGTCTTGAGGTTCTTGTTGGTGGTTTAGAGGTGGCTACGCTGGTTTTCATGCACTATAGGACCGTGAATGGCAAATACGTGGAGATGCCCACGAAAATCGTGGATACGGGTTACGGTCTCGAGAGAATATACTGGCTACTTACTGGCAAGCCCACCGTCTATGATGCGGTGTTTGGGCCATTCATTGAGAAGCTGAGGAGTAAGCTTGGTTTGCCCAAGCCAAGCGATGAAATGCTGATGCACATGGCAACATACTTCGGTCAGTTGGATCCCGAGGTTACGAGTATTGAAAAGGCTTATGAATACATATCGAGTAAGGTCGGTCTCGATGTTAATGATGTTAGGAACATACTTAGGGCGCAGGAGACCCTGTATATACTCAGCGATCACGGTAGGACGCTTTCCTGGATGATGGCGGATGGCGCAATACCGAGTAATTCTGGTGTGGGTTATTTGGGCAGGTTATTACTTAGGAGAATGTTGAGGAGTATGTATGTGGCCGGTATCGAAATACCTCTTACCGAGGTTATGAATATGGAGCTTGAGTTCCTTAAGGATGATTACCCTGAGGTGTATGAGGAGAAACAGACAATACTTGAGCTCGTTGATCTTGAGGAGAGGAAGTTTAAGGAATTACTTAGGCAGGCCCCAAGTATCATTGAGAGGGTTGTCAGGGATAGGGAGAGGAGGACTGGTAAGAGGGAATTGACTACTGATGATTTAATAATGCTTTATGATTCTCAGGGGCTTCCTCCGGAGATCGTACGTGAGGTCGCAACAACCAAGCTTAATATGAGTGTTGTCGTACCTGACGACTTCTACTCAAGGTTGGCCGCCAAGTATCAAAGGCAGGTTGGTGAGGAGAAGCCTAAGGTGGATGTTAACCCTGTGGAGGTCCAGGACCTGCCCCAGACTAGGGAGTTGTTCTACGAGAATATGAGGCTCTTTCACTTTAATGCCAAGGTGCTTAGGGTCATTAGGGGTAGGTATGTTGTCCTAGACCAAACAGCATTTTATCCAGAGGGTGGTGGTCAGGTCGCCGACCATGGTATTATCAGGCATAGTAGGGGCGAGGCAAAGGTGATTGATGTTCAGAGGGTCGGCCCTGTCATTGTGCATGTGATTGAGGGTGAAGCACCTGCCGAGGGTGAGGTTGTGGAGGGCTTTGTAGATGAGACCCGTAGGTTGGATCTCATGAAGATGCACACAGCCACGCACATACTCCTCCAGAGCATTAGGAGGGTTCTTGGTAGGCACGTCTGGCAGGCCGGTGCTGAAAAGAATATTCCGTTCAGTAGGCTTGACGTCACGCATTACAAATTGCCCAGTAGGGATGAGATTAAGAAGATTGAGGAGCTTGCAAACCAAATGGTGCTTATGAATCAACCAGTTATCATTAGATGGTTAGGCAGGACTGATGCAGAGTCTAGGTTCGGCGTTTACATATACCAGGGAGGTGCGGTGCCAGGCGCCAAACTGAGGATTGTGCAGGTGGGTCCCGATGATGAGCCTTACGATGTTGAGGCTTGTGGCGGCATGCATGTAAGTAGTACCGGTGAGATCGGCATGATCAAGATCGTCAAGGTTGAGAAGATACAGGAGGGCGTTGTTAGGTTCATATTCACCACAGGTAGGCATGCACTGAACTATGTTGAGTCTCTTGAGGATTCGATAGATGAAATATCCGAGCTCACAGGAGTCAGTAAGGATGATGCCGTTAATGGCGTTAAGGAATTAATAAACGAGACTAGGAGGATGGAGAGTAGGGTTAAGGCTTTGATGAGGAAGGCTATTAGGAGTGATATTAATGAGGCTCTGGGCAGGGAGGTAGTTATCAATGGTGTTGGATTTACTTACATGGAGTATGAGAATGAGGATAAGAACTATATACAGGAGTTCGCCAAGGAGTACTTAAGTAATAAGCCCAATACTGTGCTTCTTATTGTAAATAGGGTGAGCAATGGCACAGAGTACCTGGTTTACCTAGGTAGTGAGAGCGCCAAACGTGTGAATGTTAAAGATATCATAACTAAGCTAAATAATGGAGTTAATGGGAAAGGAGGCGGCTCAGCGACATATGGTCAAGGATTCACCCAGAGTAAGCCCTCCATTAATGACTTCATCAACATAGTAAAGGCAGCCTTAGGTAATGTCTAGAGATTTAGAGACTCTTCCTTGAGACCCTACCAAGCTCATCTTTAAAGCACCAAAGACCCTCGCCAATATCCAGAAGCACGATGCCTAACCTACTAATCAACTTATCACTGAGTAGCGCCTCATCAGCCTTATCACTGACCGCGACATGGGCAGTGACACCACCAACCTCCCTATCATTCTCAAGGACCCACACCTGAACGGCATTGGGTATCAGTATTAACCTTGTGGTTGTGCCATCAGCAAGTACATAATCCCTAACCTCAGAACCACTGGGTAGTTTAGGCATTAGGTCCAGGTCTTCGGCGACAGTCCTTGGCAACAATATCTCTGGCTCCTGTGTCTCATAACCTGCCGTTACCAATGCCTTAATTATCGTGGTCTTCCCCATGATGGAGGACAACTTTATTCTCAGTCTGATAGCCATTAATAAGCAAGTTCTCTGGGTAACCTATATACATTTCTTAATCCAGTTATGGAATGTTAGTAAGGTTTTTAACTCAATCCAATCATTGAAAGAGGACTATGTCAGATAAATCAAATGTTAACAAGGCATTGCTCATAGCCGTAATAGTACTCGCAGCCGCATTAGTGGGTGTCCTAGTTTACTTCCTATTTCCCTTCCACATACATACACAGACCCAATCAAAGTCCCAAACCAGTAACCCAGCTAGTGCATCCGCACAAGCACCGACGCCAACACTGTCTTTCGAAAGAGGTGTTGAGAATTGGCTTGGTATTGAATGCGTCTATAACAATTATGGCGCCAATACAACACTTAGCTTAGTTAACGATATTTACACGATCGCCTATGGTTACCTCTACGACTATTCTCAGACAAACAACGTAACATACCTATTAATGTATCCAGTGGCCCAATATCAATACATAGCCAGTAAGTATCCTGCATGCGCTATAAACGAGAGTGACCAAAACCTCGTTAGTGTAGTTATCGGTGCGTTAAACAACATCACAGGCATAGCTAACAACCTAAATATCCCCGGTAATCTGCTTGGTACTCCACTCTTCATTGTTTTTGATAGGTCTAACAATGTGACTTACGTGCTTGCTGGCGCATCGCCTTTTGTCTTCAATGCCATTAATTACGCCAAGAACGGAACCACAACAACAATAACGTACCAGGGGCAGGAGCTTGGGTATGGCTTCAAGGCAAACTCAACGCAAGTGAAGACAATAAGTGAAATAATATCAAATAGTCTCAGGTTCGGTAACCCGAGTGCCAATATCACAGTCATTGAGTACCTTGATCCTGAATGCCCATACTGTGCCCTCTTCCAGGTCATGTATGGTAGGGAACTTGAACAACTCGTAAATAGTGGCTCAATATTCTACGCCATAAACTACTTCCCAACACACGTACTCGGCTACGGATGCTCCTCACCAACAATAGCACCAATGCTCGGTCCCTACTGCGGCTAATTAGTGCCTATAACCCTGTAGAAATTGTTTTAAATAAAGGCATGTACATTAGATTCCGTGGGTCTAAATCCAAGGGAGGTAAGGAGGCTGCTTAAGAGGTTGGGTATTCCCGACCTTAACCTTGAAGAGGTCAGTAATGTCACTAAGGTCGTTATTTACCTTGGCGATGGATCCGCAATAGAGATAAGCAAGCCAACCGTGGCCAAGATGAAGATCCAGGGATTATCCATATACCAAATACAGGCAAGTGACTCCGACATTAAAACCGTAAAACCGCAAACCGCCACTCCACAGCCAAGACCATCATTAATAATACAAGCTCCATCACAACCTACTACCACAAAGGCTCAACAAACGTATGAACCCAGTGAAGATGATATTAAGCTTGTCATGGAGGAGACAGGGTGTACAAGAGAAGAGGCCATAAGGGCGTTGAAGGAAACCAATGGCGATATTGCTGAGGCAATACTAAGAATACAATCGCAGAGAGCTAAATAAAAGAAGCCGTGATCTGTTGGTTAATCTAGTAGGTTTAAGATCTTCGGATTTCGTTAAGACCACTAAGGACTAGCAGGATTTAGTAGGCGTAGTGTTTAAATACCCATGTCTTCTCAGTAATTCGACGTCGTTATGCCACTTAGGCCTGGTCGTTGTTATAGGAGGTTGAAGAGGCCGTATACGAGGACTGAGTATATTGCTGGCGCTCCTTATGTACAAATACCTAGGTTTGAGCTTGGTAATACGAAGCCTAAGGAGAGGGCTAGGTTTGATTATGTAGTTAAGCTTGTAAGTGAAGAGGCGGGTCAAATGAGGGCTAATGCCCTTGAGGCTGCTAGGCAGATGGCTTATAAGTACCTTTCAAAGTACGTTGGTGACCCCAACTTCTATCTTAAAATTGCCGTTTACCCATTCAATGTTATTAGGGAGAATAAGATGTTGGCCATGGCGGGTGCTGACCGTCTTCAGCAAGGTATGAGGCTAGCCTTTGGTGTGCCCACCGGTAGAGCCGTTAGGGTCCTTAGACCTGACACGGTAATTATGTACGTGGAGATCGAGGGTAAGAACTTGGCTCATGCTAAGGAGGCACTGAGGAGGGCTGCCTCTAAATTGTCACTTCCAACGAGGATTGTGATTACGACGAAACAGCAGGTTGGTAAGGCCGTTACTTAAGATCACGAAGCACAAGGGTTATAAACACTAATGTTAAGTGGGCTTTGAGTAGGTGAATTGCTAAATGAGTAATGGCTTAGATGCTAGGCAGTTGTATAAAAACCGCATTGAGGCTGTGACGGAGATATGGAGTAAGATAATGAGGAACGAGGTAAGCACTAGGAACCAGCTTGAGGAGCTTGTCTACATTGTCTATAAGCAGAAGGGTGTTGAACCATTTAGGGGGTTGAGTAAGGTTAGGATTTATGATAAGGAGATCGCTACGGTGTATATTGTTGGTAAGTACGGTCTTGGCGTAGTGGATGGTGAATTAGCCAATGCTCTTAAGGGCCTATTCAGTGTGGAGATAGCTTGTGATGAAATATATAGCTTCTTAAAGTCAAGGAACTTCCAGTTAAGTAATAATGATGATCTTGAACAATTAAAGAAGATGGTTGATAATGAGGCGCTTGGACCAAAGACTGAGGAAAGGGGCTTTAGATTGTTGAGGTATGTGTTTACCGGAACCATAATGAGGTTCTTCTCTGAGGATGATTTTGTTGGTACATATAAGGCATTGGCTGCGGCATTTCCTGACCTGGCCAGTAGGTTCATGAGGTATGTTAGGTTTTACGTGGCTTTCAAGGTGGCTGAGGACATTGCGTTAGGTAATATTAAGAAGGTTGATGAGAAGAAGATAATGAAGTACGCGCACTGCCTTAGGTTGAATCTAACGAAGTGCGTACCTCACGATAAGCTAATAAGAGAGATAGCACTTAAGGTGTATAAGGTGCCAAAAAGAACACTGGATAGGCTATTCCCAAATGAGGACCAAAGGTCGTTCATACCCAAGGCTCAATAACTCGTAAAAATAAGTACTTTTCATAACTTTCTTCAATCCTTAGCTATAGTGAATATCGAGCTCCAGATACCACCCTGTTCCACAACCCTCTCATTAACTATCTTAAAACCGTACTCCTTAGCCAATCTCCTTACCAATGCCTTCCTAATTGTAATGAGAACAAAAACGGAACCTCTATCCAGTAGGTAGTTAAGTGAATTGAACAATGCCCTATAAAGCTTTGGAACACCCTCCACTGGTTCCATTCTAATGCCAAATGGCGGGTTGAATACCGCGTAATTACATGATTTATCCCTAATAGGAGGCATGGTTGAGTCCATAACTATAAAGTCAATAAAAGAATCAACGCCTGCCTCCTTGGCATTACCTACGGCTCCCTTTACATAGCCATAATCAATGTCTGCGCATAGAAATACTAGATCATGCCTAGATAAGGAGCCCTCAATAACTATAGTTCCACTTCCGCAGGTTATATCGCAAACTCTCGTGTATGGCTTCGGATTAAGTAGCCTAACCATGGCATTGGCGATTATTGGGTTTATTGCAGCTGGGTGATTAAAAACCCTGTAAGGCCTACTCCTAAGGGATTTACGGGTTATTGACAAGCCAAAGATACATCTATTCCCATCAATAATAAGCCTCATCACTAAATCGGCATTGTCTAGGTTAAAGATAGGCCTTAACCCAATTGAACCTAGGAACTCCGTAATCCTATCACCAAGAATTACGGATGCATCAGGGCTTCTAAACTCATGATCACCCGACCTATCGACATCTATCCCCAATGACGTACTTGGTGTGTAGTAATTAAGGAGTTCGTCCATACGCAGCTTCCAAATGCAATCCCTTAGGCTATCCAAGGACTTACTAACCACACCCTCATCGAGAATCAATACCACATGCTCCACGGTACCCAATTGCTTAAGTTCATCAACCATGACATTTTTTAGCTGAACCAAAACCTTACCCGTCACATTAGATTCGCCAAAAACCTCGGCATGAACAACTTTACCACCGAGTTTCTCCCTAACCTCATCAATAACTAGGTCCTCGATACCTGGCACAGTCGTAAGTAATACGATCATCTCGAGAAATATACGCTCAGTAAATAAAGACTTTTATATGGTATGCACGACGATGGAATTTGTGGGAATGAACCTCAGGGTCAGGAGCAACTGTACAATACCTGAAATTAGGAGCACTACAACGATAGGCATTGACATCGCAAAAAAAGCAAGCTTCAACGCCACTGCACTGTACTTAACAAAGTGATACTTAAGATAATGCCTAGGGTTAAGTCTCATGCCCATTAGCAGTAGATAAAGTGTTATTGCGGTAAATAGTGACAATTCTATAGAGAATAAATTAACAATAAAGGGATTGAACTTAGGCAGTGCTATGAAGGATAAATAACCAATCAATGAACCAAGTACAAGAGAGACCAAGTACTTAAATACCGAGTAGTTACTCAATCTTAAAACCAACATTGCATAACCAATAAGCTCACTCCTGCCTAGTTTACTTGCACCATAAGCCCTGCCCCTAAATACGTATGGAACCTCAACAACGCTATACCCATCACCATACTTCGCACGCATCACGGTTAATAACTCAAGAATCAATTTATAACCTGAGAAATCACTCAACAAGTCAATAATGTCCCTAAGCTTACTAGCACTAATCGCAAAGAACCCACTTATTGGATCCTTAATATTGCGAACCCAAGGCATTAATAGCCTAGCCATATACGTAGCTCCCTTACTGATTAATAGTCTCTTTAATGACCAGCCAACAATGCCACCACCATGAACATACCTACTGGCTATTGCTAAGTCAGCGCCATTAGCTACGGCATCGATTAATTTAGGAACAACCTCAGGTGGATGTTGGAGATCTGCGTCCATAACAACGATAATGTTAGCACCCCTTTCAAGGCAAAACCTCATGCCAACCTTTATGGCACTACCAAGACCGAGCCTTGCACCCCTCTCTATAAGCACCGCTCTGCCTGTTGATTTCGCAAAGTCATTAACGACATCCTGCGTACCATCAGTACTACCATCATCAACAACAGTGATAAACCAGTCATAATTGGTTAAGGCATTTCTCAGCATGGGTAATAGTACCTTTAGGTTCTCGGCCTCATTGATCGTAGGCAGCACTACGCATGCATCCACAAATGGTCACTTGTTAATTCGAAAAATAAGCATTACTTTTACAGAGAGGGTGTGCTAAATAGTTTATTTATTAAATAACCTAATATTCAACCATCTGGGCGACCTAATAATGCGTGTGTTGGCTGCTGTGCTTAGGGAGTTCAATAAACCCTTTAATATTGAGGAATTTGATGTTGGTGAGCCTGGCCCTAACGATGTAATTGTAAGGGTTAAGGCCGAGGGCATTTGCGGCCGTGACCTAGTTATTTGGAGGGGCGGTTTTAAGAATTTGAAGCCTCCCCTGGTACTTGGTCATGAAATCTTTGGTGAGGTTGATGGAAGACCTGTTGGTGTCTTTGGAGCGATAACTGATGGGACATGCCCATACTGTAAAGCAGGTAAGGAGAACCTTTGCCTAAACCTTCAGTTCTTTGGTGAGGGAAGACCAGGTGGTTATGCCGAAGCCGTCATAGCACCTAAAAACAATGTCTTTGAATTGCCAGACAGCGATTATGTTAAGTACGCCGCCGCAATTTGTCCATTAGCTACTGCCATACATGCTAGCAGGCTTGGTAATGTAGGTCCCAGGACTAGGGTGTTGGTAACTGGGGCAGGCGGTGGTGTTGGTATACACACCATACAGTACCTTAAGTACCTTGGTGCGTACGTAATATCTATCACATCACCTACAAAGGCCGATTTTGTGGCGAGGTACTCCGACGAGGTTATTACTGATAGGGAGTTCTCTAGGAAAGTTAAGGATGTGGATGTTGTGCTTGAGATTGTTGGTGCGGCCACAATCAATGAAAGCCTTAGGGCTTTAAGGCGTGAGGGTGTTCTCGTGCTTATTGGCAATACTGAGGGTGAGGAGATTAAACTCGCGAGGCCTGCGTTAACCGTGATGAGGGAGCATAGGATTGTTGGTTCCGCGGCTTACACGAGAAGGGAGGTTCTTGAGGCTGTGGATTTGGTTCATAAGGGTGTTATTAAGCCTGTCTACAGGGTGTATAGTTTTAGGGATGTAAACCAGGCTTATGATGATTTGATGAACCAAAGGGTTTTAGGTAGGGCTGTGCTTACGTTTTGATTAACGACCTAAAATTTAAAGTAATTTACTATTACTAGTTTTTCCGTGCCACTAAGGCGTTCTCAATTGTTTGTCCCGGGTAATAATGAGCACATGATTAGGAAGGCAGCCCTTGAATTGAAACCCGACTCGGTAATTATCGACCTTGAGGATGCAGTACCCATTGACAGCAAGGAGACGGCTCGTAAACTAATAAGGGAGCTACTTCCACAATTAGATTGGGGTAATAAGGAGCTTTGTGTTAGGGTTAATGATCCAAAGACGCCCTTCTTCTATGCTGATATCGACACAGTGTCAAAGATAGATATTGTTAAATGCATTGTCGTGCCTAAGGCCGAGTTCGATCTCAGCTTTTTATATAAGGCTACGGGTAAGGAGATAGAGCCCCTCATTGAGACGGCCAAGGGTCTCCTGAGAATTGAGGATGTAGTGAGAAGTGAGGGTGTTACTGCAGTTTCATACGGTGTGGCTGATTTCGCCCTTTCTGTTGGTGGATTGCTTCAGGCCTATGAACCTAACCAGGTCTTAAAGACCCTCGTTGTTTCTGCTGCTAAGGCTTATGGTGTTGATCCCATTGATCGCGTTTACTTCGATATAAAGAATCTCGATGGTTTTAGGAGGGATTGTGTTGAGGCCAAGTCCCTGGGATATGTTGGTAAGCAGGTTATTCATCCAAGCCAGATACCAATAGCCAATGAGGTGTTTTCGCCGAGTAAGGAGGAGATCGAGTGGGCCAGGAGAGTTGTTGAGGCTTATGAAAGGGCTGTTAAGGAAGGTCGCGGCGCCATAAGTCTTGATGGTCAACTTGTTGATCATGTTCACTATAAGTTGGCTAAGAGGATATTGGACTTCGCGAATCAGGCTGGTTGATTATTGCCTTCGAGTTCTAGGAAGAGGCGTTCTATGGCTAAAACCCTGGGGTCGTTCTCACTAAGCTTTATTATCCTTATTCTACCGAACCTCTTCTCCTCGGCAACACCAAGTCTCTTAAGTGCCTCTATGTGGTACTCAATCACCTTATGATTTACATTCAACTCTCTCGACAACTTCGTGATGTTTATTTCCCTGTACTTAATTAAAGCCCTGATTATCCTAATCCTAATCCTTGATGAGAAGACATTCTCTATGAAACTAGTGCTCATGTGCCCAACTCACCCTCAATTATCTTCCTGAGCTCCTCATGAAGTGTATCCAATGGTTCTGACGGTATTGAGATGAGTGTTGTTCTGCCTCTCATGCCCTTACTCGAGCTTCTGGTTTCCACGAAACCCTTGAGGTTCAAATCCCTTAAATACTCCCATAACTGCGTATGTTTTCTAGGCTCCTCACCATACTGCTCACACAGCATTTGGTACTCACTCTCGGCAGTCCCAAATGGTATATATGGCGAGTTTGGATTCTTTGTTAAACTCCTCACGATTGCCAATAGGAATATTTTCTCATGAAGGGGTAACATCCTTAATTCATCACTCCTAATACCCCTAAGAGTGTTCTTGATGGCTTCCCTGACATGCTCCGGCAGTATCCGCTCTGCATTCCTCATCTCCGCAAACTTTGCTGCCCTCCATAATATGTCTATGGCATACCTAGCATCACCCCTATGCTCGTCCATAGACCTCTCATCGATGCCAGCAACATCTGCTATCATCTCAAGTATCTCCTCATCATAGGCACCATCAACCAACGCCTCCTGAGCTCTCGTCAGGAGTATTTCGAATATCTGATCCTTGGTGTATGGTTCAAATTTTATGACAGCATTACCAAGCGAACTCTGCGAACTCCTATCAAGTTGGTCCTTAAATGTTAGGTCTTGGCTTATGAGTATTAGGCCGAACCTGTATCTATCGCCCCTACTTATGTATTCCTCACCAAGCCTTATCAACGTACCTAAGGCATGGGGCCCACTATTGTTTACGAGGTGGAATACATCATCAAGAGCAACTATTGCGTATTTATCCTTCTCCCTGATCATGTCTAGTAATATCTTTAGAAGTTCCTCCGTGGAGTAGCCCCTCTTTGGTATTGCTATGTTTAGTTGAACGCCAATATCCTTTAGCACCGAGTTAAGTGTTCTATTTAGGAAGCATGACACGTGGACATACTGAACCTTATTACTTGACTTAACTACGTAATTCCCGAACTTCCTACTCGTCACGGTCTTACCACTGCCAGGTCTACCGATTAGGATCACCTTTGGGTACATCGAGCCCGGACTCTCAATAAAGCTCTTGAAGTATGCCTCAAGTTCTCTTAATTGCTCTTCTCTATAGGGTAGTTTACTTGGTATATATTCCGGTGTTAATGCAGCTTCGTTCTTAAATATCCTAGGCATTTATATTACTTCTGTAGAGAGGTAAAAAATAGTTTTTGGTTACTAGATAAACAATGCTATAGTGTAGACCGAAACTTTCACTAAACCCTCACAGAGGCCCTAGGACCGATGTAAGCGCCAAACCAATTACTTAAACCCTCAATTATGATGGCGCAATCAGCATCGCCCCTAAACATAGCATGAAATCCCTGGCTCCTCAATAAATTGATAATGGCCTCCTCGCACATTTCATTACTAATGTGTGATCCACGTAAACGACACCTCACAATAAATGATCCACAATTACCACTAATATTCTTACGAACCTTATCGATTAAATCATCAAGATTCGAGTACAAGCCCTCCATAGTTATTGGCACTATTGTCGTTAATGCATTCTCTGGTATTGGAGAGTTGATTAGGATGGTTGCAATAAATACTGGGTCTTTACTTGATTCAATGATAAAGACCCCTCTATATTCAGTCCCTTTAATTTCTACATTGCGATCATGAAAGAATAGGTAATCCTTAATATCGCGCCTCAGCGAGTACTCAAACGATAGGTTAACCGTGATTAGTACCTTACCCATGCTTCCTCTGTAAACCTCTATGTGATGACTTAACCTTATTTAAGCCTGTTAATGCACAGGTAATCCCCAGTATTACATCCTCAAGGACCTTAAATGCCGTAAACGCTGATTTATAGGGATTGAAGTAATTATGAACCTCTCCACTCGGTCCATGCTTCATGGACATGTAGTAGTAATGGTCGCTTGTCAAAAGGTACCTCCAGGTCTTTTCAATGCCATAATTCCTTACTAAATCACCAATAGCTGCTACATGGCTTAGCGCAATTCTTTGCAGGTCATTCCCTTGCCATGCACTATCATCCTTCTCAACATCAGCCCAGGAGATTGTTGACGGTATATCCAGGTAATCAATGGGATCCTCCTTAACGAGCAATGATGGGTGAATAAACGTTACATCCGCCTTATGAGCCTCCTTTGGAAGCCATTCAAGAAATTCGAAAATACCACTCTCACGCCAATGATGCTCACCAAAGGTTTCGAAATCTAAACCTATGAGGACAAAATCCCCAGGCGTAGCCCTAATCCACGCCATGTATTTATCGGCCGTTAACGGCCATTGATCCCAGGACCTATTACTAAACCTGAAGCCAACATCGTCAGAGAGCCTATAATGCCTAAGTAATAATCTAATCTTCGAATTAGGTGTGCCATAGACGTAGGTCGGACTCCTCCAACCCAATACCCAATCAACACCCTCCGTAAGCACCACAGATGCGCCAGCCCTTTCCATAATAACACCCCAGTCATTCCTATATAGAAACTCGGTATTCTCAAAGGTCATGGGCACCTGATTAAATAATGATCTTATTATTTCTACGTGATCTTTCAACTCCTCAAGGAATAGATCCTCACTTACGAAAGATGCTAAGGAATGATGATAGGGCTCAGCAACAAACTCAATAATACCCCTATTGGCTAGATCCTTCAACAACTCAATAACCTCAGGTCTCCACATGAGCAATTGATCAATTAATGAGCCAGAGATCGATAATGCCACCTTAAAACCTTCATTCCCCAAGCCCTTCATCAGCTCTAATGTTGGTATGTACGACTTCTCAGAAACCCTATTCAATATTTCCTTATTGGCATCATCATCAAATATTATCGAACTTAGAACGGAATTATTAACCTCGCTAACCCTCAAATCACATAGTTTATCAAGGACTCCTCGTCTCAACCTCCTTGGTTGGTGCATCTCTAGGAAGAGGACTATGCTCCTTACC
Organism: Vulcanisaeta sp.; assembly: GCA_023256215.1. Taxonomy (GTDB): domain Archaea; phylum Thermoproteota; class Thermoprotei; order Thermoproteales; family Thermocladiaceae; genus Vulcanisaeta. The sequence goes on along the minus strand of JAGDXB010000121.1, from coordinate 17,822 downwards.
ATCTGTACTCACTCATCAAACCACTGATAACTACTAACCAATCTCCTAACATCCTGCTCAACCTTGGACTTAGCATTGCCAAGGAATTTGGTTAAATCATCAATAAAACCATCGCTTAACTTCCTCCTCTCCTTAATCATACCCAGAAACCTAAAGACTAAGTCAAGGTTAATAAGTAAATCTATTACTGACTTCCCATAAAAAGAACCCTCAGCGCCATCGCAAGTTAACACGAATTCCTCTGAGGACTTCAACCTATCGCCATTCATCAATTTCACTATCAGCTTCAATGTATTATTGACGGATTCAAGGCTTACACCAACCCTGTTAATACTAAGCTTAACACCAACACCCGTAGTTAATACCTGATACCAGGTTGACTCCCTATCAATACTTATATCATCTTCAATCTTAATTTCAGGACACTTATTACTATACTTAATAACATACTCAGAAACCAAGGGATTTTTCCTGCCCTTAACCCTAACCAATACGTTACTATTAATGAGCTCATCAAAGACCCTACTGATTATGTCAGTTATGGCGCTCACAATGACGCTACACGCACTGTGTTAATAAAACTTTTACCTAACGATAGGACCCACATCAGGTCTACCCTGCCTAAGGCCCATACCAGCCCACCTAGTTAACTCACCCCTAAGCATTAGTACTAAATTCCTGGCATGCTTCCTAGACCTATCCACGGCAATATCGAACAACTCCTTCTCATTGCTAGCCTCATCCTCGTGAATCGTGACATCGATTATCGGCTTATCATACTCTATCTGAAGCATTATGAGGCCCATGGAGGCCACGGCGTACGTAATCTTATCTGTTAGGCTCGGCCCTATCCAGCCGAAGACCATCACGGCGTCAACACCCCTATTAATCAACTGCTTGGCTGCCCATGGAGTATTTTTAAAGCCAGGTACTGTAATCCTTTCAATTATTACAGAAGGCTCATTATTCTTAAGTTCTTCTATTGCGTACTTAGCCATGTCAACCCTAGCGAAGGTTGTATCCACAATACCAATCCTCAATGTCATTAATATCCAAACTAAGCAATCACTTTATAACAATTATTTATGCTCATCACTCCGCACAATCCTTAAGAATCTGCTGATGTTTATCTTGTCTATGGCGTCGTCTATCGAGCCGATGGTACATGTTGATGAGCCATGCCTATACAGCACCTTATCCTCATTACCAACAATCCTAACGACCAATGTACCTTCCCGACCACATATGGGGCACTTACCAACTGCAACGCTTACCCAGGTCCTTCCCTGAAGGCGAGCCCATCTCGCAACGTTCTTTAAGTAATTCCTAAGACTCTCCCTGGTCAATTGGCTTGGCGGCTCCAGCTCATTCTCCTTACCGGTGGCTTGTTGCGTAAATAGTGCATTCTCGATATCATTAATAATCTTCAACACATCACCCGGCAACACCACATTACTGCCCAGGCTGCTGTATGGGCAAACATCCCTTAATGGGCAGACCTCACAACTTATCGTTTTTATACCGACCTCCTTATTCCTCAGTGAATTAACAACGGCATTAAGTAATTCCTTACCCCACTCTGGCTTTATGGGTATTGACACGCCCTCTTCAATATCACCATTAATACTCTTAGATAGGTAGTGCAATTGTACCTCCGTATTTAACAACGCAGCTATTAACATCGCCTCAACAATATGGGATCTAATGTTCTCCTTAAGCATCATGAGCTTTGGTAGTATTAATGAGTCACCGCACTTAAATAGCCTTGGTAATTCTATGGTAAGATCCTCAAGCCTAACTACGTGCCTCTCGGTACCACATACCGTTAAGACCCTGGGTAGGTATTCTGCGTATGCCTCATCCATTATACTAACATCCCTCCTTGTGGAGAGCAATGAGCATTTGGCTATGGATGTTACGAAGTGCTCATCCTTACTCTGCAACCTGTTAAGTAGGTAATTCGCAAGGTCTGTTATTTCCTCAAGGCTCATTACCCAATCACCTTAACACCAGCCTTAGATACCTCGTGCTTAACATAATTAAGGTAATCATCCAGCAACTCCCTACCTGGTAAAATAACCTCATGAGGATTCCTAGTCCTCATTATGCATATATCCCTGAACCTACATACCTTGCAGGACGTTGTCTTGGCTATGAGGGCGCCAATATCACCACCCTCCACAGCCTTAACCCAGAGCTTGAATGCGTAAATCACGGGATAACCAACCTCAGGAATTACCTCTATGGGTACTATATTTCGTAAAATACCATCTGTGAGTATCATGTACAGCACGTACGTATTCTTATTACCGGCCGCGGAGTAAAAGCCGGCCTGTATTAAGTCATGAAGCAGCCTGGTCTTTGTGACCCTGCCCATTATCGTCTTAAACTCAAGGTAATACTTACCGCAGTCAAGGTCTGGCTTGCCCCTCATTGTCCACGAGTTATACGTATACATAACCTCCACACCCTCAATGCACCTATTACCAAACCTACTCTTTACCTCCGCAACTGCCAAACTATGTATCATCTTACCCAGCAGGTGCATTGTTATGTCGCCCCAATCAATGCTTGGATTCTTACCCGTCAAGTAGTAACTAGGTATTAAGGAGCACTGTGTGAACAGGCCAACTGGTACGTTGCCAGGGCTTATCTTTACCATTGAGTCCTTTATCTCGTTAAAAATAACCTTGCTCAGCCCAACATCCTTATTAATCGCCTCAGTAACCTCTTTCATGATGCTCGTTAATGAATAACCCTCCCTTACCAATTTCGTTATTTCCTCAATTACGTTTTTCAATATCTCAGGCCCCTGACTCATGACGCTAGTGTGAAATAAGCCCTTTAAATTACTAAGTCTAAGGATAGACAGAGGTATTACATTGAAATGCTCGGGATTATTGATGATACGTCCTAAACAAGCAGACCAGCCCTCCTAACAAAATCCTCATACTGATTAAGCAACTCCCTATTTAATGAAGGGCGAACCTTCTTCAACGAATACTCAAAGTCATCCTTCGTAATCCTCACATTACTATCACCACCCAAGACCCTGTCCAAAGCCCTCATCTTAGCCTCCCTAACCAAAGCCGCCAAATCAGCGCCACTATAACCCTCAGTAACCTCAGCAACCCAATCAATAACACCCTCCTCAACATCAGCGCCCTTAATATGAACCCTAAGGATCTCACGCCTGGCATCCTTATTTGGCGGCGGTATGTAGATAACCTTATCAAACCTGCCAGGCCTTAATAGTGCTGGATCTATGGACCAAGGCCTATTGGTAGCTGCGATAACAATCACATTATTTAAGCCCCTTAAACCATCCATCTCAGTCAACAATTGCGACACGACATTAGACCACACGGCACCTATTGGTGAGTCCCTAGACGGCGCCACCGAGTCAACCTCATCAATGAATATTATCGCAGGTGCATTATCACGTGCAGTATTAAATACGTCCTTAACAACGGCCGCAGCCCTCTCAGGCCCAACCCTAGCCAACTCAGCCCCGTTTAGCTCTATGAAATTCGCCCTTAGCATATTGGCGGTGGCCTTCGCAACAAGGGTCTTACCAACACCAGGAGGACCGAAGAGTAGGATGCCGTGTATAGGCTCAATACCGAGCTTCTCCAAAACCTCTCTTTTCTGCATTGTGGTTACCACGTACTTATTGATTAATGATTTGACCTCCTCAAGATCGCCAACGTCATCCCAAGTAACCTCTGGAATACCTACCTGAGGCTTTCCATAGGACCTCAACCTGCTGTACTGAAGCCTAAAGGCCTCATACTTCTCAAGCAGGTCGTAAGTGAGACTCGGCTTATACATGCCGATTATCCTCTCCAAATCACTCTGTGTTATTGGCTTATCCTTCTTAACGGCCTCCAGCACCGCTGTTCTAACGACATTCATTATATCGGCACCAGTAAACCTATCCGTTAACTTAGCAAGCTTGGCATAATCGATCGGCCCCTGCACCGGTTTACCCCTTAGCATGGCTTCGAACATCCTAGCCCTAACCTCCTCATTAGGTGGTGGTACGTATATCACCCTATCAAACCTACCAGGCCTCAGCAGTGCCGGGTCCAGTAGGTCTGGTTGGTTCGTGGTTCCTATGATCAATACATTCTCGTTCCTCTTAGTTATGCCATCCATCTCACTAAGTATTATGTTCAAGAGCCTTGGTGTCACATCATCACTCACGTACCTAGTCCTGGCCTTACCTATGGAGTCAAGCTCATCTATTATTATGACTGATGGCGCGTGGTCCCTAGCGGCCTTAAAGAGCTCGGCAAGCCTATTTTCACTCTCACCATAATACTTACTCAGTAGTTCGCCTAGGTTCATTATTATTGTCGTCCAACCTAACCTACCGGCTATCGCCCTAGCCAGCATGGTTTTACCAACACCAGGAGGACCGAATAGAAGCACGCCATGTATTGGCATTAACCCATACCTTTGAGCCAACCTACTGTCCTTAAGTGGTACTATTACTGATGACTCTATCTCATTCTTAATGTCATCAAGACCCACAACGTTATCCCAGTCCTCTGACATGGACTTCAACTCATCCTTATTAAGGATTAATTGGTAGCCGCGTTCAAGGGCAACCGCAGACTGTTTTTCCTCCTCCTCAAACCTAATCTCCACGAGTCTAAAATGCATGACGAGTGGAAGAACGGTTAAGCTGAGTATTAACGCTGGTAATAAGCCCTTAATTAGCGTATCAACATCAATGCCCTGGTATAGCCCAAAGTACGGATTCAAGTAAAACAATAGATACGTCATTAAGGCATACGCACCCATAGTACCTATGGCAGGTGCTAGGATTCGAACTATGTGATTATCATGGGCCCTTAACCTACTCGATATCACATATGCGGTATAGGCAGCTAAGGCCATTATTGGCGGCAATACGTAGGTACTTGTCCAGGTAAATACTCTATCTATTGATTGGCCAAGACTGTAAAGCCCAACATCCATTTTACTTAATGCATTAGTTATTTCCGTGACCGTCAACGACTGTAGTGGTGTTAGTCCTAGATTTACAAACCCGAACCAGGGAATTACCGTATTATTGGCATTTAGCAGCAATAGTGTTGGTATGTAAAGCACTAGGAACGTGATTAGGGATTTCAATGGGGTAACCTTCTTTGTAACGCCTATGGTTAGGCTTGGCGACGTTAATAGTAATGGTACTGATAATACGTAGAGCTGGTTAGGAATTATGGAGAATTCCCAGGCAAGCATACCAACACCAACGCCAAGCCAGTCAAATACCCTGATGAGTATTAGTAGTATTAGTATGAGTAGCAGGACGCCGAGGGCTGCATATCTATAGACGTAGAGAAGTGTGGGTATTAGGAGTAGTACCATTATTGCAAAGCCAAGCTTTACATGGCCTGAATAGGCCAGGGCGGCTGTAATGATTATTATTAACAGCGCTATTGGTATTGGGTAGAATGGGAAATCGCTTATGAATGCTATCGATGAAATAACTAAATAGAGAAGTGCCGTGAATAGCCTGGACATTAGACGCAACGTTTTGTTGCTAACCACGTTAATGCGAAATAAAAAGCCCCTTTAAAAGGAATCAGTTATTTCCAGCATTTCACTTAAGACTGGCCCTTCTCCTCAACCTTCTTTTCCTCCTTGGCTTCCTCAGGGATGTTAAGCGTTACCTTGACCGTACCATCGCTGTACTTAGTAACCTTAACCTCAACCTTTCTCGGAGGTTTCTCGATACTTCTCGACCACACGTAATTATTGACACTATTATCAATCTTAACCTTCTCGGGTTCGACCTTCATATGTCTCGCAACGAAATTCCTAATTAATCTAATGGCATATGGAGACCTCTTAGTCCTTGAAACCTCCCTGGTCCTCCTAAGGTTAATAACGTAAATCCTCTCAACCTCCACCTTAGCGCCCTCACTCATCGTTGCACGAATAACCAGTGGAATTAATAAGCATTATTTTTCCCTAAGACCACCAACAAGCTCGAGCAAACCAGCCCTAACGTAATCCTCATTACCAAAACCAAGCGTTGACAATAACTCATACAGCGACTTAACTGCGGAAGAAACCACTAATGGTGTCCTCGCATCTCCCGCAGATTTAACGGCGTAATGAACATCCTTAGCAGCCAACGTGAGTGTAAATGATGGGGGACCCCTTGGGTTTAAAATACGGTCCAGGTACTTCTCCGCAACATCCTTAAACACGGTCCTTCTTAGTAACTCCTTTGATGTCTCATCATCAACGCCGTAAGTCCTACTTAGAATCACGTACTCGCCAAGTAGCGCCATAGAACCAATAAGCAATGCATTATACGCAAGCTTCAATGCCATGGCCGATTCGGCAGTCGGCAACCTAATTATGGTGCCTAATCTCTCAAAAACGTCCTTAACCCTCTGATACGTACTCTCTGGGCCACCGACTATGTAAATCGCCGTACCCCTCTCAACATCGCCGGGTCCACCAACAACAGGACTTGCCAGGAACCCAATCCCCATGCTAGACAATCTAATGCTAAATGCCGCCACAGCACCTACACTGTATGTGCCAGCCAGCGACACAACATCACCACCAACACCCCTCACCGCATTTAAGGCCTCGTCATCAGCAACAAAAATAAAGACTAAGCCCCTGGCCTGCGAAACATCCTCGATGGGCTTTGCAGGTAGATCCCTAAGCTTCTCCCTGGTTCTATTCCATGCATATACAGTAAAGCCCTGACTAGCTAACCTCTTAACGAGTGCACTGCCCATCCTGCCGGTACCAATTACCGTAACCTCCATATGGGGTAATACTGCTGAATTGGTATTAAAAGGGTTATGGATATTACGAAACCTAACTACCAGAAGAACTACCCTGCTGCGAATTAACGTTAATCTTCATGAGAGAAAAAATATCATCCTCCCTGATCACACTTATGCCTGTCCTTGATGGGAAAATCTCCAGCTGGATGACCTTATCTGGATTCTCAAGCTTGACCTTATTACTTATCCTGGATGCTATGGAATCTATTATCTCCATCCTATCAAGGTCAACACCCCTCTTCCTAACCTCAACCTTGTACGTCTCCCCAGAGGCCAGGTACTTACTCGCCAACTCAACTGCTGCGTTGGTTATTGCCTCTAAATCCGTATTAACAGTCCTCATTATAGGAACCACCTTAAGCACGAAGCGAGGTATGTAGTGACCGCTGGATACAAGCTCCTTCAATCTCCTCACAAACTCTATTGGATCACCATCTACATAACCAGTTATTAATCCGTCAAATCCCGTAAAGGATGTCTGGGCAATCCTCATACCAACCAGTTCACCTATGTACTTAAGCTCATCAGCACACCTACCCTCCAACCTCCTTCCCGTGGATATTACCAGGTTAAAATCCACAATAAGTCCCTGTACGTATGAAGACACTGCCTTTTTATAAACCACACCTACCAAGAACCAGGTAAAATTGATGATTGGGAGATCGCTAACAACGCGGTGCTGAAATTTATGGTAAGTAATAAGTACTAGTGAAGGTAATGCTTTTTAAGATTTAATTTAAACCATCGTTGATCAAGTATGAATGGGTTAGTTATGGAGGAGGAAGAATGGGGTGAGGAGGAAGAGGAGGAATGGGAAGAATTCGAGGAAGAGTGGGAAGAAGAGCTATAAATTGGGTTGATTAATTCCTTAAAATAATAAATACCTTGTTCTTCACATCTCAGCGTACTCCAGCTGCTTTAGGACATAATCCCTAATATCAGCATCACTCGGTACTGTCTCAACGGCTTTACCATCCTCCACAAACTTCCTTATCAATGGTTCAGGCCTGGACCCGTCAGGGCATGGCGCTGGTTCCGAACCCCATGGAACAACCTGGTCATTAAGCGTTCCCCTGCACCTATAGACCTGCTTAAAACCAGGTAACTTACCGCGCTTAGTTATTGGTATCCAACGACCACTCTTCTCATCATATGCCTCAACGATGTCCATACTAATATCAACACTTGGCGGGAAAGCTATTGACGTACCAACACCAAACATGTCGGCCACATCCCTGAGCCTAATAACCTCATCCTCATCAACACCACCACTGATTACAATCTTCACATTCCTATAGCCAGCCAGGTCAAGGGTCCACCTAACCTCACGGGCAATAGCCTCCATATTACCACGCCTGCTGCTAGGTGTGTCAAGTCTAACGCCATAAAGCCTATTGCCAAGGAGTTTCGCAGCCATCATGGCCTCCTCACGCTCATCAAGGAATGTGTCGACCAGGACAATCCTAGGTACATCGTTAGGCATTACCTTGTCGAACCAGGCCCAGGCCAGCGTATGATCACCGGTTGCGTGCCTAAAGACTATCATTAAGGCATGGGGCATTGTACCGCTTGGCTTAATGCCAAGCAGTTTTGCGCCAACAACACCGGCAACACCGTCACAACCACCTATATAGGCTGCCCTATCAACCATGGGCTGCACCGCCGGGTGCACAACCCTGGCTCCGAAGAATAGGCAGGTCCTGTTGCCAGCGAGCTTCTTAATCCTGGCGGCCTTACTTGCAATAGAGCTATAATGCCTCAGTATGCCTAGGAACGTCGTTTCGTAGACCGCGAAGTCCGCGTAATTACCCTCAACAACCATTATCGGCTCATTAGCCTTGAAAAGCGTTCCCTCAGGCATTGCGTAGATCGTTATTGGTAGCTCCTTGGTAACAGTGAGGTTTACAACCTCCTTTAAGCCAGCAAAGACAGCCCATTTATAGCCCCTTGGTAAATTAACGACGTGGAACTCAGCCCTAACCTTAACCTTATCCAGCCCAGCTGCCTTAAGTACCTCAACCGTCCTATTGAAGTATATGTCAGTGGTCTCACCATTGAGTATCTCCTCATCCCTAGCAATATAGAATAGCCTATCCATTAACCATTGAGAGTTACCAGCTGGTTATAAATTCTACAGCGCAAAAACTGCCAATTTTCAGGTGAACTCACTTACATACCTACTAATTAGGCTCTCCATGAACTCATCCACTGACCTAAAGACACCGTCATAGAACCTAAAAACACCAACACCAATAACTAGGTCAATAAGCACATCCCTTAATGAATTAAGGATCGCACCAACACTGCTAATTACGCAATCATTAATACCCATAACGATCAATGACAATTTATCATAACCAACAGGATTCATGATGGCTAATCCCTTCCTTAACTGCGTTGACCCTGCCATGTACGTGATCGCACCCAAGCCCGGATCCTTGAACCTGGATATACCCCTTAAATGATCTCTAAGGCTTAGGTATGATGGGTAAATCATGTGCCATGAATTTAATACCCTACTCGCAGGTACCACTGCAATTAAGGAATCCCTGCATCCAGCAACGGCGGTCCTTAATTTATTGAGTAAATCCTCGCTTAACGGTTTACTTATAATGACCGTTGCGAGCCAAACCTTTAATTCCCCAAAATCACTCGGTAATTCGATTACATGGCTCATGGACTTAACCACCGTGTATGTAGGCTAGAATTAAAACCTCATCACCATCCTTGACCGGCGTATCGAGACCCTTAAGAAGCCGTATATCAACGTCATTAACAGCAACGTATATGTCTGGGACCAATTCATTCCTTGACTGATCAAAAACCCTCCTAAACAATTTATCATTGATCGCTCTAAGGTTATTAATAACATCCCTAACAGTGCCGGCGTTATTGAGCTCCAGGTAATCCCTACCCAGGGCCAATGCCTTTAATACACCAACGAGTTTAACCTTAACAACCACATTTTGTTCTCGGGACAGGGTTTTTAAGGTCTCCTTAATAGTTGATCTAAATGCGTTGTATTGAATTGTCGATGAGGAATATAGGCGTACTGGAGGTGTGTATTTACGGTGATAAGATTCGGGAAATCAGGGTCAGGGTGGGTGTTGATGGTGTTCATAAAAGCGTTGATGATAATGTTACAAGGCTCATAATTGATTACATATTGGGGTTACTAGATCCTCAGGAGGTTATCAAGCACATAGAATTAGGCCCTGGACTACTTGGACTTGCCCAAGTAGCGATGTTGTCAATACCCAGGGGTAGAGTAGCGACCTATGCTCAAATAGCTAGGCTATTAAATACTAGTCCAAGGGCCGTGGGCAGGTTGGCGAGCGCCAATAAGCTGCCTATAATTGTTCCATGCCATAGGGTTATAAAGAGCGATGGTTCTGTTGGCGGCTACTCCATAGGTGACGTCACAATTAAATCAAAATTACTGGAGATGGAGGGCGTGCCTGTAATCAATGGTAGGGTACCAAGGAGCTACGTAGTTGATGATGCCACATTAATGAGAAACTTCAAGAACTTACTAAGACTTACATCAGAAAGCACATTTATTTAATCACCGATATTACGACCTCATCACCCTCCTCAACACCGAACCTAGATGCAAAACTACCCCTATTAATTGATAATTCGAGAAAACCCTCACTATTAATCAATGCCAATGCCTCACCCTCACCCGCATAGCCATAACTTCTCAGGAACCTAATCCTAAGATTAACATTCCTCCTCGGGATATTAACCTGAATTTCCCTGCCGTATTCAAGACCCAAAGCACCTAAATTGCCAACCCTAATACCCGTATAGGCATTACCAAAGTGATCAATGTAAATAATGGCCGTTCTAGCCATACCCTCCGAGAAACTCGTTGAATACCCCGCTAATCTAACAGGATCCGTCACCCTAGGACCTAATAAAGATATGTCTAGCCCAAGGCTTATATACGCAGCCACGGGTGCAAATACGTCACGCCCATGAAACGTACTAGACACCACAGGCCTCATGAATGCACTATTCTCAATAGCCCTAATGTCGATGATGCCGTCGTCCTCGGCAGCCATCATCAAAACACCATTGTCTGGACCAACGAAATAATAATTCCTAGTCTTAATCACAATGGCCCTCCTGGATGTGCCAACCCCTGGGTCAACCACGACTACATGTATTGTACCCCTAGGGAAGTACTTATATGATGCCCACAGGGTAAAGGCCGCCTTATAGATATTGAATGCCGGTATTGCATGTGTTATGTCCACTATTGTTGCCTCAGGGTTTAGGCTTAGTATTACACCCTTCATTGATGGTACGAAGTATGAATCATACCCAAAGTCTGTGGTGAGGGTTATTACGGACTTCATCATGGTACTGCTAGGGAATAGGTCAATTTAAGTATTTGTTACTCATAGGAACGTGTCCATGGTTAATTGACCAGCGCTAGGCAGTGGTCTCGCCATGACCTTAAGCTCATTCCTTAAGTACCTGGCAAACCTAGAGGCATTTCCATACACCGTGTATACGAACCTCGCCCCACTACTGAGCACAAAATCGACAAGGCCTGGAAAATCAGAGTGGCTGCTTAGCGGTAAGGCATCAACACCAAGTGACCTAAGCCTAGACGCTCTAGAATACCTTGCATACATACCACTGAGTGCAACTGCCCTAAAAGATCCGTACTTAGACCTCAACCTGCCTATAACACTACCCAAATCCCTTGGCATGCCCATTAGGACTATGGAACCAGCGGGTGGAAAACCACTGAGGACCCTGCCGTACTTAAGACCTATTGCATTATTTATTATTTTAATACTCGGCTCTATGTATAATGGATAGTCTCTAAATAATGCCGCCAACTCCTGACCTCTACCAAGTGGTTGACCCATAAGAACAACAACGCCATCCTTAATCCTACCCTCAACGATGGACATCAACTCATTATATAGCACATCCCTACTCGGAAAAACGTACTCCGGATCACCGTAGGTAGCCTCCATGATCAATACATCAACATCCAACCTCTCAGCACCACTGAGTATTGCCGAGGACTCCACATTAAAATCGCCAGTAACCCCGACCCTAAGATCGCCGAAGTCTATCATGTACGATAAACTACCAATCACGTGACCAGCATTTAAGGAGTAAATCATTATATCATCAATCAATAACTTAGATCCAGGACTAACCGCGATATGCCGTAGATACTCATTATCACGAGCCCTAATTATAGACGCCGTCTCCCTACTCATCACAAGTGGAGAAACGCCACGAAGGGCGCTGGGATTCACATGATCTCTATGACCATGGGTTATCAGTACAGCATTAAAGAATCCGGAGGGTTTTCTTAAGGGATCTACTATCAACCGCTTGTTCTTATACTCAATAACTATCCCATTGTCGTAATACGCCCTAAATCCACGCACTACAATCAATAAAGCCCTACTGACCCGGTATTAAAATAGCTTCCTCATAAATAGAATCTCTTTCTACACATGATAACATACTTCTTATTCGATCATATGACTATAATAATGTACAATAATTAATGTTAAGATAATGGCATCACACAGGGTTTAGGGAAATTACTGTTTATGTTGTGCATGCTAACTATATCATGTAGTTAACCCGCAAATTACGGCTGATACTTCACAAATATAAAGGCAATATCTTTATAACCTAAAGAGGTAGTATTTACATTGTATGGTTGAGGGTATAAAGAAGAAGATCCTTGACTACCTAACCAGTAATAAGGGTAAAGAATTCACTGCGGAGGAAATAGCGAAGGCTGTTGGTGAGGAGAGGCTCAACGTTGTTAAGGCACAATTAACAAGGTTGATAAAGGACGGAAAGGTCACGAAAACCGACGGAAAGTACAAGGCCGCATAGGCATAAGGCTAGATAGTTAACATCAAATTAAAATTAATCACCTTTTGCCAGAGAATCTTATCTTCTTTATATTCAATTTTTAATAAGAAACTTCGTCCTTCCGTCGTTATTCGCAACGTGAATATTCATTTTGCTTTTGTAGAATGATTTAAATACCCCAGTCTTGTTGATCGTTTGCGTTATGAATGAGGGTATCCAAGAGTACGTTATCATCACGAACCTAGTGTTCGTGGTAATGAACGCAATCTACTCACTAGTTTTTCAATTAATGTTACTATTTAATTATTCGCTAATTACGATGAGTGCGAGCATCACCGCCTGGTTAATACTGGTCTATACGTTAATTACAGGACGTGGTCTCTGGGCATTTATGTATGCTAAAATACATAGGGCATTAACGGGCATTAACGTACTTGGCATTACCAAGGTTGAGAGACTTTTATTGATGCCCTATGTAATTGAGTACGCAATAACCATGGCACTGACGGCATTTGCTACACATCCAATACTAAATCTTGCCCTGAGGATAATGGCTGCAACGCCCATGTTCATAATGATTAGCGAATTTGCGGCGCTACCGCACATAATGATTAACAATCGCCTAGAGATACCCTAACCCTGTTTACGAAACCTTTATGCCGATTTAAAATAATTTAGATCCATTCTATTTTTATAATTTAAAGTGCAATTAACCGACCTCATCGAACTAACTACATCATCAAGTACTTAGCCCAGGCGTTAATCAATACCGTAGGCATAGCTCCAGCTACGATTATTTTAAGACCATTCTAGCCGGCCTTAAAACCCTCCTGAAGGGATCTAGGACAAGACCAAAGATTTCAAGGGTTACAACACCAAGTAGGTTCTCATCCTCAGACTCACCAAGGACAACAGGCGTATGCCTCTCACCATAACCAACCAACTCAATTATAGCTTCGGAAACCTGTCGCTTAACCACAGTGCCGTCGGCCAGCACGAACTCCATTTCCTGAATTGGCTTAAGGCCTAGATACTCCCAGACATCCCTCCTAAGCACAGTATAGATTGCTCCCGAATCAACAAGTAGCCTAACTGGCACGGCCTTATCACCGTGCTTAACCACAGCATCAATGTAAGTTAACCCCACAATTTAGCTACGTGATTCAGGCTTATAAGCATTTTAACGGATCAACATCAATTAAGCTGAGTTAACCATAGGCCTTTCAACTAGGCTATGTATAAGCATGCCTATATAACTATACGAAGCCGAAACGTAAAAGAGAAATGGAATTTGGCGGGCCCGGTGGGATTTGAACCCACGACCTACGGCTCCGGAGGCCGCCGCTCTACCTGGCTGAGCTACGGGCCCTTTTTAACTCCTAGTCCTTCACTTATATTTATTTATCCTCCATCATTGGTGGGATTTTTGGTTTGATCATTGAATGAAAGCAATATAAGGCTTATAGCGAGTAGGTGCATTGTACTGGCTATGTTTAGGGTTGGCATTGATTACATTCAGGAGCCTTATAGGACTGTGGTGAGGGAGTTATTGAGGGTTTTGATTGGGCTTTATGGGGATAATTTGGTGTCGTTGGTCGTGTACGGTAGTGTGGCTAGGGGTAGTGCCAGGAGGGATAGTGATTTAGACGTGCTTGTGGTTTTTGAGGAGCTGCCTAGATCGAGGTTTGAGAGGGTTAGGATTTTTGAGGCTGCTGAGGATAGGGTTCAGCCGTTGCTCGATGAGTTGATGAGTAGGGGTTATGCGATTGCGTTGTCTCCGATTATAAAGACTAGGGATGAGGCGAGTAGGTTTACGCCTCTTTACCTTGATATGACTGAGGATGCTGTGATTGTGTATGATAAGGGCAGGTTCTTTGAGGGCGTTCTTAATAGGTTGATTGAAAGATTGAGGGAATTGGGCGCCAGGAGGGTTTGGCTTAGTGATAGGGCTTGGTATTGGGTTTTGAAGGACAATTATAGGTTTGGTGAGGTGATCGAGATTGAATAACCTCGATATGGCCAAATCCTACGTGTTACAGGCCATTGAGAGACTTAAGCATGCCAGAGAGGCCTTAGTAAGTGGTAATTATCCATATGTCGTTAGGCAGTGCCAGGAGGCTGTTGAACTGCTGCTCAAGGCTGCCTTAAGGCTTGTTGGTGTTGAACCGCCTAAGTGGCGCGATGTTGGTCCAGTACTTAGGCAGGAGAGGGCTAGGTTTCCGCAGTGGTTTCAGGGGTATATTGATGAGCTCGCATCAATATCTAGGAGTCTTAGGAAGGAGAGGGAGTTCGCCATGTACGGTGATGAGGAGAGTGGAGTGCCGCCTGAAATGCTTTATACTAGGATTGACGCCGAGCAGGCATTGGGCAATGCGGAGAAAGTGTTAAGCCTTGTTAAGAAGTTGCTGGAGGAGCTGGGGGTTAGGGGCTTAGACTAATCTGCCGATCATGATGCCTACGCCGTATAATATGCAAAAGAGTGTGTAGAGCATGCCTGTTCTAGCATCTATATCGTACTTGCCCAACCTGAAATCCTTAATCAGCCTAGGCACTAATGGTGCGGTAATTAACCCAATTAGTGATGTTGTTGGTAGTACTCTCGTCATCACTAGTAGTAGTGACGTTATGTACGCGGTGATGAGGGATGCCGTGTATATGTTCGTGCCGTACCTAGCCGTAAGGATTGCCAGGGACTTAACACCCGCCTTTGAATCGTACTCCCTATCCCTATAATTGTTTGCGTAAATTATTGAGAACATGATAAGCATCGGCGGTAACGATACTAGGAATGCACCCAACCTAAGTATCCCCATGCTTGCAGCCACAAATACGCCATTAATAAGTAGCGGGCCCCAGGTCAATGCGACCGAGACCTCACCAAGGCCCCTGTATTTCAGGGTGAACGGTGGTCCCGTATATGCATAGAGGAGGAAGACCCCCATGGCACCAAACACCAGTATCCAATAGCCCTCAATAAGCGTTAGGTATATGCCAAGTGCAATCCCTGAGGCCATTAGTGAAAAGCCGAGAGTCCTGACTGTGGACATACTCACACTACCCATCAATAATGGGTGTGGCCTATATTTAGTGGTTGGTGAGCCTAGTACGTCAACTCCATGAATAACGTCATAGTAATCATTGAGAACATTGACACTAGCATGTAGCAATAAAGCTCCTAGGACGGCCATCACTGTGTAAGTAATGCTCAATGCCCCTCGGAATAAACCAACGTAATACGCATACCCAGCACCAACAAGCGATGCCGCCAACGTCATTGGTAGGCTCCAGGCCCTTATCAAACCCAAGAATTCATTTCTATTCATTAATTATCAATATTATGCAGAAGTATTTAAAGATAAATATTCGCGTTAAAGTAAATGAATAAATACTGCATGATTAATCGGCAGAATCACCATTATCAATTCAAGCCATATTATGTGGGTTAGGGATGACGCCATTAGACCAACCTTATCAGCCAATAAACCGTCTATTAGACCAACGGCAAAGGCACCCGCCACAAGGGCTGGGTTTAATGTCGATACATGCACCACCGTGTAGTAAGCCATGGATACGAGCCAGGGCTCGTCAGACGCAAAACCACCGAGACCTCTAGCCAATTCCTGAAGCCCTCCTCTCCAATAAATCTCCTCCATAATACCTATTATGACCAGGGCAATGGCCAATGCGTACCTACTAACCATACTATAAACCATCCTATACACAAGAAGCACATAATGAGTAAGACCTAGGTATGTGAGTAGGGCGTAACCGACGATAAACACCATGTACATTATAATAGACGAAGCAACACCCACCAGAATTACTAGGGTCTTACCCAGCCTAAACCACCTGAGCCTATCCCTGAACCAGAAAAGGGATAGTGAGCCAAGAAGTAACGTTGATAGTGCCATGCCATAGACAAAGTACCTACTAAACACATCAAAGGAAAGCGGCCATAGGATCATGGGCAGCACTACGTAAACCACGGTCTTAGCATTAGTCCCACTCATGAATCATCACCACCTTACCGACCACACCCCTGCTCTCCATCAACTCATGGAGCAATGGTGTCTCCTTAACCGTGACCACCCTGCTTATGAATGGCCTCACACCCCTACTAGCCATGAATTCAATGACCTCCCTAAGGTAGGACTTAGCCGCATTATGAATACCCACTAACCGCGTGTGCCTTAGGTAGAATCTCCTAATGTCGATTTGCACCGTGGATGACTTCCCAAGAACCCCAAACGTGACTACCGTACCCCCTGGCCTGATAGCGTCCAAGGCCATGGGCAGGGTATCGCCAATACTGTCTATGGCAGCGTCAACACCACCCTCAGTATTCTCATTAACAGCATTCATTAACTCCTCCCTATCATAGCCGACGACCACATCTGCGCCCAGGGACTTGAGTAGGCTGGGCCTTGTGGTAACCGCGATCACCCTGGCGCCCAACGCCTTGGCCAATATTGTTAACGCCGTACCAACACCACCTGAGCCACCCAGCACCAGTACCCAGTCACCAGGGCCGACATTAGCGAT
>JAGDXB010000121.1:0-581 GCA_023256215.1 Vulcanisaeta sp. | reverse complement strand
GCCTTCCAGGAAACACCATAGGTCAGTGGTAGTACTGCCAAATCATTGATGGACATCCCCTTATGTGCCCTGACCAAGGCCCTAACAGGGACCTTAACCAACTCCCCATAACCACCCCAAACGTGGAATCCAGGCATGGTCCATGATTGGCAGTGATCCTCCATACCAACCCTACAGAACCTGCACGAACCGCAGCCCCAAACATTACTAACCAGGACTAAATCCCCAACTCTGAACTCGCCAAGGTCCGTGCCAGGTCCAGCCGACTCTATGTAGCCAACAATGTCAGCACCAGGTACGTGAGGTAGCCTAACCGGTATACCTGGGTATCCCCTACGTACAATGATGTCGATCCTATTTAATGAGGTCGCCAAAACCCTAATAATGACCTCCCCAGGCCCGGGTCTAGGGTCTGGAAGCTCCATAACCTTAAGTACATTGGGGTCCCCATGTTTTTCGAAACCGACAGCCCTCATACCTGGTAAGCCCGTGATTAGGCCAGGGATTTAAGCATTGGGCGTGCTCCAAAATGGTCTAGCCGTGTTTCTTTTCTATTCCATGATTTCTATCTCTTCTCAACA
>JAGDXB010000041.1:19818-69137 GCA_023256215.1 Vulcanisaeta sp. | reverse complement strand
TCTTCTCCTCAGCCTTAGTCTCAGCCTTCTGCTCACCACCAGCCGCAGCACCACCAGATGGAGCAGCAGGCGCTGCAGCAACAGGTACGGCAGCCGCGGTCTTTATTGCCTCATCAATATTCACCTCCTTCAAAGCAGCAACAAGGGCCTTAACCCTCACCTCATCAACCTGGATACCCGCCGCTTGCAAAACCTTAATTACGTTCTCCTCCGTTATCTGCTGTTTACCATAGTGCAATAGTAATGCCGCATATACGTACTCCATACCTCCTCGACAATGACACCTAATAACCACTTTAAAAACATTACTTAATCCATAGTGTAAGGCAGATGGAAGAAAAGGTAATCATAATAACCGCCGAGTGGGACTACTCAAAGGACGACTTAACAACACTATGCCTAAGGCTACATGAACTAAAAATTAATTGCGAGATCATGAATTACGACGATCCATCGATTATATGGTTCGTGATAAAACACGGGATTTCCGACGGCATCATAAAAATACCCCAGATCTTTGTGATCATAAATGGCGAGATTAAGCGAATCATGTACAGAATGTCAAAGGATTTACATCTCGAAATAATGAATATTGTAAATGAGATTTTGAAGGTAATAATCCCCGGATTAAATCATTAAGACTTTAGGTCAATATTCATGGCATTCTTAATTTTATTCGCGGCGTGCTCTGCTAGAACCATGAATGCAGATAGTGGTGTTCCGGTCTCCTCAACCAGTAGGTGTACTAGGGTTTCGCCGAATAGTGCCGTGGATAACGTGGCTAATTTACCGATTACGATAGATAGTAATCCCAACTGCTCCGTACTAATGTTGCCGAATTTGCCCAACAATACGAGAGCTAATGTACCAATATGGTCGGGTAGCACCATTATGGGTGCCACCCCAACATTATTACCAAAGAGCTCTAGCACTGTTAATTCTTGCTTCACCCAAAAATCATTATTGCTAGGTCCACTCACAAAGGACTTCCACCAATCATTGATCAATATCTCACACTCATTCCTTCTTTTAAAGAAATCAATATTTACAGTACTCATTTCATTGCAATACTCCTTAACTAAACTGTCACCTATCCTTAATAAGTCCTGCCTAAACATACTCAATATTTTATCATCATCACTACTCCACTGCAATACACTAGGTAATTGATTAAGGACGTGCTCAATAAATGGCCTGTAATTACCCTCTTCCAACTCCTTAATGTATAATACTACGTGGTTTGCCATACACAATCACCGTCGAAATAATACGGCTTTTCTCACATAATACGTCAGTGATTGTTGAGGTGTTCACGGATTGTATTTCTTGTTTTATGCATTCTCCATCACTCATATGCGTTATGTATTTCTATTTTGTTTGCTTACTTAAAAATTTCTATTTATTAATAAAGTAAAAATAATATGGCCGGGAGTAACCCACAGACCTTCATTGGCCCGCATGTGCGGGTCTCTGTGTGGTTATTGAGGTAGTATATCCTGGCCTTAATAAGCTTTTACTATCAAAGCCCCTGGAATCTTGGTTGTCTCTTCTCCTTAAATGCGGTGATTCCCTCCCTGAAGTCCTGGCTATAGCGTAGTAAGGCAAATGTCTTTCTCTCTATGTCATAACCAACCTCGGACGGCGCATCTTGGATAAGCCTTATAGCCTGCTTCAGAGCCTTTAATGCTAACGGTGACAGAGACATTAAGTCCTTTGCTATTTCCATAACTCTATCGCGAACCTTACCTGGCTCCACTATCTCGTGAATCAAACCAAGTTGTAAGGCCTCCTCAGCCTTGATCCTTCTCCCAAGCAATAAGTAATACCTAGCCCTTAAGGGGCCCAGTGCCTTAACAATTTTAGTTAAACCACCACTTGCTGGAACCATACCAAGCCTTATCTCAGGAAGCCCAATCTCCACATCAGGTGTTGCAACCCTAATATCGCAAGCTAATGCTAATTCAGTCCCTGCACCTAATACATAACCTCTCAATAAGGCGATCGTGGGCTTACTCAAACCCTCAATGAGCTCGACGGATTTACCCCAATCAATCAAATCACTAGGTTCTGTATTAAGGAATTCGGTTACATCACCACCAGCCGAGAATGCCCTCTCACCACTACCTTCAAATATAACAACCCTAACATTACTATCCAGCTCCAACTCATTGATTATTTTAGCCAGGTCCCTCCTCATTTCTAGGGTTATTATGTTAAGTGGAGGCCGATTTATCACAACCTCAGCAACACCATTACTTACCCTAACAACCCAGCCACCCCCTGAATACGTCTTTTCAGACATACTATAGGGTGTGTGCCATATGCGTTTTAAGGATTTGTGCTATTTAAATGGCATTTGAATTACTACT
Organism: Vulcanisaeta sp.; assembly: GCA_023256215.1. Taxonomy (GTDB): domain Archaea; phylum Thermoproteota; class Thermoprotei; order Thermoproteales; family Thermocladiaceae; genus Vulcanisaeta. The sequence continues at coordinate 66,768 of JAGDXB010000041.1, read as the reverse complement.
TATTAAGCTAGCGAGTTAAGTCAGTAATGTATGCACGGTTACGCAAATCGCATAATATGGATTAATCTGAAACGTAATGAGGTGAAGGTTGAAATAATTAGTGAGAGCATCGCAAGAATGTTCATTGGAGGTAGAGGACTGGGATTAAGGCTAATCTTTGACCTGGGATTAGACGTGGATATGGTCGATCCCTATGGCCCTGAGAATCCTTTGATAATAGCCACCGGCCCATTAGGCGGCACTAGGATTCCACTGGCCACTAGGGCTGCGGCTATATTTAAATCACCATTAACAAATAGGTGGAGCTACTCAACCGTTGGTGGTACACTTGGCGCCTACATGAAGTATTCTGGAGTTGATGCCGTCGTAATCACTGGAATTAGCCCTAGACCTACATACCTCATTATTAGTGATGGAAAAGTTGAATTCAGAGAAGCTAAGGATCTATGGGGTTTAGACACCGTAGAAACCGAGCACGCAATAAAGAGGGAGTTTAGAGATTCGGCAGTACTTACGATAGGTCCTGCAGGTGAAAATAAGGTGCCCTATGCATGTATTGGTCATGAAGATTGGAGGCAGTTTGGTCGCACAGGTGCTGGGGCTGTTATGGGCAGTAAGAATGTGAAGGCTATAGTCTTTGTACCCGTTAATAAGGTCGTTGACGTAGCCAATGATGGGGCTTACCAGGAATTGGTAAGAAATTTGGGTAAACAAGCCGTGACTAGTCCTGGCATGATACCCTATAGGCAGGGTGGTACTGTTAGGCTCATTGATGTTGGCAATAACATGGGCTTTTTCCCATCAATCTATTGGACGAAGGTTGTAATGCCAGGTTGGGAGGGTATATCGTGGGAGAAAACACTAAAGCCTAAGTACTTCGTTAAGAACGGAGCATGTCTCTACTGTCCAGTGGCTTGTCATAAGGTTGTTAGATCGAGTAACGGTGAGTACGACCTTGAGTATGAGACAACAATGGCGCTCGGAGGTCTAACCGGTGTCAATGATCCACAGAAATTAATAGACCTTGCAGAGCTGGCCGATAGGCTTGGCTTTGATACAATAAGTCTCGGCAATACAATAGCATTCTTAATATACCTAGGCGATAAAGGTATTATTAAGGGCGCACCGAGATGGGGTGATTATGATGGTATTAGGCAGTTAATAATTGATACGGCCTACAGGAGAGGGTTAGGCGAGCTGGCTGCTATGGGTACTAAGGCCATTGCGGAGAAGCTGGGTGTGCAGGACTTGGCAATTCATGTTAAGGGTCTTGAACCGGCAGCTTATGACCCAAGGACCCTCAAGGGCATGATACTGAATAACTCGGTTTCAGAGAGAGGTGCTGATCACCTATGGTCCAGCGCCTATGCGGTGGATATTGCAGGCCAGGCAGGTGGTAGGTTTGCAACCGGTGAGGACAAGGTTAGGGCTATAATGGATATTGAGGAGAGAAATGCACTTTATGATTCAATGCTTCTTTGTAAATTTGGTAGGGCTATTTACACGTGGGATGTGATCAGGGACGCCCTAAATGCAGTTACTGGGTTTAACTATAGTGTCGATGAGCTAAGAGAAACGGCTCAGAGAATTATTGTTCTCCATAGGTTAATGAACAAGACAACGATAGAGCAGGACAAGTTACCACCTAGATGGCTCAGGGAGCCCGTTGAGTATGAGGGCAATAAGTACATTGTTACTGAGAGTGAGTGGTCATTCATGGTAAGGAAGTACTATGAATTAAGGGGTTATGATGAGGCAGGAAGACCTAAATCCGAGACCTTGGCAAAGCTTAAGCTCATTACTTCCTAGCTCTGATTATTGTAAAAATACCCATGTATTTACGTGAGGATATTACATCGCCAACGAATTTATTGATTAATAACCTTAGCCAGGATATCGAACCAATACCCTTAATGGTATCCCTCATGGTTAGATACTCCTTAATAGTCCTTGGGGCTACCAACGAAATTAGTAATGGTAGTATCGCCGTTAAGTAGTAGATTAATACGATATGGGCAAGCGCATTATCCGGTCTCCAAAACTCCAGCACCACAAGTGAACCGCCTTTTCTCAGGACCCTACGTACTTCGGTAAGTGCAATAGCCTTGTTATTGAATTGCCTAAGTGCAAAGGCTGTGTAAATGACTTGTATCGAGGACGATCTTAAAGGCAAGGCCTCACCAACAGCAACCACTTTATCCACCATTTCCTGCCTTAAATCCTTAATCGATAATAAACCATTTATTGCAGGATCAAGTAACACTATGAACTTAGGTTTAAGCCCAAGCTTAAGTACGTACCTCGTCATCGAACCATCACCTGCGCCTAAGTCAAGTAGGGGTCCTTCGTACCCACGCATTGAGGATATTATTTCTAGGGATGCCCAGTACCTAAGTTTAGGCAGTAGGCAGAGCGTGATTACGTTGTTGACAAGGTCATAATTCGAATATGCAAATACCTTATTCATCACATCCTTGAACAAGTGCGTCATGTTCATTAGATCACCTCAATAGTCTTAAGGAACCAGATACCTTATTGATGAGGTCTTCAGGACCGGGTCCTATTGCTAACACGGTAATGGTACCCGGAGGTAATTCTGTGAGTCCGGCATCCTCTACCAAAAATGTAGGTAAGCCAAGACGCTCAGCCTTATCCTTAAGCTTCAATAATTCACTTAATGAATCAACAACAAGAACAACCTTTTTCTGCCCAGAGGACTCCCAAGCCCTAAACCACTCCATCCAGTTCTTTCTACCTTCCTTAAGAACCATAAGCACGGCACCCACAGCGCCATGAGCAACCTGAGCCGCGGTCTTGCCACAGGACATGTTTAAGTCAGACCTAACAATAATCACCTGCTTGTACATATCTAATCACTCAGCTTACTCCAATCCTTCAATATTTTTCTGGCCGCATTATACCCTGGTATGCCCGTAACCTGACCACCAGGCCATGTACCAGCACCACCGATATATAGACCCTTTATTGGTGTTGTATAGCCCCAACCAGGTACTGGCCTCCTATCAAAAAGAAATTCTTCGAACATCGGCAAGTGATTTAGATTCCCACCCGCTACTCGAAATATTTTTTCGTAATCCTGAGGAGTTAATATCTCAAAGGCCTTAACCTCGTCCCAATTAATTACTACGTAATTCTCCAACTCATCGCGAGTAGGTAAGCCAGTGACTATTAGGTAATTTCCGTGGATTATCGTCTCACCAAAGGGTAACTGAAGAATAGAATCCCTGTACCTGTCCAACTCGCCTCTTAACCTAATAGCGCCATTACTGACCAGGGCAACCCTATATGCTCCACCTACGGTTATAGACCTTAGCCTATTGGTGATATTCTCATCGAAATATTCCTCACCGACAAGATCAAGCACGGTATTGACAGGACTTGTGGTCGACAAGACAGCCTTAGACTCAATAAACCTTCCATCATCGGTTAAGACCCCCTTGATTTTTCTACCCTCAATCACTATCTTCCTAACACCCAGACCTAGCATAACCCTAGCACCACTCCTTAACGCTGCTCTGTAAAGCTCACGAGCGAACACCGCCATACCAACCTCACCGTCCTTAGCAGGGAAATACCAATCATTAATTGGGTTGTAATAACCAACCATGAAGGCTGGCTGGTCCAGATATGGCTCAAATATGAACATGTCCCAAAACTCACGTGGCAGGTACTTACCCAAGAAATCCCTACTTCTTACCCTAATGAACTCGCCGAGCACAGGATCATTAAGCAACTCCTCCCTACTTGGCGGTTCAGTTCTAAATAAGTAATTACGTAATGCCCTATGAAACTTACTAATCTCATCCCACATACTCCTTAGCTCATCACCGAGACCCCACCTGTTAAATTCATCAATCCTTCTATTGAAATCCCTCCACCACCTAACCAATTCCCCATCCTTAACATAAACAGCAATAGGGTCTGGCCTATAATGATCAATGGATATGCCAAGCTCATTAATCAACTCATTAGGTATTAGGCCAAGCACGTAAGCACCTATGGGTACTTCCTCCCCACCAATCACGTGCCACCCAGCCATACCACCAGGCCATGGTAAATGATCAAGTACAAGAACATCAAGTCCAGCCCTAGCTAATACAATACTTGCAACTAAACCGTTATGTCCAGCACCAATTATAATTACATCAACCACACTTCACCGTTAAATGCTTATTTTATAACGCTAACTTAACCAAGATACTTCCTATAACCATCAACAAAATCCCTAAGTGAATCAGGCACCTTAATCACTAAGGCTGCGCCACCGATTATGCCAACATCATCGCCAAAATTAGTAAACTCAATCCTAGCAGGCCTAACCGCTAAATACCTCCTTAAGTACTTCTCAATTCCTTTCCTAAACAATTCCCTGTTGTTGAGTGCCATAGACCCTCCTAAAATGATTAATTCGGGGTCATACGCATTCATGACTGTTGCCAAACCAGCAGCATGTATTTTCATCAGGAAATTATCTATGAAGTCTTTAGCCAACTCATCACCGTCATAATAGGCCTGAAAAATCTCTTCCGTGCTCACAAAATCACCCTTTAGCAATTTATCGTAAATCCTAGACCTGTAGACCCTCCCTTTAACGAACTCCTTAATCACTCTAGGTATATTTGCACCGGACCCAAGGGCTTCCCAATGACCATAACCGCCACAGCCACATTGTACTTCTGAATTTATGTCGACCACCGTATGCCCGATCTCGTGAGCATTACCATCCTTACCCACTAGTAAATGCCCATCAACGATAACCCCAGCACCAATACCAGTGCTCAGGGTTATGTAAACTAGGTTTTTGATCCCCCTACCAATACCAAAGACGTACTCACCCCACACAGCGGCCATAGCATCGTTACCAAGGACAACGGGCACCTTAAACTCCCTAATTATTGGTTCCACAAGCTTAAACCTCTTGATGGGTGCATTTGGCGCCAGTGGTACAATACCTGCCTTAAGGTCTAAAGGACCTATTGAACCGATCCCAATACCATCAATGGCGCTAGTCCTTACTATATCCTTAATGGCATCTATGATTATGGCGGCCACGGTATTTTCGTCACCGGTTGTTGGTTGCCTAACCTTAACCCTACTGATGACGTTACCCCCTTCATCAACTAAACCAACCCTTATGTATGTCGCGCCAACATCAACGCCCACGTAAACCATACAACTACCCATAATTACAGGCGTTTTTTAAATTACTAATCATTAATTATTGGATTTATAAAAGGGCAGAGAATAAAGCATTGTATTCATGGTTAAGTTAGTAATTAAGCCGATAGCTGAGGTTGTGAATGAGGAGGAGGTCAGGAAAAGGACTGAGGAATATTTAAATGATATGCTTAAGAACGCCCGAATAATTGGTGATGGACTGTACCTAGTCGACGAACCCACAGGTAGAGCCACACCGTCATTATTTAGTTATGATTGCATGGTTAAATCATTAATTAAGTTGAGGTTTGGCACAATAGTTAGTATGGACAGTCTAAGGAACTTAGCCAGGGGCAAGGCTATCCATGATATTTATCAAGAATGGTTTAAGATAGCAAACCCCAATGTACATGTTGAGGTTGAGAGTGGCATAGAAACTACGGACACTTCCGGTAGGGCGGATATTGTATATCTACGTGAATTTGATGGTGAGGAGATTTGGGGTTTAATTGAGCTCAAGAGCTCATGGAGCTTGAATGAGGATAGGGAAAAACGATACTTAAAGCAGATTGTCTCTTACGTATTAATGCTTGAGGAGGCGGGAATACCCATTAGGGAGGCTTATTTGGTTACTATGAAGGATGTTAAATCATTACCCATAAATAGGTTAAGAAGGGAGTATCAGGGTGTCATTGATGAATTAAAGATGCTAGAGACTTATCAGGGATGGCCCATAGAACCACCCGATAAATCGCTATGCGTTAAGTGTGAGCTAAGGCCAATCTGCATAACTTACTCCACATATAAGAGCAATAGATTTATTAATAATCAATAATTAATGCTGATAATGTTTATTAAGTTAGCATAGAAAAGCTGTTAATGCAGATAATAAGCAAGATATTATTAGGTTACGATGGCTCAAAAGCCGGAGATAAAGCACTTGATTATGCTATAAGTATTGCTAAAAGCTTCAATGCTAAATTGTACATACTTCACGTGATTGAGGAAGGGAAGATTGCCATAGCGCCTGACTCATCCATGTATCCCTCATTAATAGAGACTATGGAGAGACAGGGCAAGGATTTAGTAAGTAGGGCTGTGGAAAAGGCAAAGAGTTCTGGTGTTGATGCTGAGGGCTTGCTTGAGGTTGGCGCCGATGCAGCGGAGACCATTATAAATATTGCTAATAAGCTTAATGTTGATTTGATAATTGTTGGTTCAAGGGGATTGAAGGGATTAACAAGGTTTCTCCTTGGTAGTGTTTCAGAGAAGGTAGTTAGGTATGCGAATAGGCCTGTGCTTGTTGTGCATTGAATTCCGTTAGGTTTAAAACATTGCACCTACTAATGTGGTTGGTATTATGGTAATACTTGAAAGTGGTAGCGTCAGTGGCTTAGTTCCAGGCTGGGTTTTAGGTACAATAGAGAATGTGGTAATTGCTATTGTTATTGCTGTGGCAGTTTATCTACTGCTTGATTATGTCTTTGATAAAATCGTTAGAGCCTTTGTGAAGATCTCGAGAAAGGGTGATGTTGAGAATGCCAGGTTTATTTTTAGGATAATACTCATTGTCACAATACTATCAGCAATAGCCTACGTTTATAGGCAATACCTGATTGTTGGCGCCTTATTAATCGTAGTCGCAGTAATCCTCGTAATAGGCACCAGACCCATAATTGAGGAATACTTCACAGGTAAGATAGGCAGACTTGTTAGGGATTACTCATTAGATGTTGGTGATCATGTGGAAGTTATGGGTATAAAGGGTTATGTGATCAAACAGACATCTTTAGGTCTGATAATTAGGAGCCCACGTAATGAGTTGATCTATGTGCCCTATACGCTGGTTATGAAGAATGTCGTTAGGAAGGTGCCGCCAACTGAGGGTATTGAGGTCAGGATACCCTTTAAGGTTCCTAAGGATGGATTGCTGGTTGATGATTTACGTAAGGAATTGACTGACTATATGGAGGAATTAGGCATTGAAGATCCTCATGTTGATGTTGCTGCAATTGAAGAGAGGTATTTAGAATTAATTGCCAGAGGTACGTATAAGGACCTTAGGACTATAGATGATGTTAAATATTCAATTCTTAATAAAGCCTTCGAACTATCAATGGAATTGAGTAGGAGGTACAGTAACATTAGGAGTAATGAGTAGTGGTGCTATTCTGTTGATGATACTTCCTTAATGAATTTATCTATGCTTTCTGAAGGACCCACCACCACTATTTCGTTATCTCCCTCAATTACGTAATCATTGCCTGGCTTAATAATTCCATTGGACGTTATTATGTATGGTATCGCGACGTTATAATTATCAATTAAATAATTAATTTGCTTACCCACAATACTCGAGTCACCCCCGATCTTTATTATTGCAAATGATATATTTGTTGTAGGGTCTGTAAATAGGACCTTAGTTGTATCACTAAGTATCGCATTCCTTATATTATTCGATACTATATCCTCGACATTCACTGTGCTCGTTATATTCAATTCTTTAAATAAATCCTCATGATCCTTATTGTTAACCCTCGCGATTATTATAGGCACACCCTTCTCCTTAGCGATACTGCATGCCTTATAGTTTAAATCATCGTCATCTGACAGGGCTAAAAATAGCTCAGCCTTATCGATGCCAACTTCATTTAAAACATCAACACTGCTTGGGTCGCCTTTATAGACCATGGCCGACGATTTAAGGGCTTTAAAAGCCCTTGCACAGGCCTCATCACTCTTATCGACAATAACCACCTCGTACCTATCCGAAAGTAGTTTAGCTACACTTACACTAACGTTATTGGCCCCAACTATTATGGCAATCCTCAAGTTTTACCACCAATCATGACGCTTATACATGGTACTATTTAAATTCATTATTACCAATGCTAATGTAACATTTAAAGGGTTGTGGTAAACTGTATGGTGTGATACCAAAAGAGTGGGTAGACCTGGTTAAGGATGGATTAAAATACTCGTATGCACCATACAGCGGGATTAAGGTAAGTGCCCTCGCTATAACGCCTGATGGAAAGGTTTATCGTGGGGTTAATGTCGAGAATTCATCACTCGGACTTACAGTATGTGCGGAAAGGGTTGCTATATTCAATGCCGTGGCGAATGGAGAGAGGAAGATAAAGACCATTGTGTTAACATCAAGTCTTGATGAGCCAATATATCCCTGCGGTGCTTGTTTACAGGTAATGAGCGAGTTCGGGGTTGAAGAGGTTATAATTATCCATGGCGATAAAATAATAAGGCATGACTTTAGAGAATTGTTTCCAAGACCCTTTAATTGGAGAAAGGAGGAAAACCGAGAAAAATAATTAGTTAATGATTTTCATGGACCCTCAAAGCCACATACAGGGCATTTATACGGGTTGCCGGTCCTCCTACAATGCTCGCATCTCCATATTTCAGCCTTTCCACAGTTAGGACATAGGAAGTGCGTTGCCCTCTCATAAGGCTTGATTGGCTTACCACATGAAGTACACACTGGTACGCCTGGTCCATGAAGTACAGGCCTCGGTCTCTCAACCCTGGGTATTGACATTAGGTAACCCATGGAATTACTACTAATTTAAGTGTTTCTGTGCACCTAATCAATGATTATGTCAGCGTGAGTAATCCTTAATAAATTGGGGAATTACGGCAGATAAGATGGACATAAATAAGGCAATAGATATGGCGATATTTGCGCTGGTGCTGATACTAGCCGCTGTTCTCACGTATTTCCTGCTCATAAAGATTGTAGCACCACCAGCAACATTACATAAGGGCTTAACAATAATAGAAAGCCCGTATACGGGCATTTATGCATGGCCACCGTATTTTCAATTAAACAATGCCTCACTCATTTATAATGATTTTAAGAATTATAGCTTAATCTACGGACCCAACTCGGCACCTATTAAGGTATTAATACTACTTAATCCTGTGATGTATCCGGCTACTAATTTTACGGTGCTAAATGCAGATTACATAATGAATACGGCAGAGAAGGGGCTTGTACAATACGAAATAGCGTTTAATGTATTTTCATCCATGGGCACCCTGTCGTCATCCCCATTAACAGTAGCTGAAATTAACGTTGCATCAGTGGCGTACTGTCTTTACTATAATTCCACAAATAAATATAATGCGTTAATTTTCCTTAGGGCTATTGGTTCTTATGTGGGTTCGAACATGACCAAGGTCGCGAATTTAACTAGTACATCATTTATACAGGAAGTAGTCAACGAATTAGGAGTTAATATAAACGTAACTAATTGTGTAAATATGTATGAGCATTACTTATTGTCTTATCAAATGGGGGTTGGAGAGGTGCTTCTAGAGTATTATGTACCTCCATATTTAACGCCAACATTATTTACGAATTCTTTACCAATCAATACCCCAATATTGTTCATGGTAGGCTATAACACAGTGACAGGTGCTTATGATGACACTATCAATAACATTCAATTACCAATCTTCGTACAAAACCTATTAACGCAGAAGTTCATGTATCAAAACCTGAATGGTTGATCTAACTTAGTAACTTACTCAATAAGCCCTTAAGGCTAATTATTTCGAAATACTCAATGTTGGCCGCAATGAATAGGAGCAATACGGATATGGCATAATAAATCACCAACATAATAACACTACCCTTACCAATAGACTCCTTACCACGAATGGCGTTAAGTAGGTTCCTAGTAAATGTCAATGAACCCGCTGTAGAGAAGGCGTAGGCAAGAAGTTCTATTATCCCGTGTGGGAGAAACATGGTTACAAGTATGGAAATCACAAGAAATAGTAGCGAGTTTGTGGCGTATGACACATAGACACCTAGTATGAATCCCGTCATGACCAGGGCAATTACGAAGAAGGCAGGTCCTATTATTGGTATTGCCATTAATGTGTCTATAACTAAGTTATGATAAAAGATATAATCGGGGCCTAGGCTTACCGTGCTCATTAACTCATTTTTAAGTGTGTTCAGCAAAGATCGGCCTATAAACATTGGTCCTATATAAAATCCCATTACTGATAGAAATATTAGTATAATAAGCTCAATTATGTATAAAGTAACAACACGCTTAATGTTTATTACCATGACGATTCACCAGGTTTGTGAGGAGGAATTGAAAAATCCGCGTTCAAATCCTTCGTCACCGATCCGCCCATCCTCCTCATCTTCACTATGACCTATACCGCCAAGAGAATTCTTAAGCCTTACTTTCTTCTTACAACCTAACTATCTTCTTCCGCCCAAGGCTTCAATCAACCTATTAATGACTATTCTCCTAACAAACTCCTCACGCTCATCCTCATCAAGCTTAAGCCTAACAAACCTAGCATTCTCCGTAATCCTAGGTAATAATACATTATCTATTGCATTAACCATTCTTTGGTACTCCCTAACCCTGGCGAGCAATGTATAGAATAGGTTCTCAAGGTTCATCATTTCGGAAATCACCTTAAAATTACTGTATATACCATATAATGCACTATCAAGTTCAGGAGGTATAGCAAAGATCCCATAGTTAGGACTAGAAACACCCCTAAACTCCAATCCCCTAAACTTTAGACCCTCCATTGTTATATCGACAAACTCAACATCAACGCTTGTCTTCACCGTATCGCTCAATTTACCGTAATCATCAATACCCATCTTCGACACCGCAGCCTTAAGCATTAACGAAGCCTTACCTAACTCATCATAGACACTTTTCCTGGCCGCTTCGAGCTTTGGAATTATAGCCCTAATTCTCTGTATCGTGGCATTCCTGGCGTCCTCCACGGTCTTCTTAATACCCCTATAAAGCCTCTCCTGATTCCTTAGCCTCAATAAAGTGAGTCTCGAAGGTATTGGTCTCTCAAAGGCCACGTCTCTAGAGAACGTTTTATATTTTTAAACATTATTACATGCCTAAGTATCGCCAATGAGTAGGGTTAGCCAGGCTGAGGCATGGCGTCGGGTTAGGAATATCCTTGAAATGAGTGATTTAGTACTTGAGGTTATCGATGCGAGAGATCCCATGGAAACTAGGAATAGGAAGCTTGAGGATTTACTTGGTAAGTTAGGGAAGCCTTTAGTCATTGTTATTAACAAGGCCGACCTAATACCCCTTGAAGTACTTAAGGAGTGGAAGGAGTATCTTGAAAGAGAGTATCCAACAGTATTCATAAGTGCCAAGAATAGACTCGGGACCAGGAAACTCATTGTTAGCATTAAGAAATACGCGCCTAGATTACCCGTGAGAGTTTCTGTGGTTGGTTATCCGAATGTGGGTAAATCAACTATAATAAATTACCTGAAGGGTAGGCACGTAGCCGAAACAAGCCCTATACCTGGCTGGACCATTGGTGAACAGATCGTTAAGGCTAAGCAATGGTTAATAGTCATCGATACGCCCGGCGTTATACCCGCAGATGAGGTTAAGGATGATGCCTTACTGATTATTAAAGGTGCGATAGACCCATCAAAACTTGATGACCCCATACCACCAGCAATAAAGTTAATAATGAGAATAAAGTCATTCAACCCCAAGGCCTTTATGGATAGGTATGGCGTTGATTCTGAGGATCCCCTGGAACTATTGGAGTTAATAGGCAGAAGAAGGGGCTTGCTTATGAAGGGTGGTAACGTGAATATTAGGGGCGCTGCGATTGCCGTGATCAGGGATTGGATACTTGGAAAGCTTATTTATTACTATAGACCACCAACACGCTCAGGGTGATGCACAATGCCTAAGAAGTTAATACCAATGGTCATGAAACCGTCAGTAAGGCCCATAAAGTATTACGATATTGTCGGCGACCTGATGATGAATTTTATAGTCAATAGAAGAATAGCCATCATTAGGCAGGTTGGTGATAGTGCCGCATTGATGACAACCGTCAAGCACGAAGATGGTAGTAAGCTTCCAATCATTATTAGTAATAAGGATGAGTTGATAAAGTACGTTAAGATGGGTGGCATAGACTTCATGGCATCAGTCAATACAGCAGCTTCTAAGGATATTGATACGGTAATAATCGATGTAAAGGGTGGTAAGCGTATTTGGATGCTTGAGAATGGCCTTGAACTTATGGACTTAGTGACTACGGCTGTGCGTATTGTCCTGGAATATTTAGGATTAGTTAATAATGCTGTTGTGTTTGATGGAATGAATGGATTCAAGGTTATAGCACCACTTTCCAGGGGTGTTGGTGCTGATGAGTTAAGGTCGTTAATAAGCATTGTTAACGAGGCGGTATACAGAGGTATAAAGTCGAATGAGTTATTTCAAAGATATGGCAATGATATAATAATTGGAGGGAACACTATGCTTAAGGTAAGGATGTATAGAGTGCCGCTGTCTCTACATTGGTCCACAAAGCTTTCAGCAATACCTGTGGCCCGCGTCTATGATTTCGTAACAGTTTACGCAGACCCATCTAACGTAATAAGGCGGTTAGACACTAATAGGAAACTCCTTGAGCCGCTATTAACGAAAAATCCCACCGACTCTATGCTTGATTTAATTAAAAGGTGGCTCAATAATGATTATTCATTAATTTACTACATAAAGGGCGTTATTAGGAATAGAATTATGAAAACAAACACTGCGGATTCATCTGGAATTGATAGAGAAAACCTTAAAATCTAATAATGATTCCGCATACGATAGATAATGAGAAAAGTAGCAATTGCGTCTATCGTGGTTGGTCTAATCATTCTCGTAATGTCAAGTATAAGGATTACCATGCCAATAATAACCAGTACTACAATACCTAATCTAAATACTATAGTCAATGTAACCCCAGGGATGAAATTAATAGTAAGCGATATGAATGGGTCATTAACGTTAATACCCCTCAAGGGTTACTCCACCTTCATAGATATGATCGATTATTTATCGCCAATATTCGTATTCGTAGGCATAATAATCTCCATAGCACTCTTACTAATTAAGAAAAATCTCACCATAAGCATGTCTGATCCTCTCTTCTTTGGCATCATATTAATGCTAATACTTTCAGCAATATTTGCATTACCAATACCAACCCCAATATACGTAAATAACAATATAACTACCACATACTTACTAATAGGTATTAATGCGTATATAGGTCTCTCATCAATAATGTACCTAATAAGTGCGTTACTACTCGTTGTTAGCACGTGGCTCTATCGAGAACCTCAAATAATAGAAAGTCTATATCCCGATATTGATCAATTAATGAGCATGACCGTTATACTTAAGAGCGAGGAGGAAACCGAACAGTCGGAGTAAATGAAGAAGACAAGCAATAGAGGCGTGATATGTTTCTTCTGCCTAAGGAGAGTTAAGGAGTACTATATAGTAGATTACGAAGCCAGGGAGTTGGGCATGAAATTCAAGGTATATGCATGCGCAGATTGCTATTCAAAAATCGTTAAAGGCGCCTCCAGGAAACCCTAAACGATCTCACGTAATCCATAATCTCGTCAAGCCTCATTATAAATGAATTGACTTGGTATATACTCACGACAGGTACGCCATTGACAATCTCCGTAGAGACCCTATGCCAGGTAATGACTACGGGAATTAATACAGCCTCACTCCACCTAATGCCTATTCTATTGATTAAGACCTCAGGTGATTTAGACACAAGTTCAACCTTCTCAAGATGTCTATTAACTACCGTAGTTACGCCTGAAGAGATCTTCTTCCAACGCTTAGCCTCTATTAATAAGACCCTTGGTTCCTTGTACGCAATAACGTCAAACTCAACCCTAGAACCAGCCACAGGAACCCTAAGCCTGCTAATAACGCCAAATCCCCACTCCTCAAATATTAACCTAACCAAAGCCTCAAACTCATCCCAGGGAAGAAAACTGCTGAGTGATTCAAGGTCCACATTCAACCCCTTATCTATGAAATACCTAATTAACCTATGAGGAGGGACATTGACCCTGTAGTTATTGCCTATCCTCACTAGAACACCTTCGTTGAGTAGATTATTGATGAAGGAATCAATAAGGGAGCCGCTTAAACCACTTAAGTGCTCTAACGATTCGCGCGAGAAAACGCCTTCCACAGAAAGTCTCAGCAGCGACTTAGCGAGTCTCTCCATCAATAAACTAAACCTGAGGAGGTACTTAATTTTAAATACCTAAGTGACTAACTAATTAATGGTGATGATCTTTCAGCGGCGTATGATAGGATGAGTACTGGGTCAGGGGCTGATAAATTTAGTTAGTAAGTAATCACTATAGTCTTTAACTGGGTAACATCCTCCACAGAAAAGCCGACACCCTCACGACCAATGCCGGAGTCCTTAACGCCACCAAATGGAAAGAGACCAAGACCATGTCTTGGGAAATCATTGAACGTAACCTCACCGACCTCGAGGGATTTAGCTATATGCCATAGTGTACTGATGTCCTTACCAAAAACTGCCGCATCTAGCCCGTACCTGACCTCGTTGGCTACGGCTATGGCTTCATTAATGTCCTTAACCCTAATAATGGGTATCACGGGCCCAAACGTCTCCTCGATGGCTAACCTGGATTTCCTGCTGACATAGTCAACGACGGTGGCCTCATGATAGGTAAGCCAGTAATTACCACCATACAATAACTTACCACCCCTACTAATTGCATCATCAACCATCGAATGAACCCTCTCAACAGCATTAGCACTAATTAGTGGGCCCATCATAACCTTGGGATTTCTTGGATCACCAACAATCCACTTCTCAACCTCCTTAATTATTAATTCCGTAAGCTCATCGGCAACACTATCGAGGACGACGACCCTACTAATAGCATCACATCTTTGACCACTTAGCCTCAAAGACCCAGTCACTATCTTGCTGGCAGCATTCCTTAGATCTGCATCCTCGAGCACTATCGCAGGCGCCTTCCCACCAAGTTCCAACTGGACCTTCTTCAAACCGGCCATTCTAAGAACCCTTAACCCTGTCTCTGTACTTCCTGTCAGGGATACCGCCCTCACTAATGGATGCATTACTAAGGCATCGCCAACCGAAGCTCCAGGCCCTGTCACAAGGGCGAAATAATTGCCAAATCCCGCGTATTCAATGGCCTTGGCTATCAGGATACCAGTGATTGGCGTGTAACTTGACGGCTTAAGAATAACGGGGTCGCCTGCCAATAATGCCGTGGCCACCTTAACCATGGACGTAAATAATGGATAATTAAACGGAGCTATTGCAGCGACAATACCAATAGGTTCCCTAACAACGATAGCGTATTTATTCTCGGTGCCGGCACCATACTCGCCAGGTATGCCTATATTGGTTAATCGACCCAGGTCCTGGTGAACCATCCTCAACCTATCTATCGTTGCCTGGACTTCACCTTCAGCTTCATTTATTGGCTTACCACCCTCAATGATGAGTATGTCTCGGAATAAATCCCTGTACTCACTTATAAACTCGGCAATCTTAATAATTAAATCAGCCCTCTTATGAGCAGGCATACTCTTTAAGGAATTCCACGATGTATATAGCTTCTCGATAGCCGCCTCAACATGTTCAGGCTCTAACCTGCTAACTTGAGCTATTACTTCATTGTTAATTGGTGACTTGACTGGCATATAGTTACCAAAGTCGATCCATGAGCCGCCAATGAACGATCTAAACACCCCAAACTTAACCATTGTGTCGTGAAATTCTCGAGGCAAATCCGGCAAATGGACCGGGCCTAATATGTCTATCTTTAGCTCCCTCAGCATTGTAAAAACTCCACCATTTAATAATATTAAATCCTTATGGGTTCAACTTTAATTATGAGTAGACTCCTTGAGGTAGGCATGGTGAATTAATGCATATATACTAAGTATCTGTTGTTTATTTAATGCCAATACTGGCCAGGGATGTTATGACTACCCGCGTGATAACGCTTAACGAAAGCTCTAGTGTTATTAATGCCGTGGACCTCATGGTTAGCCACGGGTTTAGGCACGTACCAATAATTAGGGAAAATTCCGTGATCGGTGTTGTCACGGCATTAGACATAATTAGGCAGGTCGATAAATCCAGCCCACAAGTACTAAGTGGGCTACTTAAGGATTTATCTACGTTCAGCAGTTATGTGAAGGCATCGCCTGAAGATGGTATTGATGCTGTGATTAACGGTATGAAAGGCGGCATAGATGTGGCGTTGGTATTTGAGGGAAATAACGTGGTTGGTATAATCACCGAGAGAGATCTAGTTCATAAATTACCTGATCAATTATTCAGTAGACGTAGAGTCTTTGATGCCATGAGTAGAGACCCAATAACTCTCGATATTGATTTCTCACTGGGCGATGCCATAAAGACAATGACCATACATAATATACGTCATTTAATTATTGCCAGGGGGGATAGAGTCATGGGTGTTTTATCTGTTAGAGATGTATTGAGGCACTTTAAGAAACAAATGGAGCTCCGTAAATCAATAGACCTTAATGTATCTGTGAGTCAATTAATGAGTCATAACTTGATAACGATTGACCCGAGTGCCACCATAATTGATGCTGTACATCTAATGAGGAGCAATAGCATAAGTTCATTGCCTGTGGTTGAGCAGGGTAGGTTAATGGGAATAATAACTGAGAGGGATTTAATACGCGAAATAAAGCTATGAAACACTAGTGATGTGAAAGTACGTCCTGTATTGTTCTAGTAACATCCTCAGCCAATCCCTTAACCTTTTCCCTAACACTCCTCCTTAAGTCCTCATAGTAATTGTTGCCGTATGAATCTATGACCACGGTTAATGGGCCAAAGTTCTCAACCTCGAGAATCCACATAGCCTCTGCAATGCCTAGGTCAAGCCAATGAACACCAATAACCTTCTTAATGGCCTGCGCAGCAAGTACACCAGCACCTCCAGTAAATATTGCGTAAGCCGCCTTAAACCTCCTCATGGCTTCCGTGGTCTTTGGACCCATACCACCCTTACCAATGACGAGTTTAACGCCCATCTTCTCAATAACCTCTGGTTCAAAATCATCCATTCTAGCGCTGGTTGTGGGCCCCATACTAATTATTTTCCAGGTATCACCCTGCTTCAAAGCAACCGGCCCTGCATGGTATATAACACCACCCTTTAAATCAACAGGTAACTTCTCACCCTTTCTTATTAATTCAACCATCCTGACGTGAGCCGCGTCACGGGCACTGATTAATGTACCGCTTACATACACGGTATCTCCAACCTTTAATTTAACAATATCGTCATCAGTAATGGGAGTCTTTAAATGATATGTACCCATACCTACCCAGAAAAATTAGAGGAATGCCAATTAAAGTATTTCCTATTAGAGAGTAATTAGTGCTAAAGCTTTAATACGTGCAGGCTAGAGATATCCTATGCCTAGTCTTGAGGATGCCGTTAAGGAGGCGGCAAAGGCCATAATTCGTATGGCCAGTGTATCTCCAGCCGATGACGTCGTTGAGGCCCTTAGAAATGCCGTTAAAATAGAAATTCATGAACCAAGTAAGGTGCAATTAAATGCAATATTAACAAACATAGACTTAGCCAAGAATTATAATGCGGCCGTTTGCCAAGACACCGGCGTGCCGACATTCTTCATAAAACTTGGTGACGGCTTCCCAATAAGGAGTAAATTATTCTCAATACTGACTGAGGCCGTTAGGGAGGTAACTAAGGAATTACCATTAAGGTCAAATTCGGTTGACCCATTATCTGAAAGGAACACGGGTGATAATACTGGTATTGGGATACCTGTCTTTGATGTTGAGTTGTTTGATGGCGATTACCTAGAGATGATATACACACCTAAGGGTGGCGGTACTGAACTTCCCAGTAAGGCCTTCGTGGTTCCTCCAGGCAACGCGTGGGAAAGGCTCCCTGAACTCGTGCTTAATGCCGTTATTGATGCAGGCCCAATGCCCTGCCCGCCAGTCATTGTTGGTATAGGCATTGGACCCAACCTGGATGTTGCCGCAAAACTTGCGAAAAAGGCCGCTGTTCTTAGGCCTGTTGGTTCTAGAAACAGTAATCCAGGCATCGCAAAGATTGAGGATGCACTGCTAGAGGCTATTAATAAGTTGGGCATAGGTGCTCATGGAACTGGTGGTAAGGTTACGGCATTAGATGTCCATATTGAATATGCCTACAGACACCCGGCAACATTTGCAATAGGCATAGTCTTTTCGTGCTGGGCAACTAGGAGAGCCAGAGCGATAGTTTACCCTGACGGTAAGTACGAAGTTAAGCCTCTATAGATTACCATACATTGCATGTGAAATAATGCATTAAACATAAGTGATATCATTAGTCCTTGTTTTATGGAAGCATTGATTATGAAGTTGATGGAGCTCTTTGGACTGGCATTCATCATAGCGTTCATAGCGTCTCAGGGAGGGATTTCCGGCGCATATCTCCTTGTTCCAAGCCAAATATACATACTTGGGCTACTAAGCCCCGTAATCAGTAGTACAAACTTTATGTATAATTTATTGGCAACCCCGTTGGCCATTTACCGATATGCTAGGGAGGGTAGGCTCATAGCGCCATTGGCAATTGTATTAGCGATTGGTGGTTCGTTAGGTTCCATACTGGGTACTTACGTGAGGGTTCACCTATTAGTAAATGCCGGTGAGTACAGGTTCTTCGTAGATTCTGTATTATTGCTTTTAAGTGCAGAATTAATCATTAGCTCGAGAATTCGCAGTAGGGACCTTGTTATTACTCGGGTAAGCATTTTAAGGGTTAGTATTAGGGGGTTGGAATTCGTATTTTCCAACAATACTTTCAAAATCTCATTACCCTTGGTGTTCATAATCGCATTGCTCGCTGGATTGATAGGTGGTATTTATGGAATTGGTGGTGCGTCAATAGTGGCACCAATACTTATTGCAAACCTTAACCTACCCGCCTACGTAACTGCGGGTTCCACACTCGTCGAGACTTTAACGACCTCAACAACAGCGTTGGTCGCATACTCAACACTCGGTGTTTTGCCGAACATCACCGTTGGATTGACAATAGGAATTGGCGGATTAATAGGAAGTTACATAGGTGCATCTGTACAGAAGATAATGCCAGAGAGCAGGATTAAGCTAATGCTTGGCATAATCACTGGGTTAATAGGCGTCATAGACCTACTTCTTCATTATTTCATTTAAATGACTAAGCATTAATGAAGCCTCTAAAAATACCTTAATAAACTAAGGCTAACCCTTGACTTAATGAGGGCAGTAGTTTTCGAGACCCCCGGTGTTGATAACCTAAGAATCGTAGATGTTGAGACCCCAAGGCCGGGCCCAAATGAAGTACTAATTAGAGTTAAGTATGCCGGTGTTAACCCTGTTGATTACTTCACGATAAATCGAAAAGACGTTAAACCAATTCCTCATATACCAGGTTCAGAGTTCGCAGGAATCGTCGAGACTGTAGGATCTAGTGTAAGGAGTGTTGATGTCGGTGATGAGGTTGTGATTTATAATAGGTTATTTGATGGTTCATGCAAATATTGCTTGATCGGTCATGAGGAGTTGTGTGTTAATTCGGGTCTTATTGGCGTAGTTACACAGGGTGGTTTTGCAGAATATGCCGTGGTTCCAGCAAGTAACGTGATAAGGATTCCTAAAGGTGTTGGTCTAGATGAGGCTGCCACATTGCCTGTAGGTGCCCTAACTGCCTGGCATATGATCTTCAACAGAGCTGGCGTGAGCCCTGGAGAGCTAGTTGTCGTATTCGGTGCTACGGGTAATGTTGGTAGCTATGCCGTTCAATTTGCGAAGCTGGCGGGCGCTACGGTTGTGGCTGTGAGTCGTAGAGCGGATAAGGTTAAGGATGTATTAATGGGGCTTGGTGCTGATTATGTTGTGACGCCCGATGAGGCTCAGTCATTGATTAATGAGTTAAGTAATGGTCTTGGTGCCGACCTTGTGATTGATGCCGTGGGGCAGGCTACCTGGAACCTTAGTTTTAAATTGGTTGCTCGTTATGGCAGGTGGGTTACGGCCGGTGCATTGACTGGTGGTGATGTCACGCTGAACTTGCCGTCACTGTACTCGAGGGAAATTGCTGTAATAGGCTCAACAGGTGGTACCAGGTCTGAACTTATTAAGTTGCTTGACCTGCTCAGTAGACGCAGGATTAAGGCGCCTATTTACTCGAAGATGAAGCTTGAGAAGGTTAGGGAGGCATTCGATGCGATGTTTAGGGGTGAGGATAGGGTCGGTAAGGTTTTACTTATGCCTTAATAGGTGGCGTGACCGCTGTTTTGTGCGTTGATGAGTTAGGTAAATGTTTAAATACTGTGTCTAGTACATGTTCGTGATGGTTGACGTTAAGAAATTAGCTGCCGAGATACTCGGTGTTGGGGAGTCTAGGGTTAGGATTAGTCCTGAGGCTCTTGATAGGCTTGAGGAGGTTACTACTAAGGCTGATGTTAGGGCATTGATTAAGGAGGGCTTGATATACGCTGAGTATGCAAGGGGTGTCAGTAGGGGTAGGTGGCGTGAGTACCATAGGAAGAGGAAGTTGGGTAGAAGAAGGGGTGTTGGTAGTAGGAGGGGTAGTAAGTATGCTAGGCTTGATCCTAAGGAGACTTGGGTAAGGAAGGTTAGGGCTTTGAGGAGATACCTAAACTCATTGAAGAGGAGGGGCCTTATTGATACGAAGACCTGGAGAGAGCTTTATCTTCAGGTGAAGGGTGGTAGATTTGATAGTGTATCATCGCTTAGGGCATATTTAATAAGTAACAATATCATTAAGCAACAGCGATAAGAACCACCCGCTTCTCTATCCTAGAAATACTTATTAAGTAATTATCTTCTTGGCTTTCGAACATGGCAAGGAGTGGTCGTTATAAGGTTAAATTCAGGAGGAGGCGTGAGGGAAAGACCAATTATTACAGGCGTAGAGAAATGATAAAGAGTGGGTTACCCAGACTTGTGGTTAGAAAGACGAATAAGTACATAATCGCCCAGGTTATTGTACCCAAGGTTCTCGGCGACCACGTCGTGGTCAGCGCCACATCTAAGGAACTGGCTGGTTTTGGTTGGAAGGGCGGTACTAAGAATTTACCGAGTGCTTACCTTGTCGGTTTAATCATTGGTTATAAGGCACTGCTTAAGGGTATTAAGAAGGCCATACTTGATATTGGGCTTCACAGACCCGTTAAAGGTGCTCGCGTATTCGCTGTTTTAAAGGGTGCTATTGATGCAGGTCTTGAGATACCTCATAGTGAGGAAATACTTCCTGAGGATGATAGAATAGAGGGCAAACACATCGCTGAGTATGCCGAAAAGCTCAAGGGTGAAAACGAGACCGTATATAAAGCCCGTTTCTCACAATACCTGGCTAAGGGTTTAGAACCCGCAGATTTACCAAAGCATTTTGAGGAGGTAAGAGATAAAATTAAGGATTATTACGCTAGATGGTTTAAAAAATTGAATATAGAATTACCACAGGAAGAAGAATAAAATAAACGCTATCAACCTGCCCATTCTATTTAATCATTCTCTAACATAATCATTCAATCAACCTCACTTAACATACACTATCCAACTCTCAAAACGCCCCTAATTTTATCATAAACTCGTAAGCTTTATAAAGCTGTTATTGATTAATTATAACAAGGTGATTGGTTAATGAGGATGCCTGTTAAATTATCGAGAATTCACTACATAATGTTTACTAGTTATTCCTTAACGTTTCTCATATGGGGCTTTGTAACGACAAGTGGTGTCATGACCCTTGATTACTTCTCGAAATACATACCTAGGTTCCTCTTACCAATATCTGCGGCGTTAGGTCCTTTGTTCTTAATGATTGGTAATACTTTGATGGGTAGATTAGCCGACTTAGTTGGTAGGAGGGGGATATATGTGTATACCATGAGCCTGTATACGGTCGGTTTAATAGGTATGGCACTCTCATTACTACTTCTTAACCTCATTCCAGCAATTAGCGCCTTCACCGTATTTTTAGTATCATACGCCCTAGCAGAAATCGGAGTTGGTGGTGAAGAACCACCTGCCCTGGCCGCTACCACAGAATTAATGCCCCCTAACTATAGAGGTTCTATGCTCGTGTTAATCACGAATTTTGACAACATAGGCGCGGCCATAGCATCATTAATACTATTCCTATCCTTGCTTAGGAATACCCAGGTATCGGCTATTTGGGTTATGATAGGTTCAGCGCTGTTAGTAATAACTGCTGCCGTAATCATAAGACTTGCGACACCTGAATCGATTAGGTGGTTGTTGGTCAGGGGTTATAGGGATAGGGCTATGAAGATAGCCGAGGAGAAGGGGCTAACCTACACGCTTAATGATTACCATAGTGCAAAAGGCGTGAGGTTTCCACCGACGTGGTTTAGAGCGCTAATACTATCATTAATAGGTATTGCACAATTGGCAACGTATGGCTTGATGGCATATTACATAATATACCTACCATCATTACCCTTCTCAAGTAATGAGTTGTTGGCTTCTCAAGTCGTGCTTTGGGCCAATGTTGGTGCCTCAGTCGCAGGTCTCATTGGTTTAGTAATCGATAAGGTGAGTAGGAGATCATTCACCCTATTCTCCTATATTGGTGGATTAATAACAATGATACCTATATTCGTAATTTACGGGCTCATAGCTACAAGTCCTATTGTGTCCTCATTGCCAATATTTTATACATTATTATTCATAAACATGGCATTTAGTGAGTTTGGATGGGCGGTTAGGGTTTTACTTGAGCCCGAATTATTCCCAACAAGGGTAAGGGCTACCTGGATAGGAGTAGTTAGGCTAGTTGCATGGGCTTTCTATGTGTCATTAATTTACTACCTACTAGCGTCGGCAAGCACATTCATATACCTACTATCAAACTTAATACTTTATATCATAGGCGCCGCGGCCGCTATTGCGTGGTATATATGGGGTGTTGAGACTAAGGGTTTACCGGTAAGTGCGCTGGATGGTTCTATTAATAAATAATGAATTTTTATCTATTCACATACCATAAATACTTTAGGGTATTAGAACAATTATCTATCTATCCCAAATATATTTTGTAATTCTATAATTATTATCCCCGTAAATGTCTAAAAATTGAATAGGAAACCTTTTTAAACACCAAGTGAGACAAAACTTTCGCTTTACTCAATCTCCTTCATTACCTTCTAACCTGGTGATACCTATGGCTAAGCGGTACTTGGCGCTGGCGATGTTGGCGTCGGCTCTGTGGGGAATCTCGTACCCAATAACGTATCTAGCCCTACGGCTATATAGAGTTGAGGAGTTAATCTTCCTGAGTTATTTCTTTTCGGTGGTTTCATTTATGGTAATATTATCGTTACGGGGATATGATGTTAAGTCAATAATTAAGGGCTTGGTGTTATCGCCGATTAATTATGTGCTCGCATACCTATATACTGAGTTGTCGGGAGATGTTGGTGGTCTGACCGCACTATTGAGTTCTAGCTATATAGTGCCTTTATTAATCCTTGAGTATTTCGATGACGGTAAAGTCAACACTAGGTACTTAGTGTCGGCAGTGACGCTGCTTAGCGGTTTGTATTTACTATTTCAGGGCTATGACAATTCCATATACATAGCATTCTTACTCATGATAATGAATTTAGTATATACGTTAGTTCTTGCTAAGATTAATGACGTTGATATCGTTAATCTCGTGTTTGGTCAATCATTGGGCACACTAGCCATTTCCTACCTGGTAATGATTAATTCCATTTCCATAAGCGCCCTTAACCTTAACATTCACGACCTTTACTATCCATTAATACTATCTTTGGTTGGTAATTCAATCCCATATACACTCTACGCAATGGCAATTAAGTATATAGGTCCAACCGAGACCTCCCTGACGAACTCTGTGGAGACCATAAGTTCGCTTATATCATCAATACCAATACAACAATTGCCAGCGAACCCAGTCGCATGGACCTTACTCATTATATCTATATTATCAATAAGTACCGACCTGGATACTAAAGGCATGAGATTAAGAAAGATAAGTATCCACGTACCCATACAGCTCACGGCATCATTAAATGAAACATCCAGGTATGTAGGTACGGAAATTACGCAGCACGATATGTACGACCTGCACGTAATAATGGAAGTTCCAGGTAAGAGGAAGATAATATAGCTACGGTTCAACCCTATACCTATCCCTTGAGTAAAGCACTACCTCTCGAATATTATCCCTCTTCAGTAAAACCATCATTAGCCTATACAGGCCCATGCCCCAGCCTGCATGTGGTGGCATTCCATAATCATAAATCATTAAATGGCTCTCAAAACTATCTGGATTAAGCCCTCTCTTTCTTAATGCCTCAATTAATTGCTCCTTAACATGAATTCTGCTGCTCCCTGATGCTATCTCTAAGCCATTAATCACGAGATCAAATGACTCGCTGATCCTCGGGTCATTATCAATGGGCTTTGTGTAGAATGCCCTTAAGTCTGTCGGGAAGTGAATTATGAAGAAAGGTTCACCAATTTCTTCGCTGAGTAATTCCATGCCGTTCTTGGGCACATCCTCACCCCACTCCACCTTTAAACCCCTCTTGCTTAGTAGGTTCAGCGCCTCGTCATACGTTATTTTTCGAAATGGCTTCTTAGGGGTCTTGATCTCGATACCGTATTTATTAAGCTCATTATCAAATGCCTTCGATACCCTATCGTAAACATTAACTATAACGTCCTCGAGAATGTCCATGACGTCTATGTAATTAGCAAATGCCTCTTCAATATCAACGGATATGAATTCATTAAGGTGGTAATTCGTATTATGCTTCTCAGCCCTGTAGGCTGGCGCTATCTCGAAAACCCTCTCAAGGCTTGCAGTTAATTCTTCCTTATAGAGCTGAGGACTTTGAGCAAGATAGGCTACCCTTTCAAAATACTGAACGGTAAATAGCTCAGCACCGCCTTCTGTACTCGTTGCTATTATCTTTGGTGTAAATACCTCAATGAACCCACGGCCGTATAATGTATCCCTTATAGCACGAACAACCTCACTCTCTACCCTAAATATAAAGGAATTAACCGGCCTCTTCAAATCCACAGACCTAAACCTCAACCTCGTATCTAAGTCAGTTTCAACAGAACCCCATATATCAATAGGCAAGGCCTTAGATTTAGCAACAACATGAATTTCGCTTGGGAAGACCTCAACACCGACCTTCGCTATCTTACTTGCCTTAACAATACCCTTAACTACGACGGCATCCTCACGATTCAAGGAGGATATTATTGTCCATACACTATCTGGTACGGTACCCTTCTTAATCGTTAGTTGGACGAAACCCTCTCTATCCCTAAGAATTACAAACTTTATACTACCAATGTCCCTAACGTCCCAGACCCAACCCGCTAAGACTACCTCCTTACCATCCAGTTCCGGAGTTATGTCCTTAGTCCAGTGGGTTTTTCTAGGAAAACTCACGAACGTTTAGTAAAAAGTGGGTGTTTAAAAATTATGATTATCTCGTAACCTCAACCCTAATGTTAGTACCGCTAATTTGACTAAGAACCTTCGCCAACTCACTTGGTTTAAATGGCAATCTCCTAAGCTCACCCCTTGTTATTCTGACAACAGTCTCGGTAGTACCATCAGGTAACCAAGATGTTGACACAGTCAAAATCCTGGCAGGTGAAGCTAATTGTGTTGCTAACTCATTGACATTAACGCCCTTTTCAACAATCTTAACCTTCTTATTTAATGCTCTCTCGAGATCATGCTCAACCTGCTGAATCACCGGTCGTGGTAATGACTTTATACCCCTAAGCACCACGATAACTAGGTCGCCTACCTCGTAGGACTTTACATACTCAACGTTCTTCAGCATTTCCTCCATCTTGCCGGTGGCCACATTTAGTAATGCGTCGCTAACGTCAACATCAAGCATAGAATACTCTCCGCTATCAAGAAGGGATTGGCACTTGTTGCAAAACACTCTGGTCTTAACGCAGAATGTGCAAAACGGTATTTTCATTCGACACACATAAAAATACCTGGATTAATAAACCTTTGCCTTAGGACAACTTTAATTAAGACCATCATTATTTCCTCAGCCGTTATCGCATCAGTAAAATCTTTTTATTCAGAAACTACTGAGCTAGTGATTGTGTGAATATCGCCATAGAAGCGCATGAACTTAGGAAGAGATTTATTAGTTATGAACGCACAGGATTTCTAAGCAAAAGGAAGATCGTAATTGAGGCATTAAGGGGTGTTTCCTTTGGCATCAAGTGGGGTGAAATATATGGTCTTCTTGGGCCTAATGGTGCCGGAAAAACGACCACCGTCAAGATACTTACAACATTATTAATACCCGATGATGGTTATGCCATAATTAATGGCTATGACGTTGTTAAGGAGGCAAAGGCCGTCAGGAAAATAATAGGGCTAGTCCTCTATCCTGACAAGGGCTTTTACTCCAGGTTAAGTGGATACGAAAATCTCGTATATTTTGGACGCCTATACGGATTGGACAAATCCACTGCCGAGCTCAGGGCTAGGGAATTAATGGATGTTGTAGGGCTTAAGGAGGCAATGAATAGGCCATATGAGGAGTACTCACTTGGTATGAGGGCTAGGTTGGCAATAGCAAGGGCCTTAATACATGATCCACCGGTTTTATTTCTTGACGAACCAACAATAGGCCTTGACCCAATCTCCGCAAGGGAAGTAAGGGAATTGGTAAGGAAATTAAGAAGGGAGGGTAAAGCCATCTTGTTCACGAGTCACAATCTTTGGGAGGTTGAAGAGGTTTGTGATCGTATTGGTATAATAAATAATGGATTGATGATTATTGAGGGATCTCCAAAGGATATAAAGGATATGCTTGGGCTTAGGTATACCGTTGAAGTGGAGGTCCAGATTAATGGTCGTATTGAGGTACTTCGTGAAGAGACCGTAAACCCTGCAGATGCTATCCGTAAATTAATAAGTGAGGCTGAGGCAAGGGGTAAGGTTGGTAAGATTAGGATTAATGAGCCATCGCTCGAGGAGGCGTTTATAAGGGTGATTAAGAGTGAGAAGTAGATTGGGAGTATTCTACGCGGTCATGATCAATGAATTGAAGATAATTAGTAGGGAACCTGGTGGGTTGGTTTTGTTGATCATACTTCCCTACTTCATAGCCGGTGGTATGGCTTTCATAGCATCATTTTTCACGAAAATAACGAGTAATGTATTCATTAGGCAGTTCGTGGGTTTTGAGGTATTGATGCTATCCATGATCATGGTTCAGACAGGGGCTAGATTTCTAAATGAGGAGAGGAATGGTGGTAGGCTAGAATTTCTCTTAGCGTCTCCGACCAGTATGTACGTGATATTACTAGGCACGTCTATGGTAATGATAATAGTTGATATAGGCGCCTTTACCATAGCGTCCTTACCACTACTTTACCTAAATTACGGTTTAATTGGTATGATTAGATTAACCATAGCTTTACTACTGCTCTTCATAGGGTTATTACCACTCTACGGACTTGGGCTATTAATGAGTGGCATTGTTATTAAATTGAAAGATGCTGACACAATAATGAATATAGTAACTCCCATCTTAACAATACTATCGGGTGCCACATACCCAATATATGTATTGCCATGGTGGATCAAGGACCTCATTTACGTATTGCCCATGTACATTACATTCAGCTCTATGTACATGGAAATCATGGGTAATACTGGCTTATCCCTCATACTAAACCTCATACTTTCAGCAATAATATACCTACTGCTAGGCGTGACCGCATATGCAAGCTTCGAAAAGGAGATTAAGAGGGGCGGTGTTTAGGGAGATTTATGTTGAGACCATAAGAGGGCTACGCTTGCTATTTTCTAAACCATCATCAATAATAATAAACGTACTTACAGCACCACTTTGGCTAGCATTCTTTATATTAACTCTCAGGGGTTTTGGAGTACTTACGCTAGGTAGGCAAATCCTGCAATTATTCCTATGGGCTGCCTATGCCTTTGCCCTATACTCCAGCTGGTTATGGGGCTTTGGTCATGGAATTATTGAGGAGAGTTATGAGGGAGTCCTTGAGAATGTAATGGCGGTTGTGAGCAATATTTTGGATCATATAATTGGTTGGGGCCTTGCATATGCCATATATACCCTACTTGATTTGGCTGCATTAATCCTAAGTTTTTACCTAATCTTTGGATTAATTATTGAATTACATAACATACCACTCTTCGTACTATCGATAGTGTTGGCATCCCTTCAATTACTCCTTATTTCGACAATCTATGTAATGCTTGTAATTAGGTTTAGATCGAGTTGGGTTATTACGAATATAATGCAGTTCTTAATGCCAGCGCTGGGAGGTTTAATACCTAGTGAGGCTGGAAAGTACATTCTATTATTAAATGAGTATTCCCCAATAGCTTACCCATTCGTGATAATGCGTGAGGCTGCCCTTGGTTATTTAGAGGTGCCAATACCTATCGTGTTTCAGGTTATTTACTCAGTAATAACAATAATGATGTTGCTTGTATTGACAATAATCCTGGTTTGGTTGTTTGATAGGCGATTAAGGATTGAGGGTAAACTAGGGCTTACTTAATTTAGAACCTTTTATAATTCTAAGTACTGCTATTAATATGGCTATTATTATGAGCAATAGTGCTGCGTAAATTACTGGTTCATACCTAAGTATTGTGTTTACAACCCCTATTTTACCGACATCTCCATTCATGATGGCTTGCAACAATAGGTACTTTGACAATTGAGCAAGTGGATCATAGGGCCTTGAGGATGTTACCTGGTACTCACTCAATATCTCATTTATAAGGCCCCAATTACCACTCGTTATAGCGTTAGAGATTGTGGCATTTAGGAAGGGAGGATTGCCTAACTCGGTGAGAAGACTCTCGGCTTCTGTGTATGTTGGTGGTACGATGAATACTTCGATCTCTGTCGTATTACTTACGCCTAGGTAAGTCACATTGAGCATTAATGTCGCTGAACCCAGTGTTTGCGGCATGAATTCCGCAGATCCATTTACTAGCACTGATGTCGGTATTTTTGTTCCATTGAGGAAGGTGGCGTAGGCATTAACGGTTTCATTGAGTATTAATGGTTCACCATCATAATAACCAATCACATTACCTAGCCATAGATTTAGGTAATCCCAATAGCTAATTGTCTGTGCATTTAGTATGTATGAGGATGCATTTATTATGAGCATGCATTCACTACTAAATCCAAGGCTTAATGATGCGTTTGCCATTACTGTCATACTTTCGTTAGTACATCCGTAAAGCGTTACGTTAACTGGCAATTTTATTTTTGGTACATCATTCACGGTTATGTTTATACTCTCATAATGTCCTACTATGACGAGAGGCTGTGCCTGTACATTTAGGCCCATTAGTTCTACACTTGCCACAGTAATGTTGCTCGATGCCGATGTACCAAGAATGACACTTACCAGGTATATGCTCGGTACCATGGGTTTTACGAGTAGGTTAATGACTGTAGACTTACCAGGAGGTAAGTTTACACTCATTGATGTAGATAATGAGCCATTTAGGTACGCATTAATGATACCTTCATATGATAATGTCGGTGGCATTGTTACGTTAACAATAAGGTTTATTGTCTGCGGATAGATTGATATGCTTGGCGATTTAAGCGATATGCTTGGCGATGGTCTAGGTATAGTTATGTTCATGAACCCCGTATTTACCGTCAATACCGTGTCGTTTATTGGCAATGAGTATGCGACCTGTATTGTAGAATTACTAATCCTGTGGTTAAGTACTAAGTATTGATATGGCCCATAAACGCTGATATTCACTTGTACGTACTCATTTGTATTTGTAACGTTCCAGAGATAATTAAGTACCTGTATTGTTGGTGGTGATAATACCAGCCTCGCCGAGATAGTGGTATTGGTTATTGACAGTACTAGGTAATGTCCTGTATATGTTGCGTTTATTGTGCCTCGTACAGTACTTGAACTATTGCATGGTACATCCATACTCCCGATATAGGTACCATTAATGTATATTGAAGCTTCATAAAATGTGAGATAGCCGGGGCAGGTTGTTGATCCAAGCTTTACTGTTGCGTTTATGAGTGCCCAGGTTGGGGCTAGTAAATAAACGTTGGGTATTAATTCTATCGTTGGTTTTGTGATGTTCACTTTTAATATCGCTATTGTATACGTACTATAATTAACATATACAGAACCACTTAATCCGTTCATTGATGATGTTACGGTACCAACACCAGAGATATACACGTTAACTACGGTATAATTATCGTTTAAGTAATACGTAGCATTCACAATACCTACCTGGGCTGGTATTACGCTATACCCCAGGGACAGCGCTGTGGTTGGGCTATTGTATAGGTAGATGTCTCCCTGCCCGCTGGATATTGTTGAATTTGTGAAGAAGTAAATCTTCACTATGGATTGCCCCGGATTCAGTGTTACCGTTTCATTTGGTGGTTCAAAGTATATCATTGGCTTATACATATTCGTTGGGCTTGGCGGTGATGTAACTTGGACCTCGCTTATTATTATGATGTTCTTGTTGGGGTTATTTATGGTTATTATTAGATAGCCAAGGCTACTGCTTGTCAGGTATAGTGTTGATGATGTTATTAACGACATCGATGGTTGGTTAAGGGTTATCGAAGCCAACGCTGTTGAGTTATTATAAGTTACGTTGATTGTGTACGTACCCCACGTTATACCACTAAACGTGGCATTAATATAGCCATTATTTGCCGTTACTGCCGTACCATTTACATCCACCGTACCGCTGATTGGTGTTGTTCCGTAGGTGGCATATAGTGTGAGGGATAGCTTCTCAGTCATTACGTTATACGTACCATTAACTATCTCGACCTCAATACCTGGAGTATAACTTATGGTCAACGATACCGTCTCACTCGAAGTAGTTGGATTAACAAGGGCTAGGTAAAGTGTCGTATTGCCAATGCTAAATGGGGAGTTCAGTTGTATGTTGCTATCCACGGTGCCACCACTCGTGGTTATCTCTATTGTGCCGGTGGCAGGTAATTGTATTTCATAGTATTGGGCACTAAGTCCCTGTAGGCTCACACTCATGGAGTACGTAGAATCACTCATAGTTACTGATTGGAAGCTTGGGTAATACGTAGAACCGCATAGGCTTTGCCCGTGAACTATTGAGGTTAGGTATTGAACATAGTAATTATCGAGCCACGTATTAACAACAGTGTTGCCACTAAATACGTTAGATTCTATTGTCGCCGGTCCAACGCCATTGGCAATCAACCAATATATAAATGCTGAGTAATAGTACATATTTATTATTGGCTTTCCTGAGTAGTCGTATGGGTCATACTCGTACTGATTATATTGATAGAAGTCCTGATCAAGTGGGCACTGCTGCGTATAGTAACTAGCGGTGCCCTCAGCATCAGCCTCTATGTACCAGGGATAGTTCTGCGGTATGGCGGTGTATTGAACATATGCCCATTGAGATACATGGACTAATTCGTGATATGCAGTGTGCTCTAACCATGCACTGTTTAGGCCTGCGGATATGTTTATGTAGTCTATGCATGTGCTAATTACTTGGCCTGTACTTGGATTGTATTCGTATGTCCACTCGGTGATTCCAGCCTCGCCCGCTATCTGTGATTGTGAAACCACATATACTACATATTGAGAGCCATTACATGGTGGTGCCATTTTCATGCCGAGGCTCGTATACAGTGAGTAGGCTTGCTCTAGGTAATTATCGAGACTTTGATCGTATGATAATCCTGCATTCGCCAAGTCGTATATTAAGAAGTGCGTACTATTTACGGTAGGTGTTAGCGCGTAGGTACTAATTGGTGTTGATATTAATAATACAAGGATTGGAATTAGCATCCCCATTATTAGACCTAGATGCTTATGTATGCTTGTTTCCTGCATTATTAATGAATATTACTGGAGGTTTTAATAAGTTTCAATTCGGTAATACCCATTAATATTTAAAATGTTGTATGGAAATAAGATGAGGAGTTGTGTTATTTATTTTATTTCAATTTTGTATTTAAAATAAGGCTTTTTAAATCGTAAAACAATAATCGCTATTGTGCAAGGCATTAGAGAGAGTCTGACGCGCATTGCAGACATATTGAGGGATTCATTCAACGAGTTAATCATTACGGGATACCTTATAATGAATAAACTATTCGATATTAGGGTAAGGCCTGATACTGCGATTAATGAGGCTGAGGTATTATCAAGCATGTTTAGAGATACTGCGGTGCTCATGGATAGTCCTGGATTTCTGAATTCCTTAGGCTCATTAAGCACAGTGAAGGTTAGGGGCTCATTGGTCGTATTCGTATACGATATCCACGACATAAGACCCTTCTGCGAGTTAATAGGTGTTCCCTGTCTCGAACCGTGGGATAGCGACAGTCTAGTTACGGCTATTAAGGAAGGTAGGGATTATAGCGAATCCTTTGAAGTGCCTTATGTAATTAGATTAGGTCCTTGGTTAAACATCGATGAAGGTACTAAAGGCATTGGTGTAAGGCGTAGGGAATCAACATTCAATAAGAACTGGGGTGAACCAATCAGGTGGGGATTGAATAGATTGTTGAGTGATTTACGTAAAGATATCCCTAAGGAAGTTTCAGCGCGATCACAGGATAGCATTGTAATAATTGGTAATGGTGATAACGTATTAGTCTCTGGTTCGTCCTGGCCCTTGATTAAGGACATGACTGGGAAATTGGCGGGTTTTACTTTAGTGAGGTCTTTATACGTGAATCCACTACCTAAGGACTTGATTAAGGCTAAGTACGTGATAGACATTGACGATTTCCTAGCTAATAGGCTTGGTGTAGGTAGGATTATGATTGATGAGGTTGATAGATGGCGCAATGAGCTGTTGGAAAAATTGACCCAAGAATTATTTTTTCGAAGGGCAGGGGATCCCTTAATGCTTATTGAGTGGCTATTAACAAAACAAAGATCGCCCAGCGAAATTCCTATCATAATGCTCGATCCTACCTATGCCCATATAGTAGATGATAATAAGTTAAAGGGTAGTTATGATATAATCCCCACGTACTTTGAGCCATACGATTTCGACCAAGTTGTTGATATAGTAACGAATCCCTTGGCAGGTATTTTGGCATTAGCTAGGGCTAATTATCACTATGGTAATAAGATCGCCGTAATAAACCCATGTACACTAGTTCAGTCGGAGGACTTGATTAACGAAATAATAAGTACCATCAACAATAATTACCTATTATTGGTAGTAATGAGTGATGAGTGCAAGGATGCACTTAACCTTCTGGCAAAGTACAATGTAAAGTACAAAATAGTTAATTATGATGAGAATGAACCCCTTTCATCATTAAATGAATTATTGAGTATTAAGGATTCATGGGGTATTGTAATACTGAACATTAAGGGTTCCGTAGGCAAGTACGTATATAAAATCAACAATGAATACTGTGATAACTGTGGTGACTGCCTAAGAATTAGGTGCCCAGCCATATACCTAGAGAAGAATCCAATAATAGATACGAACAAATGCGTAAGTTGCGGCATATGCCAGGTTGTTTGTTCCAGAGGTGCAATAACTAAGGTAAAGATTGCATGAAAAATGTTTAATTACCGTAATCGTTATTTATGTTGATTTATATAAGGTATATAGAAATTTATTTACTACATTTGATATATAATAAGTGAACCTTCACAACCCTATGGATATTTAAATTCTCCATTTTATCTGGAAAATGTATGATGGAGATTAAATCAGTGATAGAGAATATCACTAAAATGCTAACCTGGGCAAAATCACTAATGAGGAAAGATCAGGAATCTAAGGTTATTAATACGATTAATGGCGCTGACAATAATGTCAATATATATTATTACACAGACCATCTAAGTAATACCGTATCAATGATTATCATACCCACTCCTTACGCTCTACCAATAATAATGCCTATGCACGGCAGACTAAGTAATAGTGATATGAGGAAATTGCTACAAAGTCACTATTACGTACTGCCCTGAAATAGCTCATATCCATAGATTTTTAAGAGAGAGGTAATATGGTAATTTTGTGATGAATCGACGGTCTCTTGACTGAATGATGAAAGGAGAGTCGCTGATTAATATTTAAAGCAATAACCAATCCTCAAAAAATCAGGGTGTCATTCATTGCGGGATCTAAAGCATAACATTAGGTACTATATAACGGGTAACGTAGGGATATTACTACTAACCTGGTTACTTTATGCCATAGGCAATTCAATAACGATGCCTTATCTATCGATCTACATGAAAATGCTTGGTGCAAATGCTTTCGAAATCGGTATTGCCTACTCGATCGCGATGGCTTCGCAATTAATCACAATAATACCTGGAGGGTATTTAACAGACACCATAGGTCGTAGGATGTCGATCGTAACTGGTACCTGGATAATAACAATAACATCATTCTTAATGGCTATTGCACCAAATTGGCAATTATTAACTGTAATCTATGCCCTAAATTCCGCCGCTGCGTATTACCAACCAGCCCTGCTGGCGATAATACTTGACTCATTACCACCCGAACGATACGCAAGTGGTATTCTCGTTACGTCAGTATTACCACAAATACCTTGGTTAATATTACCTCCCGTTGGTGGCCTCCTGATTAGTAGACATGGATTACTCGGCATTAGGATTGCCTACCTAATCTCGGCATCAATATCTGTGATAGTCGCTGTAATTAGGCAATTATCCCTCAGAGAGACATTGAATAATACATTGAGAAAACCATCGTTTAGAGAATTGCTATATTCATACTATTCCTTAAGTAGGATAATGCAGACCTCCAGGGAGGTATTTAGGATATACGTAATGGCTCTAATTCTAGCCATAGCCTTAATGCCCATAAACACGTTATTACCTATATACGTTGTTTACAAATTGGGGTTAAACACCGTTTATTGGGGGTCCCTAGTATCAATATCCTATGCGGCATATATCGTATTAAGTATTGCAATAACATTCTATGTAGATAGATTCAGGAGTAAGTTGATGATTTGGGGAGCAGTACTAGGCCTTATAGGTAGTGTGGTGGGTTTGCTCGAGAATGTACCATCAGTGATAGTGTACCTGCTCCTTCTTCAGGTTGGTTCGCAATTACTAATGACCGCGTTACAAAGTAGGTTAGGCGATCTAATAGGTATTAGTAGGAGGGGTCATGGTGCTAGTTTGCTAATTGTATTTCAATTAATTGGACAAATGGTTGGTAGTTACTTATCTGGTTCGTTGTATAGGTTAAGTACATACACACTATTCCTAATACCACTTATTTCTATCTCTATTTTACTAGGACTACAACTTACTGAAAGATTTAATAAATAAAGATTGTAATGAATAATATGCCTCAGAGTAATGTCATAGAAAGATTGGGTATGCTCAATGTAGGTGTCAGCATTATTTTTGTGGGTTATATATACCTCTTTGTACTTAATTTATTCCAAGACATTCTCTTCGGCATGATCGAGTCGTCTATTAATACTGGGTCATTATTAATATTGGTTGATTCCATTAGTGGTATTGTTTCCGCAGTACTGTCTTTACTTATTTATGTATTAATAATGTTAAGGGCATTTTCCCTACTCGAGAAGGCGTATCCCGAGGACTATCGTATTGGTAAGGCAGGTGTTGGTATAATGATCATTGGACTCCTTATCGAAATAGTTGTTGATATATTGTTCTTAATCAATCCAGAATCTATATTGGCTAGAGTTACGTTGTTTGCAAAAATGCTTATGGTAATTACGGCCCAGTTATTCATCGCAATAGCACTCTATAGGTTAGGTTATTACAGTGATGCGTTAAGATACGGGGCGCTTTTAACTATTCTAAGTCTATTAATTATGTACCCAAGCTCCATACTCTTCGTGCTTCTATACCCTAAGCTTTTAGTTTATGTGGAGTACGGATATGGATATACAGGTATTTCAAGCGCATCATTAGGTTTAGCCGCGGCCTTGGGCTTTAGTGCATCTATAGAGACTGTAGGTCTAGGAACAATACTTTTCGGTCTTCGGAATGCCAATAAGACCATTACGAAATTAATAATAGACCTAAGTAAGGATTCTAAAAGGATTGATAAGGCATTATGAGGTAATAATAGGATAGATTTTATTTTTAGTCATTACTATGTCTAGGCGTGATTACTGTAAGGGCGCCTGGCAAGGTTATACTGTATGGGGAGCATGCCGTGGTTTATGGAGAGCCTGCCTTAGCCATGGCAATTAATAAGTACGTGTATGTAACCGCAAAGGCTAGGGATGATGGCAAGATAAATATTAACGCGAGGGACCTTAGGCTTGCTGGCATTTCCGTTACTATTCTCGAAAATGGGGAAGTTGTGGCTAGGACTGATTATGGCGCCGTGATCTCGGCATTAAGTTACGTCAAGAGGGCTATTGAGGTAGCCATGGGTTATATCGATAAGAAGGTTGGAGTTGATCTAATGATACAGTCCGAAATGCCCGTAGGTGCTGGATTAGGTACTTCCGCCGCTGTTGCAGTAGCGACAATATTAGCCTACATCAAGGAGTTGGGTTATGATATTGATAAGCGAGAGCTTGCCCGACTAGCATGGCAGGTGGAGAAGGACGTGCAGGGTGCTGCCAGCCCTACCGACACCACAATGGCTACCTTCGGTGGCATAATGTATGTAAAGCCTGAGGGCGGTAACGCCATTATGGAGCCCGTAAAGCCTGGTGCCAATATACCGTTGATTATTGGCTATACTCCCAGGGTTAGTACTACTAAGGATCTTGTGGCTATGGTTAGGAGAAGGTACGAAGCCATGAGGGACGTTATCGAGCCCATAATCAGATCTATAGGCATAATTACGAGAAAGGGCAAAGAGGCTTTAGAGAGGGGTGACCTAGAGTTAATGGGTATTTTGATGAATATAAACCATGGTTTGCTCGATGCGTTGGGTGTATCAACTAGGCAATTGAATGAGATGGTCTATGCCGCAAGAAATGCTGGGGCGCTCGGCTCGAAATTGACGGGTGCTGGAGGTGGTGGTTGTATGATCGCTATTTCTGATAGGATAGAGGTTGAGAAGGCCATAGAACTCATTGGGGGTTCTGTCCTCAGGGCTGGGTTGGATATTGAGGGGGCTAGGGTTCTTAATCCAGGGTAATTAATATTAATTATGAGTAAAAGTGTTTATTAAGGGTATTATTGATGGTTTCATAGCGATAAGAGGGATGCAGGTAAGTAATGTGTATGTTCCAGACACATCGGTGTTTTTGGATGGTAGTTTAAAGGAGGCGTTGCTAAAGGGTAATATTAAAGGTAGGATATTGATACATACCGAGATAATCAGGAGGTTTGAGAATGAGGCTAGGGCCGGCGGTGCCTTGGGTTGGTTAGGTATTAGGGAATTGAATTATATCGTGAATTCAATAAACAAGCTTGGCCTTGACGATGTTAGGATTGAATACGTATCCGTGATGCCTAAGTCAATATCAAGACCTGATCAGCATTCTGTCGATGAGATAGTTAGAGAGCTAGCTAGAGAGCTGGGCGCCGTATTTGTGACTAGTGATGAGATGAGCCTTGAGATTGCCCAGGCCATGGGTATTGAGACCCTTTTCATAGGTCAGCATAAAGATAAGCTGGAGATTGAGAAGTTCTTTAATGCGGATACAATGTCTGTGCATCTTAAGGAGGGTTCTATACCATATGCTAAGAAGGGTAGGCCAGGGAATTGGCAATTGGTACCTCTTGGTAATGAGCCGTTAAATAGGGAGTATCTAGAAAGGATGGTTAGAGAGTTGATATCCGCTTCATTGAGAGCCGATAGTAATACTAGGGTGGAGATTAGGAGGGAGAACTCATTGATTATTCAGCATGGCGAATATAGAATTGTTATTGCGCTACCCCCTGTCTCAGACGGTATTGAGATAACCGCAGTCAGACCATTAATTAAAAGAAAGTTAGAGGATTACTCATTACATCCTAAGGTTCTCGATAGATTAAGCAAGCAGGCCGAAGGCATACTAATAGCTGGCCCGCCTGGTGCCGGTAAGACAACATTTGCCCAGGCATTGGCCGAGTACTATATGGGCCTTGGCAAAATTGTCAAGACTGTCGAGTCCCCGAGGGATATGATATTGCCTAATGAGATTACCCAAATATCTAAGACCTACGCCTCCTCAGAAGAGGTTCATGACTTGTTATTATTGTCAAGGCCTGACTTCACCATATTTGATGAAATGAGGGATACCGCTGACTTTCAGTTATACATAGACCTTAGACTTGCCGGTGTCGGCATGGTCGGCGTTGTCCATGCGACAAGTCCTATTGACGCAATACAGAGGTTTATAGGTAGGGCCGAACTCGGTATGCTCCCATCAATAATAGATACCGTACTCTTCATGAAGGATGGTGAGGTTCAGAAGGTGTATAGTCTAGAATTAACTGTTAAGGTTCCTGAGGGTATGAGCGAGGAGGATTTAGCTAGGCCTGTAGTCATTGTTAAGGACTTCATAAATGATACGGTTGAGTACGAGATCTATGTATTTGGTGAGGAGATATTCGTAACACCAATAAGTAAATCACGTAAGCATGCCCAGGCAATTACTGATAAGAGATTGGTTAGTAGGATTGTAAGGATTTTGAAGAAGTACGTACCTCCTGAGGAGATATCAATAATTAAGGGCGATGACAATTCCATCATTGTTCAGGTGCCTGATGTTTATATTGGCGTTGTTATTTCTAAGGGGTTACCTAAGCTTGAGAGTATTGGGAGAAAGTTCAATGTTCAACTTAAGGTTAAGCCAAAGGAATAATGTTGAAACGCAACATATATAAGTAGTTTATTCATTATTGACAGGATAATATGAGTTCAGCTAGAAGACAGATTGCTGCTGAGTCGGAACCTTACCCTAATTCTAATTATAATAATTATTATGGTAATTACCAAACAGGCAATTATTATAATGACACAACTACTTATTACCAATACTTGTATAATACACAGACTGTGCAGTATCCTCAGGAGCAATATCCATATTATTACTATTATTACGAGGATAAAGCATTAACGGGCATTAATTACCTAGATACTTACATATTGGGTGGCGGTTTCAAGAGGGGCGAGGTCTATTTAATAGCTGGTGAGGCAGGCACTGGGAAGACTATATTCAGCCTGACCTTCTTAAGAACTGGGATGGATCTTGGCGAGGTCGGCATGTATGTAACAGTTGATGAGCCTTCTGAAGACGTTAAGAGAGGTGTGCGCGACGCGCTTGGGTGGGATTTAGATTCGTATGAGAAGAGCGGTAAGTTGGTAATGGCTGATTTCAGGACTTACTTCAGGATATATGCGCGGGATGAGAAGATAACCCTTGACCCAAGGGATTTAGCTAAGATGATCATTGAGCAGGTTAGGAAATACGATGTTAAGAGACTTGTTATAGACCCGATAGCGCCATTGATCATAATGAGCCACCAAGACGTAATTTGGATAAGGGAGTATCTGAGGGAGCTCGTTTTTCAGTTAAAGAGACTTAAGGATGTTACCACAATAATGACGTCAGAAATACCGACAGGTGAGGAAAACAAACTCAGTAGATTTGGTGTTGAGGAGTACCTGGCAAGTGGTGTGATAATGCTCTCTCTTAGGGAAATAACCATGGCAAATAGCGATTTTGGGTGTTTGGCCAGGATAATGTTCATTAGGAAGATGAGGTGGATGCCTATTAGACCCATAAAGCTTATCTACGAGATTGGGCCTGGCGGTATTTACGTAATAGGGCCCTTAAATGATGAGAATACCCTTAACTATTACAGAAGCTATTACTGCGGCCAGCAATACGCCCAGGGTTATTACTATTATCCACAACAGCAATACTATACCTCTCAATACTACGAGACGCAGCAATACCCGCAATAATTATTTAAGGGAATAAACTGAAACCTTGAGCGCTGTGAAGCCATTAATCGAGGCATTCACGAACTTGGTGGCTAGGATTAGAGGATTGAATTACATAGACGAGGCAACTTTAAAGGAGGTATTAAGGGAAATACAGAGGATATTATTAAGAGCTGATGTTAGTGCTGATGTTGTTTCCTCAATCACGAAAACAATTGAGGAAAGATTTAAGCAGGAAAAACCACCCCAGGGCATAACCTCAAAGGAATTCCTCATTTACCTATTATATCAAGAGCTTGTCAAGGCGTTGGGTGGTGAAGAGATACCCAATGTTAATATTACTAAGAGACCGTATAAGCTCATGTTGATTGGCGTTGAAGGTAGTGGCAAAACAACCACAGCAGCTAAATTGGCCAGGTTTTATATGAAGAGAAATCTAAAGGTTGGACTAATTGAAACCGACACGTATAGACCCGGTGCCTATTACCAACTCAAACAATTAGCTGAGAAGATAAATGCGTTGTTTTACGGTGAGGAAAATTCCAAGGATCCAATAAGCATATTGAAGCATGGTCTTGAATACATGCAAAAAAGCAAGGTCGATTTAGTAATAATCGATACGGCCGGTAGACACAGAAATGAGGAGGAACTTCTTAGGGAAGCTAAGGCAATATACGATGAGGCTAAACCTGATGAGGTCATGTTGGTAATAGATGCAACAATTGGTAGGCAGGCGGCTGCCCAAACCGAGGCATTCATGAAGTATGTGCCCATAAACAGCGTGTTTTTAACGAAGATGGATAGCACAGCTAAAGCTGGTGGTGCATTAACCTCGGTCATTAAGAGTGGCGCCAGGATAAAGTTTATTGGTGTTGGTGAAGACATAGACGAGATCGAGATCTTCGATCCCAACAAATTTGTGGCGAGATTATTAGGTATGGGTGATCTTGACACATTAATTGAGAAGATAAGAGCCATTGAGGAGGAGGATAAGATAATAGA
This sequence comes from Vulcanisaeta sp., assembly GCA_023256215.1. GTDB lineage: Archaea > Thermoproteota > Thermoprotei > Thermoproteales > Thermocladiaceae > Vulcanisaeta. Next base: position 25,682 of record JAGDXB010000041.1, on the reverse strand, counting down.
GGAGATTGAGGAGGGCAAAATGAATCTATTAACAATTAAGAAGCAGCTAGATTCCATGCTCAAACTCGGCCCCTTAAGTAAGATTATGGAGTTGTTACCGACGAGCATGCTACCAATGCAGTACAGGGCCTTGATGCTCGATGAGGAGAAAATGAGTAATGCTCAGGAAATGCTCAGAAGGTGGAGATACATACTTGATTCCATGACTAAAGAAGAACTGCTCAACCCCGAGATAATAAATGCGTCTAGAATACGTAGGATCGCGAAGGGCGCTGGCGTTACTCCTAAGGACGTTAAAGAACTGCTTAATTATTATCAATTAATGAAGAGGATGGTTAATCAGATAAAGAAGTCACGAAGAAGGTTGGGTAGGCTTGTTGGTGAGTAAAGCATCATACTTGTATTAATGGCACGTACAGTTCCCTCTCGCTTAAGCCACCATGCTGGCCTCTAAATGATAGTATTTCTTCATTATCGGGCTTGTAAAGGTATATGAAAGATGAGCCACTGCTCGGTATGAAAATAATATCTCCGACCCTATCGATAATGTCTCGGTTTACTTCACCGAATAGGCCCATGTTTATAGCATCTTCCCTCCTTATCAAATTTCCCCTAATATTGTGCTGCTCAAGTAATGTGGCTATATCACTGATACTATTTTCGGCATTAAGTTTTAGGTATATGGCCCTAGCGTCACCATATGGTGGTACACTGAGAACCCTTAATAACTCCTGAACATCATTGGCCCTTATTCCCTTTATTACTTCGTCATGTCCGTGGTCAGCCGTAATTAATACCGTGGACTTATTCAGGTAATTCCTGGACAACCTGATCACTGAGTCGATAGTCTCTCTTATAACGACCTTAGTCTCCTCAGAGTCAGGACCATACTTATGGGCTGCGGAGTCAACGGTCGTTATGTATATATGCACGAAGATTGTGTCATATTCATTCATGAATTTAGCGGCATTAACTAGAGCGTCATAGTACGTGGCGTATTCCACGATTTCTGACCCTGCATATGTTATTCTTGATAAGCCGCCTGACAAGCCCTTTGGTACATAAACCCTGTTTCTCACACCTAGCGCATTTAACTCCTCAAATATTGTGGATTTTATAGGGAAGAGCCTCCTCAGGTCATAACCAGCCTTATGTAGGCCGTCCCTCTCACCTATTACCAGGCCCATTGATAATGTATTGACTATAGCCCCAAGCTCCTTAAGGTACAGATTAGGCCCTAATACCCCGTGTTGCCCTGGGCTAAGTCCTGTAAATAATGTGGTCAGTACCGTTGATGTGGTAGTTGGGAATACAGAGGAGAGTCTATATAGTTTGCTTACCTGTAATTGTCCGTTGAAGACGTCTATTAGGTCTTGATAACTAAGTCCATCAATTAAGATAAGCACCACACGCTTATCTAAGTCAAGGTCTAGTTTCAATTTAGGACCTCTTGAAACAGCACCAAAATGAGAGAGTAGGGTGTTCGCCAGGTTCTGTATTCCAAGGCCTGCGTAATCAGGTATTGATAATGATTTACTCATTGACCGAATATTGAACATGAAACTTTTAACTTTAACCGAAACTAGATCTCAACCCTAATTCTATACCTTGTCCTACCTCTAACTATGGTTAGGCTGAACAGTCTATTACCCTCCATAAACCTCCTTGCCAGATGCACTTTCAATTGGGTGATACTTGACAATTCCTCATCATCGATAGCCGTAATGACATCACCCTGTCTAATGCCCGCCTCGTCCGCTGGAGAACCAGGTACAACACCAGCCACTAAAATCCCCTTATCCACGGCTAACCTGAAGTACTTAGCCATTGGCTTATTAAGGTCAACACCGTAGATACCAAGACGGGGCCTTATCACTTTACCGAACCTGAGTATCTCCTCAACCGATAACTTAACAAGGTTTATGGGCACGGCGAATCCAATACCCTGGGCGCCAGCTATAATTGCCGTATTGACGCCAACGACCTCACCATCCAGGTTGAGCAACGGTCCGCCAGAATTACCTGGATTTATTGCCGCGTCTGTCTGTATTAATCCCTCAAGGATACCCATAGGCGTCCTTATACTCCTACCTATTGCGGATACGACCCCTAAGGTGACCGTAGGCTCGCCGAGCAAACCAAGTGGATACCCAATGGCAAGGACCATCTGGCCGACCTTAAGCTTATCTGAATCACCAAGTTTGACAGGCTTAATGGAGCCAACACCCCTAACCCTGATTAACGCAGCGTCAAATTCGGGATCAGTACCTAGTAATTCACCCTCATATTCCTCACCCTCAGGAGTTACAACAAGAAGCTCTGCGGCGCCCTGAACAACGTGGTTAGCTGTAATTATGTGTCTATCGTCTATAAAGAAACCAGTGCCTAAACCCCTCATTGGCGTTGCGTTAAGCCATTCATCAACCATGAGCCTAGTCGTTATTATACTAACGACTGAGGACCTCACACTCTCGACAATGTCTATTATCTTTGACTCCACATCCTTACTCATACCTCATTAAAAATGAACTAGAGATATTAAGTATTATGTCGATGAGGCCTACGAATAATATGATTTATTTAGCCCATAATACCAAGGTTTAGGAATGAGAAAGATCTGCGCACTATGCGGTAGGGAGACCGACATACTCATTGAGGGATTATGCCCAGACTGTTATAGGAAGACGCATCCATTGGCTAAGGTTAAGAGGGATTATGTGGGCATTGTTAGGTGTCCTAGTTGTGGTTCTATACTCTATAAGGGTAGGTGGGTTAGGGATCCTAAGGTCGTGGAGAAACTATTACTTGAATCTCTGGATTACTTAGGTAGGGTTACGAAAGTTTCAATAGAAGAGTTTGAGTTGAGGCATGGACTAAACACCGCCGTTGTCAGAGTTAGGGGTACTGTTCATGAGCTCATCAATGAGTATGAAGAGAGAGTGCAGATTAAGGTTAGGTATAGTGAGGAGTTATGTCCTAGATGTAGGGATATGATTAATGAGAGGGAGAGGGCTGTTGTTCAGGTTAGGAGTATTGTACCTATGGATGAACGATTAAGAGAATTAATTATTGATATTGTGAAGAGGGAGGTGGTTAAGGGTGAGGAGAGGAGTGGCTTTCTTAGGATTGAGGAGGTACAGGGTGGTTTTGATGTTAAGTTGTCGGACCAGGGTATCGCAAGAGCCATAGCCTATAGGATACATAGGACGCTGCCTAGCAGGGTTATTGAGAGCCAAAGTGTTGTTAAAGGCCGTGGCGATAAGGTAATTACTAAGTTAAGTATTAGTGTGGTTGTTGTGCCTATAGGTCGAGGCTCAGTAATAATTTATGAAAATAGGCCTTATTATGTCCTTACGTATTCACAGGGAACTATTAAGTTAGTGGATATTACTAGTAAGGATGTAATTAATGTAAGGCTTCATGATTTGGTTAAGAATAGAATCTCAATACCACGCTACGAGACTCGGTGTGTGGAAAGGGATGGCTCGAGGGCTCTTGAGATCACTATTAATAATGAGAGTTATTTGCTCGATAATGCATGTTGATGGTAAAGGTTGGGTTTATAAATGCATGTTATTAACTTGGCATGAATGCCTAAGGAAAATCAGCAGGGAAGCAAGGTTCGGTTGCCGGGAGAGGGTGAAATGCTTGCTAAGATAATAGAATTAGTAGGTGATGATAGGGCTAAGGCCGTGTGCCAAGACGGCAAAGTTAGGTTAGTTAGAATACCGGGCAAGTATAGGAAAAAGATGTGGCTTAAGGTTGGTGATTACGTACTTGTTGCACCCTGGGACTTTGAACCTAATAGAGCTGATTTAATATATAAATACGAGAAGGGAGAAGTCAACGAATTAAGGCAAAGCGGGTATGCAGAAATTTTAAATCAGCTAGATGAATTAGTCGGATGATTATTTAAGACCGAGGCGTTTAACAAGTTCCTTAGCTATTTCCTCAGGACTTCCCTCTATAAATTGACGCATACGTTCACGAGGCCTTAACTCCCTAAGCTCTGTCACAGCGGTAAGCGAGCCCTTAAACCCAACCTCATTCTCAGTAAGGCCCAAGTCCTTTATGCCCCACACTGTTAATTTAAATTCACTTTGAGCCCATTGTAATCTCTCAAAGTCAGGAAATCTAGGTGTATTGACCCCCAACTCAACGGATAGAACTGCGGGCATTTTAACCTTCACAACCTCATAACCTCCCTTAATGGTTCTCCTAACAATTATGGAATCACCCGCAACATCAACAACCTGCGAAACGTAAGTGACTACAGGAAGGCCTAACCACTCGGCTATTCCTGGAGGTACTTGTCCTGTCGAACCATCCTCACTCTCCTCACCAGTTATAATGAGCGAGTAATCACCTATCTTCTTAATTGCTGCGGCAAGTACTTTGGACGTCACGAAGGCATCAGAACCACCTAATGCCCTATCACTTATTAGTACAGCGTCATCGGCACCCATTGCTATCCCCATCTTTAGGAATTGATCCCAAAATGGAGGTCCCATTGAAAGTAATATGACCTTACCTCCATACCTTTCCTTGAGTTGTAATGCTAATTCTAACGCATTCTTATCTGCTGGGTTTATCTCGTTAGTCGCCTTTGATCTATCAACGGTCTTAGTGACTGGGTCAAACCTGATTTCCTCAGGTTTTGGAGTTACCTTCATGGTGACTATTATGTTCTTAAGCATGCACCTCACCCCTCAGTTCCTTTATTAACGCCTTTAAAATATCGAACAAATCAGCAACAATGCAGTAATCACAGTTTTCAAATATTGGTGCTTCCCTATCGGTGTTAACGGCAACTATAGTACCACAATCCCTAATACCATAGATAAAGTGCGGCGCGCCGCTAGCTCCGAATACGAATACGGTCTTAGCCCTCAATGAAACACCCGTAGTACCTATCTGATAGTCTCTAGGAACAATACCCATATCGGCGAGAGGTCTAGTCACACCAACAGCTGCGCCTATTAAATTCGCGAACTCCTTGACAAGTTCTAAATCACCACCTGTACCAAGCCCTGCCACAACGACCTTCTCAGCCCTTGATAAATCTGGCATTGGAGATACTTTCTTTTCAATAAGCTCGATCCTACGTGACTTTATAATATCCTCAGGAACAGACTCCTTAATAACAACCGCCTCCTTATCACTGGGCCTTGCCTCATAGGTACCTGGGCTTACTGTAGCCATTTCAGGCTTACCATTAGTGCAGACTACCGTGGCTACAATATTACCGCCAAAACCAGGGACTGCGGTCACCAACTTTCTATCTTTCTCGTCTATGTCTACCATAATGACGTGGGCACTTAAGCACGTTCTGAACTTAACCGCCAACCTACCCGCTAAGTCCCTTGAATTCCTAGTAGCAGGTAATAGTAAGTACCTAGGTCTATACTTATTGATTATGTACGCCATAGTTTCGGTATATGCATCACTGTTGTAATGCCTAAGGTCAGGATGCTCCACCACAACCAATTTATCAGCACCATACCTAGAAACCTCCCTGATTAAGTTATCAAGTTCATGGCCTAGTAATATCCCAAGAACCTCTTCATTAAACTTCTTACCAAGTTCACTAGCTCTAGTTAGGATTTCAAGTGAAGCCCTTTCTAATTCGCCGTTATCCTGCTCAATAAATACCGAAATACCTCTCCACTCACTCATGCTAATCACCCATCACACTATCTAAAAATTCGACTAGATCCATAACCTTTAAGTTTGTTCTCATAACCTTATTGGCGTCCTCAAGCATCCTAAAGCAATAAGTACATGCTGTAAGCACTACCGAAGCGCCCGTATCAACAGCCTCCTTCAACCTACGCTTAGATAGCTCAGTGGATACCCTAGTCTCG
>JAGDXB010000041.1:13019-19808 GCA_023256215.1 Vulcanisaeta sp. | reverse complement strand
ACCTCCACCACCGGCACCGCAGCATAGAGATTTCTCCCTTGAATGAGCCATCTCAACAAGCCTTACACCAGGTATTGATGTAATGACCCTCCTGGGCTCTTCGATAATCCTTTGGTGCTTTGATAAATAACACGGGTCGTGATAGGTCACCGTAATATCAGCCTTCCTATCAATCTTTAGTTTACCATTACGTATAAGTTCATCAAGTAACTCAACGTAGTGAACCACCTTAACACCCTTTAGGTATTTCTTCAATGAATATTCACAGTGCGGTGAGAGAGTCACTATTATTGGTGCCTTGATACTATTCATTATGGAATCCCTTAATTTCGTAGTATATTCCTCATAGAACGCCTTATTACCTGTATGCTCTATTATGTCGCCACAACAAGACAAACCCGTGTACATACCAACCTTAAGGCCGGCCTTGGTCAATACCCTAATCAATGCCTTAATATGCCTTTGAAGCCTTGGATCGCCCACAGATAAACAGCATGGGTATATAACAACGTCGGGATTCTCATTATTTATTAAATTACTGAATTGGGCTAGGAATCTCCTCTTATCGGTCACTGTGTAACCCCATGGATTTTGATTCTCATAGATCTTCCAGAGTATCTCGTTGATCTTCGTTGGAAATACCTTGGACTTCATTGCCATTGTTCTAATAACCTCCACTAAATTAACGATCTCAACGTTATTAGGACACAGTGCTTGGCATGTTCCACAGGTCACACAATCCCAAATCACCTTAAAGTCCTTAGGATCAACAATACCAAGTTGAGCTTTCTTCACGATTAACCTAATATTGTATGACTCATCAGTTATGGGACAGTAGGTACTACATGTACCACATTGATAACAAAGACTCAATGTTGGCACAAGCTTTAGGAGCTCCTCCCTGAGACCAAAGTTAACAGTTACCGGCATACCCATCACCTCAACTGCTTAATTTTCTGCTTCGTCATCTCAATCTCCTCCTTAGTAACGGACTTAACGACCCTCTCAGCCTCCTTCATGGCCTCAACAAGATCAACAACATCAGGCGCTCCAAACAGCCTTAATTGGAATCTTTCTTCTCTAACGCCTATGTTCTTTAGTCTCTTCTTCCAGTTTTCGAATCTCCTTACTGTGTTGTAGTTTGCGGTTATGTAGTGGCAGTCACCAAGCCTACAACCAGTCACGAAGACACCGGCAGCACCAAGCTCAAAGGCACGCTTGATATGTTTCCAGGATAGTCTTGAGCTGCACTGGAGCCTAATGATCCTTGCGTAGGGTGGGTACTGCATCTTAAATATGCCAGCGTTATCAGCGGCCCAATACGAACAATAAGCACACGTGAACATGATAACCTTCCTCTCAGGCTCCTCAGCCAAGGCAGCCTCAACCTGAGCCAAAATAGCATCATCACTTAACGCATCAAGCGTTATTGCGTCCTGTGGACATTCGGCCACACATGCACCACAGCCCTGGCACGCGGCTGGTATGTGCTCAATCCACTTACCTGGCACACCCCTAATGGCGCCATACGGACAAGCCTTGATACAGAGACCGCACTTAGTGCACTTGGACCAGTCAAACTTCGGTATGAATGGTTCCTTAACAACATGACCCTGCGCTAGCATCATTAATGCCCTAGATGCTGCAGCGTAACCCTCAGCTATAGCTTCACCAACATTCTTAGGGCCTCTTGCTGCACCGGCTATGAATATACCAGGCGTCATTGTGTCCACGGGACCGAGCTTCGGGTGTGCCTCCATCAAGAAGCCCTCCTGATCCTTAGAAAGCCTCAGTATCTTGGATACCTCGTCAGTATCCTCACTGGGCACTAGGCCTATATTGAGGATTATGTTGTCGAATGGTACCTCAACGTCATCCCCTAACTCAACGTCATGGACTATTAACTTGTTGGTGTCCATCTTTATGGCCTCGGTTAACTCAGCCTTCCTAGGTATTCTAATGAAGAGAACACCTGCATCCCTAGCCTTCTTGTACAGGTCTTCAACCTCAGGATCTACGCCCATAATATCCCTGTATATCAATACAACATTCTTACCCTGACCCCTTAACTCAATGGCTTTGCTTAGACCTACAGCGCAGCAATATCTCGAACAGCCCCTGCCACTTGTCCTTGAACCAACACAGTTTATTATTGCCACATTCTTACCTTCAACAGTTTTCCCATTCTCAAGATCAAGCGTTGTTAATACCCTTGGATCCTTACCATAATTAAATTCCGCCGGCATGTACGGCTTAGCACCTGTTGCAACTATTATGGCACCAACATCGAGCTCAGTACCATTACTGAGAACCACATGGAAGTTTCCTGTGAATCCGGACACATCCTTAATCGTAGTGCCAAGCATAAACTTAACACCAACTTCCCTAGCCTCCTCAACCATCCTATCAAGCAATTTTCTGGCCTCAATACCCTCAGGCTCAAGCCTATTCAAGCGCCTAAGCATTCCACCGCATTCATCAGCCTTCTCAACAAGTATTGTCTCAATGCCGGCGCCGGCCAATCCCGTGGCCGCCGCAAGTCCTGCCGGACCGCAACCGACGACCAACGCCCTCTTAATAACTGGCAACTTTATCGTCTGTAATGGCACCATATGGTGGACCTTGGCTACGGCCATTCTTATCATGTCCTTTGCCTTTTCTGTGGCCACCTTCCTGTCGTTGTGGACCCAGGTGTCCAGGTTCCTAATGTTCGTCATCTCCACAAGGTAGGGATTAAGACCAGCCCTCTTCGCGGCATCCTGGAAAAACCTAAGATGCGTAACTGGCGAGCATGATGCCACAACGACCCTATTCAATTTCTTCTCCTTAATAACCTCGGTTATTCTGTCTAGTGATGATTTGGCACATGCAAACTGAAGGTCTTCAGCGTGAACCACATCAGGCATCTGCTTAGCAGCCTCCACCAGTGCTGGTACGTCAGCAACCCCGGCTATGTTAGTGCCGCAATGACAAACGAAGACCCCAACTCTAATTGGGTATGGTTCTATGGTCTCCTCGTACTTCTCCTCCTCAATCACTCCGGGACTTGCATACCTAATCGCCTGTATTGCTGAGGCTAACCCAGTAACCACGGAATCCGAAATATCCCTGGGGCCACTTGCTGAACCTGCCACGAAGATGCCGGGCCTCGTTGTTAATGTTGGGTTAGCCGGATCCGTCTTTACGAAACCAGCCCTATTTAGTGATATGTTTAATATCTTACTTAGCTTATTCATATCACCCACAGGTTTTACAGAGGGCGCTAGGACGACCATGTCGTACTCATTCACAACGACCTTTTTATTCCTCGTATCCTCAAACCTAACGATTATCTTACCATTCCTCTCACCAAGTATTTCAGGTCTGCCCCAGACAATGTTTATACCCTCCTTGAGAGCTCTATCGAAGAAGCTCTCGAAACCCTTACCATACGTCCTAACATCATTCATATACATTATGGTAACATTCTTAATTCCGTGAAGCACCTTAGCGTATATACCCTGCTTAAGCAAGTACGTGCAACAGAACCCAGAACAATAATCATTATACCTATTATTTCTCGAGCCAACGCAGGACACGAGTAGTATGTTCTCAGGCTCCTCACCAGTACTCGGCTTAACGACGACGCCACTTGATGGTCCTGACGCATTAACAAGTCTCTCGAACTCCAGTGACGTGACCACGTCCATGTATTTACCGTAACCGTACTCCCCAAGTATATCGCCCTTCTCTAAGTCAAAGCCTGTCGATACTATTACGGCAGCTACATCGCGCTCTATAACCTTAGGCATCATTGTGTAAATTATGGCATTCCTATCACACGCCTTGGCACACCTATCACATGGGAAGTAATTCGGAGGCTTGTTTAGGCAATGATCAATGTCGAGCATGTATATTCCAGGCTCCGCCTGTGGGAATGGCAGATATATCGCCTTCCTAGCACCAATACCAGCCTCAAACTCACTGGGGACAATTACAGGGCACACATCCTCACACTGACCACACTTAGTGCAGTCCTCAGTTACATACCTCGGCTTAACAAGTATCCTAGCCTTAAAATCACCCGGTGAGCCCGTTAAATCAAGCAATTCAGCAGGGGCAAGCAATTCAATGTATGGGTGCCTCGCAACATCGCTTATTAATGGCCCCTCTATGCATATGCTGCAGTCTAGTGTTGGGAATGTCTTGTCGAGCATTGCCATCTTGCCTCCAATGGCCGGCGACTTCTCAACAAGAGTAACCCTATAACCCATGTTAGCCAAAGCCAAAGCAGCCTCAATACCAGCAATACCACCACCAAGAATAAGTATTCTATTTGTCGGCATTCAATCACCTCAACCCCTGTAAATACTTCCTACCGTAATCAAGGCCCGCCCTAAAGGCTTTAATATTCATCTCCTGAACCGAGGCATCGAGCTTACCCGCTCTTCTTGTCATACCTCTTATGGCGTTAATCACCGAGTCCTCCTTCAGTAATGGCTCAAGAACCGCGGTTATTACCCCCACTAAGACCACATTCATCGTGAGCCTTCTACCTGTAACATTTTCTGCTATCTCCGTAGCAGGCACAGGTATTATTACGTAATCCTTCTCATTCGTGATTGTGGGTTTATAAATCGTGCTTTCATAAACAAAGACTCCACCTTTACGAAGGCTCTTAAATTCTAAGCTAAATGCTTGTTGCGTTGTTGCGAGGAATATGTCTGCCTCATCAATTAATGGATAATCGACCATCTCTTTAGCGATTATAACGTCAGCTCTAGACCAACCACCCCTCTGCTCTGGGCTATAAGTAATCGTGAGTATAGAGTCAAGACCACTCATGGCAGCAGCCATACCTAAGAGCCTACCTGCAAAAACAATACCATGACCACCGAGCCCCATGAGCCTAATACGTATTTGATCTAGCAACTGTTGCATATTATTCTATTGATAAATAATTAAGAATCCTTATAAATTTTATTCTAATTTGACAAAAATTATTTTAAATGAAACATACAATAATGAAAAATATTTAGATTCTACGATAATTATCTATACGATACGGGTCTCTCTCTTTTCACAAAATTTCCTAGGATTATCTTGTTCATACTGAAATCTATATCGATATCAGATAAATTAGCGTTATGATCTATCGTTGACCTTTCTTTTATAACCTTCATCAAATCAACTGCATCACCCATTGCATTTCTGTCAGTGTATATAATACACGGAGAGAGAACCTCGACGACGGCGAAGCCCTTCACCTTAAACATATCGAGAAGCGCTTGATATAATTCGTTCTGGTGAAGAACACTCCACCTAGCTACGTAAGATGCCCCAGCTGCATAAGCTAATAATGGTACGTTGAATGGATTTTCGAAATGCCCATATGGCGATGTCGTAGTCTTAGCACCCTTGGGTGTTGTGGGGCTGTACTGTCCTCCTGTCATTCCGTAGATGAAATTATTAACTATTATTACGTTTATATCGTCATTCCTCCTAGCGGCATGTATGAAGTGGTTACCGCCAATCGCTAATATATCGCCATCACCACCAACAACCGTAACCTCGAGTTCGGGATTGGCCATCTTGAGACCTACGGCAAATGGTATAGCCCTACCGTGAGTCACGTGGTACGCATCTAATTTTAGATAACCGCCTATTCTACCGGTACAGCCAATGCCGGTAACAATTACGTGCTTCTCAATAGGTATTCCAGAATTCTTTATGGCCCTTGCTAATAACTTAAGGAGAATTCCTAAACCGCAGCCAGGGCACCAAATGTGAGGTAGCCTATCAATTCTTATTAAATCCTTGATATCCTCATATGACTTAGGAAGCTCGACCTTAACTCCCGTAGTTGTTACTTCTGCCTCAACGCTCATCTCTCGATCACCTTCTTAACATTGTTTATTATATAATCAGGGTCAGGAATATAACCAGGCGCGTATGGTATATGCTCCACAGGAACACCCCTAGAGAATTCCTTGACCACATGGTACATCTTACCCATGTTGACCTCAACAGTTATGAACTTCTGAACACCCCTAGAGACCAGGTTTTCTACAACCCATCCTGGAAATGGCCACGCAGTTTTCGGTCTTAACATGCCTACCCTATATCCCTGAGTTCTCAGTACCTTTATTGCCCTCCTCGCAGAACCTGACGTTGATCCGTAGGATACGATCACGTACTCGGCATCATCAAGTAAGTACTCCTCCCACTCGGCAATCTCCCTTTCATTCTCCCTAATCTTTCTAACGAGCCTCATGACCAACTTGAATGAGGCATCCTTATCAGTTGTTGGATACCCCTTATCTGTATGCGTTAATGACTCATTATTAACCCTATAACCAGTGCCTGCAATGGCCATAGGAGGAACTAAATACCTACTATCGTAAGGCAAATATTGATCTGGAGGTACCGTAGGTTTCGGTCTTTCGAAAATCTCTATCTCATCAAACTCAGGAACCCTAACCTTACCGTACATGTGCCCAACCAATTGATCCGACAATACTATAGCCACTACCCTATACTTCTCGGCCATGTTAAAGGCCTTTATTGTGAAGTCAAATGCCTCCTGAGGATTAGCTGGTAAATACGCCACTATTTCATAATCACCGTGAGAGCCATACTTAGCCTGCAAAATATCGCCTTGGCCAAGTAGGGTTGGTATTCCGGTGGATGGCCCCGCCCTCATAACATCAACGATCACCGCCGGTATCTCGAGCATAGAGCCTAACCCAATTTCCTCCTGCATTAGGGAGAAACCAGGACCAGATGTTGCCGTCATCGACTTAACGCCGG
>JAGDXB010000041.1:0-13009 GCA_023256215.1 Vulcanisaeta sp. | reverse complement strand
GGCAGCCGATGCACCGAGTACAGCCATTATGCTGCCTATCTCATCTTCCATCTGTATGAATTTACCACCAACCTGAGGTAACCTGTATGACATGTACTCAGCTATTTCGTTGGATGGCGTTATCGGATAACCAGCATAGAACCTACAACCAGCCGTCACCGCGCCCTCGGCGACTGCAGTATTTCCATCCAAGAAGTGTATACCTGGCTTTAACAACTTATCTAGATCCTTCTTATAGAGCTCAGCCACCGTGGGCATGCCTACTCACCCCATAGTACTTATCATACGTTATATACTCCTCTGAGACCACGGTAATTGCAAAGTCAGGACATATCTTTTCGCACATTCTACATGCAACACAATCAAGCTCCTTGCCCGGCTTAACAACTGGGTAATGATAACCCTTGAAATTAACATCCTTAGACTCCTCAAGAACACCATTGGGACAAAACTCGATGCAGAGCCTACAATCCTTACAAAGGTCTATATTTACGATAATCTTACCAATAGGTCGTTTCATTTTATGAAGGTTAACGAGCCTACGCATGTACCAAATCTCATCCTGTTGAGCTAAAACCATACTTATTAATTATTTTTCATTAGAAATACTTTTAAATCTTTTTTCTTCTTCAAACGTACAATACCTATTAATCTTAGCCATTTGCATGCATTTTTATTCAAATTTATATAATGAATTCAATAGAATATTTTCCATGAAAGTTAGTAAAACGAGGTTAATAGGCCTGACCCTAGGATTTTTAAAGTACAATGTAGTACAATATGTGGTGGGTTTTCCTGAGGATATTGATAAGATAATACGAAAAAAGGTTGAAAGCAGGAGGTTTAGAATTAAGGATATTGACCAATTGAAGACTGTTGACGACGTATTTAACCAATATACAATAGATGCCCTTAGAGAATTAATGAATAGGCATATCGTTGATGAGGTTTACGGACCTGTGGCGCAGGGTAAGGAGGCCAAGGTTATATGGGCGAAGGCACCTGATGGAAATGATATTGCATTAAAGATATTTTATACAACCACGGCGCAGTTCATAAAGGGCAGGTACAAGTATTTACTTGGTGATCCTCGTTTTGCAGGAATTAAGATCAGCAATACTAGGAAACTGATTGAGTATTGGTGCAAGAAGGAATTTAGTAACCTGAGTGATGCGTACAATGCAGGTGTTAGGGTACCAAGGCCCATAGCCTTTAATAAGAACATATTGGTCATGGAGTTCGTAAATTACGATGGGTATAGCGGTATACCTGCACCATTAATTAAGGATTCGCCGCCTGAAGACCCTGAGAGGGCATATTTAACGATTATTAAGTATATTGAGAGGGCCTTCATACTTGGGGAAATAATTCATGCTGACTTAAGCGAGTTTAATATTGTCAATACGGGCAATGAATTGGTGATAATTGATTGGGGTAGTGCAGTAAAGACGAGTCATCCTAATGCTGTTGAGTTTTTGATGAGGGATATAGAGAACATAAATAGGTACTTCGGTAAGGAGCTTAATGTTGATGTAGTTAATAGTAAGGCTTTGCTCAATGTATTGTTACGTAGGTATGATCATAGAAGAAGTGTTGTAGAATCTGAGGACGGCTGGTTAATAATAGACGGTAAGGTATTGCTTGACGATCTCGGTTATCAATAACATTTAGGCAGTAAATTAATATATGATTTTGCTAAACATTAATTGATGCCATTACCAATACCGCCTGAACCTAGAGATATTAAGGACAGGATCTTAAAGAGGAGGAACGCGTGTAGTGGCTCTGGTTGTGATGCCTTTGCCGTATGGTTTGGCAATGAGGTCGCTAAGTATTTGTGGGATCACTGGAGTAAGGAGTTAGGTAGGGTTGGCATTAGTTGGCAAAAGTTCTTAGCTATACTTGGTAACCATACGCAGGAATTGATTGATTGGGCAATTAAGGGCACATTAAGGTGGGATGATTTGGTTAAAATAATAGCAAGTGAAACACCCACAGGTACTGCTGCAGCGGCGCAGGAAAGAAGAGGCGGTATACTGGATTATCTCGGTTAAGTTCGTGGATTCATGCCGCTCCTCTTATCCTGCCTTTGTTTTAATAATGAGTCATTGATTATTTGTATTAAATCACAAATTTCCTTGCACACATCGAAGGGCTCTATATTGGAGTATAAGTACTCGATTATCATTACGGGCGTCGCATATGTAGCAATCCAGAACTCAGCAAAGAGCTTCTCACCTTTATCCACTAGGTGAACCTCCATATTATTATTCTCGCTGAACCTAACCATGTACCTGGAACCATCGGCAAATGACTGTCTCTCCACAGAGCTAGCGTTACAAGTCCTCATAAGCAAATCAGCAACTAAACCTGCTATCCTCACACTCATCAATAATCCCAACTAGTAATTAATTTTAAAGTCATTGTTTTTCAATAAATAACAACGATAATAATTATTAAAGCACTTAATTCATTTGATGATTACTACGTCATCATCATCATTATCACGATTATGAGACCTAAAACCTACAATGAAGAATTTATATAATGATGATAATTTTCCATTCATCAAATCCTCAACTAACTGCCATGATGTTGTTAATAAACCAGCATCATAAAGGGCTAAACCAAATCCGAGATAGTGGTCACCGACTAATTGATAATCAGTAACAACAAGACCTAAACCAGCGTAATGCATTATGGAAATATACGTGAAGTATATCAATGCCACCATAAAGAAGAATATGTAAGTTATCATTAACGCCTTAGCCTTTGATGACATCCTACCAAAGCTACCCTTCAATTGCTTAATCATCGTTATAGAGGAAATCACGAGCATAGATAACATAAACATTATCACCGGTGTAATAATAAGTACAGTTAGATCTGCAACACCGTAAATCCATAGTTCAGTTAAAACGTAATCAACAGCCAGAGCCATGGCTAAGGCAGATACTAAGGACATTATGTATACGTACCTAACATAATCCTGAATGCCTCCCGTATTTATCGACATACTACTCAAGCAATACCTCTGTAATATCAATATTTAACTCTAACAATTAGGATTTCGAGAAGATAACGAATATTTATTAAGGGGGTCACTCAAATTATGAGAGAATTAAATGGAGGGACAACCATTAGTAATATATCGGAAGGCATGCCCAAATTGTGGAGGAGACATAACTTCAGATAGGCTGGGCTCTGGCTTACCATGCCATAGGTGCTTACCCTCAATTCCAGCAAGAATCTCAAGCACAATAGAGGTATTAAACATGCTCAAGAAGCTTGGCACATTGGATAGACTTAAAGCACTGTCAAACCTGGTCAGTGAATATGAGGAGTTCGCGAAATTATTCAGGGGTATAGTTGGAACGAACATGTGGGGTGCCCAGAGACTATGGACTAGGAGGCTCATTAAGGGTAAGAGCTTCGCAATAGTTGCACCAACGGGTAGTGGGAAAACAACATTTGGTATGGTAGCATCATTATATGTAGTCACGAGAAAAAGAGGAAAGGTACTCATAGTTGTCCCAACGTCAACGCTGGCTTATGATGTCAGCAGAAGATTGAACGATTATTCAAACAGAGCTAATGCTAATGTAAGGATAGTCATGGCATCCTCAATATTATCAAAACAAGAGCTAACTGAGGCGATGAAAGCCGTTGAAAATGGGAACTTCGATATATTGATTATAACCAACGCCTTCTTACCAAAGCACATGGATCTTCTTAGGAAGTATAGATTCTCACTAATATTTGTTGACGATGTGGATAGTGTGTTGAAGGCATCAAGTAAAAATATTGATAGGTTATTGCTGTTGCTTGGTATAAACGAGGAGGCATTACGTAAGGCATTGACCGTCGTTGATTTAATGAAGAAGCTAAGGAAGGCCATTAGGTTTAGGGCAAGTGAGGATGAGATAAATAAACTTAGGGATGAAATTAAGAAATTGAATAATGAGCTGAGCAACTACGTTAAGAGTAATAATATAGGTGTCCTAATAGCCTCTGGCGCTTTAACAAAAATGAGAAGAACGGCCAGGTTATTCCTGTTTAGAGAATTTCTCGGTTTTGAAACTGGTGGTAGGGCTGAGGGGCTTAGAAACGTTGTTGATGTGTACGTAAAGCCTTTAGACTCTCTAATAAATGAGACTGTAAAGATAGCGAAGAAATTAGGTAGTGGAGGTATAATATACGTACCACCGGATCTGAGGAATTTAATTGATGAGCTGAGTAAGAGACTTAATGACGAGGGCATTAAGGCAATGCCCTATTTAAAGCCAAGCAAGTCCGTGCTTAATGACTTTGTTGAGGGTAAACTTGATGTCCTAATAGGCCTTGCAACATCAAGGTCGTCGCTCGTTAGGGGTATTGATCTACCGCAAAGAATAGCGTATGTAATATTCGTTGGGGTTCCACGCATGAAGTTTAGACTTAAGTTAGAGGAATTTACACCAATGAGGTACTTAATGTTCTTATTCAATATTAGGAATGTCGTACCACAGTACTTGAGAAATGATGTTGATAGGGTAATAGCAAGGTTGAGGAACTTAACATCACTTAACCAGGAACAGATAAATAATCTGTTAAGGGCTATTGAGGAAAATAAGGAACTGAGTGGATTTGACAAGTATGCAGTCGACGTAATTAAGGAGTCTGTTGATCTTGTAAATAAGTTAATAAGTGATGCAAACATTAGAAGGGCTATTGAGCAATCGAATGAGGTCGGCCTTGAGTACATAAATAATGATCTATATGTGATTGTACCTGACGTAACGACCTACATACAGGGTAGTGGCAGAACATCGAGACTTTACGTAGGTGGTGTATCGCTTGGTTTATCAGTGATTGTTGTTGATAATGATAAGATATTCAATGGTTTAGTTCGAAATCTTAGGTATAGGCTTGAGGATGTACGAATACAGAGTATTGATGAAGTTAACATTGAGGATCTCATGAGGAAAATTAGGGATGAAAGGGAGCTGATAAGAAACATAATGTTAGGCAAAATACCTAACCAGTTCATTGAAAGGGACCCATTAAGGACGGCCTTTGTAATTGTAGAGTCACCAACGAAGGCGAGGACAATAGCTAGCTTCTTTGGGGTACCAACGAGGAGAGAAGTAGGGCCCTTGGTGATTTATGAGGCGACGCTGGGTAATCTATACCTATTGATTACGGCTACGAAAGGCCACATGTGGGATTTATTACCATCAGCCCCCTCAGATGCCAGAGATTACATGAATGTATTAAGGACCAATAAGTTGATTGATTATTACGGTATATTAAGGGTGGATAATAATTTCGTTCCTATTTATGGAACAATAAAAAGATGCCCTGTCGGTGGTGAGACCTATACTGAGGATATTGATGTATGTAAGGTACACGGTGCTAAGCTCATTGATGCCATGGATATTGTTAATGCTATAAGGGATATAGCCACGGAGGTTGACCAGGTAATGATAGGTACAGACCCAGATTCTGAGGGTGAGAAGATTGCTTGGGATGTTTATATGATGCTTAGACCTTATGTAAGCAATATTATGAGAATCGAGTTTCATGAGGTTACGAAAAAAGCAATAATAGATGCAATAACAAATCCGAGAGGCATAAGCCTTAGTATGGTTGGCGCTCAGTTGGTTAGGAGGATTGAGGATAGGTGGATAGGGTTCGGTCTTAGCCAGAAGGTTCAGGAGAAGTTTAATAGAAAGACATTGTCAGCAGGTAGGGTTCAGACGCCAGTACTTGGTTGGATTATTGAGAGGTATGATGAGAGCAGGAGGGATAAGGTGTACTTAGTAACTATGACTCTTAGTGATGGCACGAAAGTTAGGCTTAGTATACCGCCAGATAAGGAGGAATTGATCAAGAACCTGAAGACCCTACATAGAGGTAAGACCGTAGATAATGTAATTAAGGTTGTTGTGAATAAGGTTGGTGAAGAAGAGGAGGACCTAAATCCATTACCACCATACACAACCGATGCATTACTAAGAGATGCAGCAAACATACTTGGTCTAAGCGTTGAACAGACCATGGCAATAGCACAAGAATTATTCGAGTCAGGATTGATAACTTACCACAGGACCGATAGTACTAGGGTATCTACCGTAGGTATTGGTATAGCTAGGGAATACATTAGTGAGAGAATTGGTGGTGATTATTTCGTGGGTAGGCCATGGAGTGGTAAGGAGCTTGGCGCGCATGAGTGTATAAGACCTACCAGGCCTATTGATACTGATGATCTCAGGAACCTGCTTAATACGGGACTGCTGCAATTAGCTATTAAGGTCACGCCAAATCATCTAAAGGTTTATGATATAATATTTAGGAGGTTTATGGCTAGCCAAATGAGGAGTGCGAGGGTTCTTAAGGAAAAGTTGAGGATAAGTGTGTATTTGAATAATGAGGAAATTCATGGGGAAGAGGTCGAGAGGATTTCCAAGATATTAGAGCCTGGGTTTACAAGGGTTTGGAATTACATTGAGGGTAGAGAATATCAGGAATTGAAGCCAGGTGAGTATAACGTGGTTAGTGTTGATTATATAAAGAAGGTGAGTAGGGTACAACCACTTAGGGAGGGTGATATAATCGCATTAATGAAGGAGAGAGGCATAGGTAGACCAAGCACCTATGCTAAGATAGTTGACGTAATACTCAAGAGATACTACGCTTTAGTTATAGGTAAGAGAATGAGGTTTGTTATTCCAACGAATCTTGGACGCCAAGTCTACAGGTTCTTAACAGAGGAGAATAAGGAGTTTAGCGATTTAGTTAGTGAAGAAAGGACCAGAGTTGTTGAAAAGCACATGGATGATGTTGAGGTTGGTGAAAAGAACTACGTTGATGTACTTAACGAATTATTTAATGAAGCCATAAATAAGGGAATACTTAAGGAAAATGTCATTAAATGATTAAGTTAAATAGATTAACCGCAAGACCCTGTTTTACAGTACGGATCGTCAGTCTCACCAAGCTCCTGCTCCATCTCCTCCTCAATACTTTCTCCGCCATTACCCTTAATCCTAATTAATTTATCCTTAAGCGCCGACAGCGATGTGTAACTTACCTTGGCCTCAACCTTAGGCTTAGTCTCTACCTTCACCTCCTTAACCTCAACTGTTGGCTTTGCCTCAGCACCTTTAACACCTGTGTATATTACCTGGACAGACTTACTCTTGTCTCTATACACGGTTATACCAAAGGCATTAAGTAACCAAGCAAGCCTATAGGCCTGTTCCACATCCTCTATTGGCGTATCGCTGGGCATGTTTATTGTCTTGCTAACTCCTGAGTCATTCCACCTGGCCCAGGTCACCTGCATGTATACATGCCACTTCCAGTGAATCTCGTGGGCAGTCCTCAATAAATCAGCTAATGGGTGATCTCTTGGCAATATTCCGTACTCCTCAACGAACTTCCTAGTGCCTTCATCAAGGGTCTTTGTACTCATGAGGAGTTTAAGGGCCGTGTAGTTGTACTCGATTAACTTACCAATTGTTAGATTCCTAATATAGGCTATCGCGAAGAGAGGCTCAATACTCGAGTTAACACCGGCAATAAGGCTCCTTGAGCCCTCCGGGGCTATGCTCATTATTGCACCGTTCCTAATACCATACATAACCACATCCCTCTTCAACGCGGAGTACGTAGCATTAAACAAGTGAAGCACCCTATCCGCATCTCTCTCGAGCCTGCCTATCCTCTCGTAACCAGCCTTTAAAACCCCGAAGTACTCATTGATTTCTGGGTACTCATCAGCCAACTTGACAAGCCTCTCCAGCGTCCTCTCACCAATCAACTTGCCCATGGACCAGTCACTGTGCTTGTATAGTGGGAATGGCTCCTTCTCCCTGGCGAGGTTTATGCTTGCTCTTGTTGCGACCGACGCTATGAACCTAGCAAGCAAGTCAGCAAGCGCAATTGCCTCCGGCGAGTCATACCTAAGCCCAAGCGCTATCAACATATCAGCAAAACCATTTACACCAAGCCCAATCCTCCTAGACTCGAGGTTCCTCTCCCTAAGCAACTTATGCGGCATCCTATTAACATCAATCACATCATCGAGGAACCTAACCGCCGTAAAAACATCGGCAGCAAGATCACCCCAAAGAACACCACCATCAACCCCAACATACCTAGCAAGATTAATACTACCCAAATTACAACTCTCAAAATCAAACAAGCCTTGTTCCCCGCACGGGTTCGTGGAATTTATGACCTCTCCAGGTCTCTTCACGCCGACTGCTGCATTTGTAATATCCTTGTTCCATAGTCCTGGGTCGCCGCTGTCCCATGCTGATTTGACTATCTTGTCCCAGAGCTCCTTGGCGTTAATTCTTCTCCAAATCCTTATCTTACCAGCCTTTATTGCCTCAATACAGCCCTCATAGCATTTAATGAATTCCTCACCCCAGGTCTTATATAGGCATGGACACTCCCTTGGGTTTACTAGGTAAATGTCCTCTCCCTTAAGTGCCTTCTGCATGAAGTGGTCGTCTATGGCAACGCTAATGTTGAAGTTCTGGAGCTGAATGTCCTTAAGCTCACCGCTCTTTGAGGTTATGAACTTCTCAATGTCAGGGTGCCACCAGAAGAGCATGCCCATCTGGGCACCACGCCTCTTACCACCCTGCTTAATTGTGTCCACCAACGTATCAAAGAGCTTCATGAAGCTAAGCGGCCCAGAGGCAATACCAGTCGTACTCCTAACTATATCACCCTCAGGCCTTAACTTACCGAAGTTATAACCAACACCACCACCTGACTGGAATATTAACGCGGCGAGCCTTAGGGCATCCATTATTCCGAAGTTGCACTCTGGATCCTCCCTATTCGTGTCGCTCTCTCTGGATAGGCAGTCATCAATGGGTACAACGAAGCATGCAGAAAGTTGTCCAAGCCTTGTCATTGCGTTATAAAGCGTTGGTGAGTTGGGCATTAATTTCAATTGACTCATTAGGTCGTAAAACCTCCTCGTCCACGTTATTGGATCACCACCGTACTTAAGCTCCGCATAGGCTACGCCCATTGCCGTCCTCATCCATAGGTACTGGGGCGCTTCGAAAAATGAACCGTCAAGTCTCTTTAACAGATACCTACTCATTAGCGTTCTAACTCCATTGTAGGTAAGTAGTAAATCCCTACTTGGGTCAAGGTATTTAGCCAACTCATCAATGTGCTGGGCATACCAGGCACTCATCTCTGAGTCCCAAATCCTAAGCTCAAGCCCTGTCCTAAACCAAGCCCTAAAGCCCTCCCTATACGCATCCTCGAATCTAGTTCTTCCATCATTAATTGCCTTAACAACGTCCTTACCCCAAACCTGCTTATACATGCTCCAAAGTAGGTAGTTCCTAGCCGCATCATGCCACTTCAAGTCATCAGTGACCATGTTAAGCATGATTAATTGAACTCTATCTGACAATTCACTGCTAGGCAGTGTGCCCTTAATATCGAGGGCATTAATTACTAGGTCAGGGTCTGGGACACCCGCAAGTTTAAGAGAGCGGACTAACTTCTCCCTTGAGAAGTCCTCAGTGTTCCCATTCCTCTTTAATATCCTTATTCTAACCACCTTACTTATTGCTTCAGTACTTAATTGCACACAGGAAATTTAAATTACTTTTATTAGGGGGCAGCGGACAAAATAAGTTAACACGAACCTAAGTGAAGAGAATATATATTGCTTTCACTCACCTCAACTGTAATTGCTGAAACCCAAAAAGCAATTTATTCCCTGTAATATATAGCATAGGACTATGTATCTAGTCGTGGCATGCCCTAAGTGTGGGAATTACTCAATTACCCGCGATACTACTAAAACGCATCAATGTCCATACTGCGGCTATGTAATGCGTATTGAGGAAGTAACAATAATTGCGCGAGCCAAGAATGGCAAAGAAGCCAGAGAAATAATTTTGAAGCTAAAGACTCCCAAGGAATTAAGAAGACCTTAATGCACTAGTTCTGGTATAATTAACCACTTAATGACCCAATTACAATGTACATAAAGCCTCGTCCTTTAGGGCAGGGAAGAGGTCAACGTACCGAACAAGGTATAAATTGACCATGCTAATATTTAATATGGCATAGCCCAGTTTTAATCCTAAATGCAACATTACCTAATTAACTCATACATTAATGGACATTAGGATGACGTAAACGATCATGACAATAATATACGGTTAATTTAATTATTGATTAGTGCGGCCGCCGGGATTCGAACCCGGGTTCTGCGGCTCTCTACGTTCATTGCTCGGAAGGCCGCCATCCTAGACCAGGCTAGACTACGGCCGCGGGTTCTGTTTATTCATTGCTTATTTAAAAGCGTTTTCCGTCATTCATGACGCATCAATGAACGCCATAAGAACCAGGAAGTATGTACTAAACCTTGATAAAAAACTGAATAGTACCCGGAGAGAAACAATGCTTTGAGACCAAGCAAACTTGTTTTAGATATACTTAGTAAGTTGTTATTTTAAACTTCGAAGCTATTAAGAAGAAAGTTGATTTATGCCCTTTGAATTATTATTGCATAGCCCTGTCCACCACCAACACATGCCGTTGCTAATCCATACTCCTTACCCATTAACTGCAATTGCCTGGCCAATGTACCGGTGAGCCTGGCTCCAGTTGCGCCGAGTGGGTGACCTATTGCCACGGCACCTCCTTTAATGTTTACCTTATTTTCATCAATGCCTAACTCCTTAATTGCATTTAATGTGACCACTGCAAATGCCTCATTTATCTCCCATAGGTCTATATCATCAACCTTAAGTCCTGCCTTAGCCAATGCCTTCTTTGATGCTGGTACTGGGCCTTCACCCATTATTGACGGGTCAACAGCAGCCCAGCCAAGAGATACGACCCTAGCCAATGGCTTCAAACCGAGTTCCTTAACCATCTTACCTGACATTAGTACGACTAGTGATGCGCCAGAGTTGAGGGGTGCTGAATTACCAGCCGTTATTATACCACCAGGTTTAAAGGCAGGCGGTAACTTAGCTAATGCCTCTATTGACGTATTGGGTCTAACGCTTAGATCCTTGTCAACCACAGTCTTCTGACCATCCTTAACAACCTCTATTGGAAGTATCTCATCCCTGAAGTAACCCTCCTCATAGGCCTTAGTAGCAAGCATATGGCTTCTGTAGGACCACCTATCCATTTCCTCCCTGCTTATTTTCTTGAGAGTAGCTAACTTCTCGGCGGTTAATCCCATTACGTATCCCGTAGCCATGTCATACATGGCGTATTCAGGATTTGTGGCTAATTCAAGGTGTGGAACTATGTATGGATTATTGTACATTGGTACTCTCGATAGGTGCTCATAACCACCGGCAAACACTATGTCAGCCTGTCCCGTCCATATTTCCATTGCACCGATACCTATTGCATCGAAGGAAGAGGCACACTGCATATCCACAGCCATGGCCGGTATGGTGACCGGAAACTTCGCTAAGAACACGGGTATTCTACCACCCATGCTCCAATTATCACCGCCCTGAAGTGCATTACCAACTATTACATGGTCTATCTGCTCAGGCTTTATGCCAATATCCTGAACTGCCTTGACAAGTAACTTCGAGAATAGTGTTGGCCCACTTATTTCATAAAATACATCGAACTTTGGATCCTCCCTCTTAACCCTGGAGAATGCAGTCCTCTTAAAGTAAACCATGTATACTTCCTTGTCCTCGCCCATTCTAATCGGGCTTTAGTACTCTCAGCGTATTAATATTGCTTATTCACATATAAACTATATAGGGTTTAGCCAGGACGTGAGTTCAGAAAGATTTTTATCCAGAAATAATTATTATCTCGAAATGAATGAAACAGATGAAATAGTAAGATTACTAAGGAGTAGGGGGCTTAAGGTAACGCCGCAAAGAATTGCAATACTAAGATTACTGAAGAACGGTGGGCATTTTAATATTGAACAGGTGCTTAATGAGTTAAGGAAGATTGAACCTAACATTAGCATATCTACCGTGTACAATGCATTAAATACCTTCGTAGAGCTGGGCATACTGAGATCCTTCGAGGTTGATGGTAAGACTTGGTATGAGATTCGTAAGAAACCGCATATTAATGTTGTCTGTGAAGATACAGGTCAGATAATTGATGTTAATGTTGATGTTTCCACAATAGAGAGGAAGATAAGGAGTATGGGTATAATGATTAGGGATCTTACCATTGTAGTTCGCGGCAATTGTATAAGTCCCTCTCTTTCAGGTGGTAATTCTCAGAAGTAAGTTCTAACCCGAAATATTTATAAATTAGAGCACAAAGCATTACTTAGATCAGGAATGAGCACAAAAAGGATCCCAAAGGGTACGAAAACCTATGAAAACCTGAAGATTGCGTTTCAAGGTGAATCAATGGCAAATAGGAGATATCTATACTATGCAAGGATGGCTAGGCAGCTAGGGCTTAATGACATAGCCGAGGCCTTTGAGAAGACAGCGAATGCTGAGACAGGGCATGCCTTTGGACACCTAATGTTCCTAGGTGTTGATCCTGTTGCAGAGATTGAAATAAATACAATAGAGGACGCACTTAGGGCTTCAATATATGGAGAGACCTATGAGTGGACACAGATGTATCCAGGTTTTGCCAAGATAGCTAGGGAGGAGGGATTCCTGGAGGTTGCCGAGTGGCTTGAGGCCGTGGCTAAGGTAGAGAGGCTACATGCAAATAGATTCAATGAGGTACTTGAGAAGTACTATAGGGGTAAAGGAGTTAAAACTGAGGTAGAGGACGAAACACTGGGTAAGTTATAAGGCGTTAATCATGGCAAGTGACCTACTTAAAATCATAAGCCATATATACCCACCATCACAATACTTAGGCATCAGAGAGAGGGTTTACGAATTAGTGAGTAACTATAAGGCGAATAGGTACGTTAAGGTTGATGATAGATTAACCATACTCTTTGAGGACACTGTAACGGTATGGTTCCAGATAGAGGAGACAGTATTTCTTGAGGGTGTTGATGATGAGA
>JAGDXB010000031.1:19664-20595 GCA_023256215.1 Vulcanisaeta sp. | reverse complement strand
ATGTATTATTTGATGGTGGAGTTACCGTAGTTGGCGTTGTTGTAGGTGTTGGGGTCACTGTAGTTGGCTTTGACGGTTTTGACGGCTTATAAAGCATGTATGCTGCTACACCGATAATTATCACTATTATCACTATGGCCACCGCTATTGTTGCACTTCTTGATAATCCCCTTCCTGGCATGTAAATATTTTATTATTTTTATTTTTAAGTTTTCTTATATATTCAATTCTTAAATATTTTACCATTAAATAAACCAAAGTATTAAATATTTATTAGCTATACTATTGAACGATTATACTATTTATTGCAATTCTATTTTATTTCTTAATATATAACCAACAGGCTACCCTAATACCCTTCTGAACCTCAATAATCGGTGGTTCCCTCTCACGGCAAATATCCATCCTAAATGGACATCTTGGGTAGAATCTACAACCCTTTGGTGGATTTACTAAACTACCAACTTCGCCAGTTGGTGGCTTTAGCTCAGCTTTGTTGATGTCAGGTATGGATTCAATGAGCGCTTGCGTGTATGGATGCTGTGGCTCTTTAAGTATTACGGTGGTTTCTCCTGCTTCTAGTATTTTGCCCATATACATTATCATCATGTAATCGCTCATGTATCGAGCCACTGCTATGTTGTGCGTTATTAATAGGTATGTTAAGTTATGGCGTGCTTGTAGATCAATGAGTAAGTTAAGAACTTGCGCCTGGGTTGATGCATCAAGGGCAGATGTTGGTTCATCAAGGACTACAAATTCAGGGTTCGTAATTAATGCCCTAGCAATGGCAACCCTCTGCCTCTGTCCACCTGACAATTCTGAGGGTCTTCTCATGGCTAATGACGCGTAATCAAGGCCTACCTCACTCATGATCTTAGCGATCCTTTCGTCTAAATCCTTACCTTTAACACCTCTATTCTTGAGTGGC
>JAGDXB010000031.1:0-19654 GCA_023256215.1 Vulcanisaeta sp. | reverse complement strand
TCTATGAAATGGTCCCTAACCCTCATTGTTGGGTTTAGGCTTGAGTATGGATCTTGGAATACCATTTGCAGCTTCGCTCGGATATCGCGTAGTTCTTTGCCTCTTAATTTCGTAATATCAATGTTTCCAAAATATATCTTACCACTTGTTGGTTGCTCTAATGTCACTAGTAATCTTCCTAATGTCGTCTTACCGCTACCAGACTCACCGACAAGCGCCGTTGTTTTTCCCCTCACTATCTCAATGCTTACACCATCAACAGCCCTTACATACAGCGGCCTCTCCCTAAGTAGCCTATTTATGATGCCGTAATTCTTAGCTAAGAAAATCTTTGTTAATTCCTCAGTTCGTATTATTACGTCACTGGCCATATAGGTGGCACCTCACATAATTATTATCAACCTTAATAAGATTAGGTACAACTTTACTACACACATCCTTGGCGTATGGGCATCTTGGGTGGAACCTACAACCAGGTGGTGGATTAAGTAGGTTGGGTACTGAACCACCGATTATTGGGAGTTTACCTTCATACTTACTGATCCTTGGTATACTACTCAGTAATGCCTGTGTATATGGGTGCTTTGGCTCACCTATTACATTCTTTGTTGATCCCAACTCCATAAGCTGGCCCGCATACAATACCATTATTTTATCACCAATTATCGATGCAACAGCTATATCATGGGTTATGAACAGGATTGATATTCCATACTCATTCTTTAGATCCTTAAGCAACTTAAGTATTTGCGCCTGTACTGTAACATCTAGGGCTGACGTAGGTTCATCAGCTATGTATAGTTTAGGTCTCATTAGTAAGCCCATGGCTATCATAACCCTCTGTACCTGGCCGCCAGAGAGTTGATGTGGGTATCTTTCAATTATTAATTCAGGATCAGGCATTCTAACATCCCTAAGAACCCCCAAAATCTCATTAATGGCCTTACTCTCATCAAATGTATTACCCTCCCTCTCATACCTAACCCTTAAAGCCTCAAGTAATTGATCCTTAACCTTAAACACAGGATTTAGACTTGTTGCCGGTTCCTGAAACACCATAAAAATACCCGTCCCCCTTAATTTCCTAAACTCACCCTCACTTAGGCTCATGACGTCAATACCATCAAAGATAATCCTACCACCTACATACCTAGCATTTGGCGGCAATAATCTAGCTATGGCCAATGCCAATGTCGATTTACCGCTACCGGACTCACCCACAACTGCAAGAGATTCGCCTCTATCAACGTCAAATGAAATATCAGTTAGGGCATCAACAACCCCAAATGGGGTCCTATAAATCACACTTAAGTTCCTAACCTCAAGAACCGCCATAGTGTTAATACTTTAACCTAATGAGAATAACTACTTTAATGCCTTACTCCCTAACCATTATCAGGAGTTATGTCAAATAATGAAATATGTGTAAGACCAATAATTAAAAAGACCCTTATTAAAGGCACAATACTCCTAGCCGTAATTACACCATTCCTTGAAATAACACCATCAAGGATAATAAACTATGCAATATTCGTAGTTATATGGTATGTTCTCTTAATCATATACATCCTATGGAAGAGATACCATGAGTACTGTATTCACGAGGGAAACATAATCATAAAGAATCCATTAAGCACCAAGAAAATTGATAAATCGCAAATCAGTGATTGCTTTATATCGCAAGGCTTTTTGGCAAGAAGATTCAACTGTGGATCGATATATGTAATAACGACGCAAAGAAGGGTATACATGCTGAGGGATATACCAAGGCCCGATGATTATTACAACATTGTATGCAAAGAGTTTTAGACGGTACTATGTCCTTAGGAAGTATTTAATAATGGTACCTAATTGCAATATTTAATGGAAAACGTCCCTGAGGATCTCCTTATTAAGGCTGTGGATTTTGCCGTGGGTATGGGTTCTTCGTATGCTGAGGTTAGGTTTCAAGTCGATTCTGTGAGGTTTGTTAATGTTAGAAATGGTGCCCTTCAATCCGTGGGTGGTTACATCTATGGTGGTGTTTCCGTTAGGGTGCTGGTTAATGGTATGTGGGGTTTCAGCGCAACTAGCGATGTTTCCTGGCAATCTATTGAGGATATCGTTAAAAGGGCCGTATCCTCGGCTAGGGCTGCGGCTAGGATTAGGAGGAGGCCCGTGAAACTCGGTCATGAAAGGCTTGCTCGTGTTTCGTACGAGGTTAAAGAGAGGGTTAGAATTAGTGATTTAAGTGATGATTACCTAGTTAGATACCTAGTTGATGTTGATTCTCGAATCAGGGTTGAGCCTAGGGTCAGGGTTAGGAATTTATTCTTGAGGACCGCGATCACTGATAAATTATTGATTACTAGCGATGGTGCATATGTGAGGAGTAGGGTACCCAGGGTTTACCTATTTGGCATGTTAATGGCATATGATCCACAGAGGGGCAGTGCCCAGAGGAATGTTGAGTTCGGTGGTTCTGGTGGTTTTGAGGTTCTTGGTGATGTGTTTAGTGAGGTTGATAGGGAGGTTAGTGCCATTAGGGATGTCCTTGATAAGGCTAAACCGTTACCTCATGATGATGTTATGGACGTGGTATTAAGCCCGGAGTTGGCGGGTATAATGGTGCATGAAAGTGTGGGGCATCCGCTTGAGTTGGATAGGATAATGGGTCGTGAGGGTGCGGAGGCCGGCGAGTCCTATGCCAGGCCGGATTACCTGGGCTCATTTAAGCTCGGTAGTGACTATGTCACAATAATCGACGACCCAACAATACCCAATAGTTATGGCTATTACCTGGTTGATGAGGAGGGTGTGACTGCAAGGCCTAGGTATTTGGTTAGGAACGGCTTTGTTAATGAATTCCTAATGAATAGGGAGTACGCCAGTTATATTGGTTTACCAAGTAATGCTGCCGCCAGAGCTAGTGAGTTTGATAAGGAGCCTATCCCAAGGATGGCCAATACGTATTTAGCACCTGGTGATTGGAAGCCCGAGGAAATAATCAGGGAAACCAGGAGGGGCTTGTTCATTGTTTCGTATACCGAGTGGAACATTGATGATAGGCGCTGGTTTGGCAGGTACGGCGGTTTCGAGGCCTACTACATAGAGAACGGCGATCTAAAGTACATGGTTAGGGATCCATTCATTGAGGTTGACACGAAGACTCTATGGAGCAATGTTGATGCTGTTGCTAATGACCTCAGGTTCTTCCCTGGTACCTGTGGAAAGGGTAATCCCGGGCAGGGTGTGCCTGTTTTCCTCGGTGGTCCAACATTCAGGGTTAGTAATGTGAGGGTTTTGAAGTCGGCGGCTTAACCCTTGGTTATTCCTAATCCCTTGATTAAGACGTAGGGTGATGTGGCCGGTATTGGCATATCCCACCAATGCACCTGCCTGGCTGACTTGCTTGAATCAACGAAGTTCCTAAGTAATGTTCTAAAGGAGTCCGCAATCCTTAATCCACGTAACTTAGCCACGGGCTTGCCACCCCTAACTAATAATGCTACGTCCCTAATAACTGTCGAGAATAAGCCCTCCCTAATGTTCTGAAACCTAGTGTACCAGTTATTGGTTAATAATAGACCATTGCCTAACTCCGCAATTAGGCCGTCAACATTATCTGGCAGATTACCTACGCTGATCCTAACGTGGCGTGGGGATGGCCTTAACCAGTCATCTACTGCATGCCCAGTACTTACGGTGTTAAATTTAGCCGCGGTCCTATTATTATGAAGTACATTTGTCAAAACGCCCTTACCTAGTACCTCAAGGCTCCTGGTGGGGTTACCTTCGTAATCGAAGGATTCGGAGCCCACGAGGGAACCCTCGCTCGACATGTCCTCTATCGTTAGTTTATCACTGGCTACTAACTTACCAATGTCATCTCGGGATATGCCTGATGATTCCGTGATTATTGAGTACGCATTAAACCAGCTGGACACCACTAAGCCGTATAGGTGGCCGGCAATTAATGGCCCTAGGATTACGTCATAACGCCCATTCTCAATCTTCTCCTCAGGAAGATCCTTAGCCATACTAACAAGGATCCCAGCTTCACTACCAGCATCCTTAGGTTTAAATCCATCCAAGCCCCTGGATATGGACACCGAGGTTGCGGTTACATCATTAAGGAACGCCCTGATTGTTAATGCCACAAATGATGATTTATCCTCAAGCTCAAGCCCTGTGGTGTCCACGTAATATTTCTCTTCAACGCCGAAGGTTAAGGCTCCAGCATTCCTTTGAGAACCTTCATTTAATGATGCCTGGATAGCATCGTTGAGTTTATCAATAAATACGTCAATATCCCCCTCAACCCTTGAATCATAGGATCCCTGCAACCTCCTGACTTCACCTACATGGGTTAATTGCACATAGAACTCATCTTCCTGTGGCACGGTATCTAATCTCTTAACTAAGTTCTGAATCTCATTGTTGATATCGCTTATCTTCACCGTAGATATCGTACTCGTTAGGTACTTCCTCGACTTAGTTACGTATATCGTGGTTTCGGCAGAGACCCAATTATTGATTATCGTTGGTTCATTATTCGCAAACCTAATCATTGACCACCTAGTTCTTTTGGCAATGATTATTGCGTCATTAACGAGATTCTTAACGCTCCTTAATACGTTACCTAAGTCAGAGATAATACTCATTAAATGATGACTATTGAAATCACTTTTATTAATTTCCTCAACCATGAAACTCCATAATTTTTAATGAATTTCTAATGTGAGTAATATTTATAATCGATGTCAAGAATAATTTATTTGATGAGCATTCTAATTCAGGAGAAAAAGAGTGTAAAATGTACAGTAATTAATAGGAGGTTGCTCAGGGTATTAGCCGCGGCACAGTTAGGCTTGGCAGGTGCTTTAGCCCTGTTCTCTACCGTAATCGATCCACCAGCATTAATAAATGTGTTAATAGCAGCGGTAGTTATTGCCGTTGAGGGTTCTTCCGTAGGTATCGCCTTAAATTACTTAAGACGTGGTTGTTTTAGCTAATCCAAGGCTTACGTTATTTCAATCACCCTAGAGCTCCTAAGGTAATCAGTAGCCTCGTCCTCATTAACTATATGGAGTTCTACCGGTGCATCCCAGGGCAATCCGTAATAATCCATTGCCCTTGCTAAGATGTCTCTGTAAAGCCTAACCCTGCTTATGCTAATGCCCCTTGGTACTACTATTAATATGTCTATATCACTGAGCACGGTAGTCCTATCCTCAGCAACACCGCCAATTACGTAAACCCTCGCACTCGGTATTAAATCCCTGACAGCCCTCATGACAGCAAATGAGTACTCTCTCCATCTCCTTAAATGCTCAAAGTGATGCTTAACCCAACTTGACATTCCTAATAATATCATTTAATAGCGTTATTAAATCCCTAGCGGTCCTCAATGCGACTGATACATCATTAATATCATAGCTAATTTCGCCGTATCTACTCTCAATATATGCATCCTCAAGAGTTATGAGAACATCCCTATTCTCAGTCACGAAATCCCTTAATCTTCGTGCTAATTCCTTATAATTCTGCGATTCAAGATCCTTAGCTAGAAATCCAAGTAATTCCCTAATGCCATGACCCCTAATCTTAACGCCAAACAATTCAAAGTACACGGCCTTTACATAAAGCTGGACCGCCTGTTCTATTAGGAACATTGCCAGGTCGTAATCATCAATATTCTCGGCAATGCGAAGGGCATTTAATGCTCTATTCCTCAACCTATTAGAATAAATGCCGCTCACTGATTCATTAATTTAGTTAATATTATTTAACTTAGTCCTTTCTGCCAATTGCGATTATTAAGGGGAATGTCTTCTTAATGGTGACATTAAAGTATGGCGAGAGTACGTTGAGAAGACAATCCTTAGTGCAGGAGTGACCACCAGCGCTAAACCTATCACCATCAGCTTCGATAACTACGAAAACGGAGCCTAACTTGAGCGATTCATAAACGTTTCTAATGGATAACTCGTGATCCCCCCAATGATGCAATGTAAACGTTGCCACTGCGGCATCGAATTTTGCGTTGATTATTGGTAATCTCCAACTACCACCGTTAGCGAAGTCGGGTCTCCAGAACCTCTTGGCGCGCTTTAACATTGGTAGACTTACATCAATTCCAACAACATAATAGCCACGATTGCTAAGCATACTTGCTAATTTGCCTGTTCCGGGACCAACCTCAAGTATGCGCGCCGGTGGTGGAACCAACTCACTTATTGTTTTAGTAGCTATGGAGTATACCCAATACAGTAACACCTCAATAAACCTATACGCACCTGCCGTCTTTTCATCAAAGTGCTCGAAGTAGCCATACGTATTAAACATCAAGTTAGAGATAAAGTATTTAGGGTATTTAAGGTATATATGGCAAGTCGAAGAGGTGACTTTTAGGTATCTCCTTTCAACTTATTACTACTTACTAATGACGAATGTTAGAACTAACGTGGAATTATCATTATAATGTACGACGCTGCTTGGCTGAATTAATACGGATACGTAATAGGTACCCGGCATTAAAGATACGCTGCTTCCAATATCATTTATCTTGCTATTATCTATTACATGGAGTGTTGTCACGTATTGTCCATATTGATTGCTTATGTAAATCCACACATTGTATAATCCGTTACCGCTATAGTCGACATAGGCTAGGTTAAGCGTCTCGTAATTCATAACTGTTATTTTCTGAATATCGTAGTAATAAATGTATGATGCGTTAGTTATGGTTATGCTTAGCTTAAATAAGTAGTGCGGCTTATATTGTTGGGCAGATACCATAATTACCGCTAATAATAACATTATCACTGCTAGTGTTATTGCTATGAATAATGTTCTCATTCTATTCCTACACTCTATTCCTAATATTTAAATATTTCTATTCCACACTAAAACAATATTCCATATACTTCGTATTATTAATAAGAATTTTTCGAAAAATAAAGGACTATTTATAAATCTATTACTTAAAATAAAGGGATTAAAATGCCTAAAATACTATGTATTAACCATTAATTATTACTGTTTCCCTAAGCTCATACGTTAACGAAACACCACCTATGGAGAATATGTAATTACCATTTATTAATATAGAATCAATGCCTGTTGGAAATACTATCTCCTCAGTAACTATGTAATTACCTGGACTTAATATGATGACCGTATTATTTGGATATTCGCCGATTAACGAACCATTATCACTATAAACCCTAATCAATAACATAGACGATCCCACCGCACTTAAGTTAAATGTTAGTGAACCACCCCGTAATACGTTGATCTTCATAATCGTAAGATTCACTAAATAATTGTTTCCTAAGTTTATGGTATTTTCGCTACTTATCGAAATATTTATGTATATGCCGGTTGGATACTTCACAAAGTCTGTTATGTAAGGTACGTTAGGTTCTTCAATCTCAAAGGGTTGCTGGGCTACGTATATTGATGTGCTACCATTCCTATAATAGATCACACTTGATAGCACTAGGATAGGTATTAATAGGACTATTATGATCACAAACATTAATGATTTACGCATACTCAATCGCCTCCATCCTGCCTGGCTTGCCCTTCATCAATGATTTTGAGAGAGCCAATAGTATTCCCTGTTCAGTACTTAATTCTGTAATTGTAGATCCGTCAAAGTATATGGAGTTTCTTTCCGTGAAGAGCACGTATTCTTTAACATCAGCAGGCCTCTTCTCAGCGCTACCTCCAATTATGGCTAGGTCGTCAATAATTAATGAGTTATCTATAACCTTGTATTGAATGCCTAATTTATCTAGGGCCTTCCTTACCGCATTTACTGGATTGCTTATTCTGGCAATAATTAATGCCTCCTCAATAATTGTTAATCTCCTCATCCTTATCCACCGAGCCCTAGTAACGGCATTTACTGTAGTTACTATGAATAGTATTATGAGTAGGTATAGCGGTACGTTGAAGTACGTTTTGTATGGTATTTTTATGTACATGTAGCCTGTAGCCGTGCTTAATATTGAGTATCCACCGTAAAATAAATACCTGCTTTGGAATATCAATGCCGTTATTATTAACATAATGCCTAGGGATAACGCGAATAGAGATAGATATAGGGAGTATCGGCTGCCTCTCCATATCAATGGTATTACGGCTGAGACGACTATGTATGTTAATGCTGTTATCGTGTTCGGTATAAATAGGAAATACCTATGATTTAGGAACGTTATTGAAAAACCCAGTGGAGTTAGGTCTTGACTATAGATGTTTGATTTTAAAGACCAAAGAGGCGCCAAGAACCAGGTAATTGTGAATGATAATGCGATCAATAGTTGAATAATTACTTCAATTCTCACATCAACCACCTGCTATGAATGCTTTATAAAGTGTTAATTGAGTTGTGATACTTGTTGTTGGATAGATATACGTAACGGTAATCGGCAAATATAATGTATAGAGGTGACCCGTGGTTAATGAGCATGAGAATACCCTCGTATTTGGAATTTCACCCACGTTCATAGTAATACTCGTAGAATTAACGCCAGGTGCTAATAGTATCGACTTAGAGATATTACCTATAGTATAAAATACATACTCAGACTCAGTATCGTCTATCAATGTAACGTTTGTAAATGAATTAATTACGATAGGTATTGGCGTGGAGTAGGATATAGTCATATTCAATAGACAATTATTATAATGCACGTTACTTACCCACATACTTATACTTACATGTATTGGGGCAACTAAAAAGAATCCTATGTACATTGGATCTCCGTAGAATGTACCGCTAACGAGCCCCTTAATGCCTATCGTACTTAGGTTAACGTATTGGGGCATTAGTGGATATACGGCCTCGAGGGTTAGTGGACCGGTAACATTTAATGATGATGATTGCCCAGTTTCAAGAATTTCCGCATACCCACCTGTAATTGTTATGTTTCCGGTGGCGTTGCTTACAATTAATTTAATGATTAAGCCTTCACCTGTGACATTCGCACCCTCGATATCCACGAAGGGTGTTACCATCGTTGCTGGGTGAATACTTTCTGTTAGTTGAGTGGCGCCGTATGTCACTATGAGGGCTATTATTGTTAGTATTATGGAGGATAGAATGAATGTTTTAAATGGGGTCATTTTTATCGACCAACGACCTTAGCCGTTAATTGGCGGTAAGGGTACTGTTGCGTTACTCGCTATGTTATAACCGAAATAGAATGTTATAATCTCGGTACTGCCAGCAGATAGGGATGCTATTGGTTGGGCTATTATTGATATGAAGTATGGACCTGTTGATAGGGAGCATGGGCCTGTCGTGTTGGTTATAGGCTCGGCATTTGTTATTACAGTAAAGCTACATACTGATTGCCCACTGTAGGCGTTTTGAATGACAATCGTTAGTTGCTCCACTATGGGTGTTCCACTTATCGTTACGTTGGTCACGTATAACCAGCCTGGCGTATTAACAACTAGACCAAGCGCATGATAGAAGTAGGCGTATGATGCATTGGTTAATTGAATTGTTGCTGTAAATCCATTTGAGGTCGCTGTGAAGTTCGCGTATTTAGGTACATAGCTATTTAATTTTGCTGTGCAAGTCATGCCACTTGGTGATGTGTATGTAAAGTTGCTGCCGCTATAGAACGTTAATGGGGCTGGTGATACCGTGGCTGTTATAACCCCCTTGTAGTAGTATATTACGTCTGCTAAGGCAACTACGCTGATTAGCATGATAGCCACTGCGATTAACAATACGTATTTCCTCGCCTTAGGATTCACCCTTAAGCCCTTCATATGTCTCTCAATTTTACTATATCATAATCCCTTTTAAATCTTTCCTTTTAAAAATATCATATTTTTAATAATGTTTTCGTCTTTTATTTAGAAATTGAATGAAAAACTAGGAACCACCAGGTATCGGTGGTAACGGTATTGACTCATTACTAACCACGTTGCACGCCAGGTAAAAGTTTATGGTTTCTGTTTGCCCAACGTATAAAGGCGTTATCGGTTGCACAAATACTGATACGTAGTAAGTTCCTGGCTTTAATGAGCATCCTTGTGTCGGTATTATTAATTGGTAGTAAGTCCCAGGAGAGCATGCGTAGTCATATTCCTCATTTAAGTTATTAAAGTAATTTTGTAGGTTGATTACCGTATTACTGTTATTACTTTCTATGGCATTATTAGTCATGGAAATAACCTGGCTTGGGGATAATGGATAGTTCATGGTTAATGAGTTCTCAAGTGCGGTCACTGCTTGGAATAGCAATAATTCAACTTTACCGCAGTAGGTATTGGCTGGATATGGTCCTTTACTTGGGAAGTAAAGGGACTGGAGTAATGTATAGCTACTTAGTTCTGTGCAGTATTGGTTTAGTGCCGTGAATACGGAGCCTAGGGTGGCATTGGGTGGATATTGGGACGACCATGGTGGTACTGTGGCATGGTTCTTCCAATAACCTGCTGTGCATGATTGATAGGTCTGTAATGGCGTAGGCATTGACTTATATATTATTGGTAATACACAGTATGTTAGGTTTTGTCTTGATGTTATGTAAAGCCATAAATTATTAATTAGTTCCTCATTACTTACGGTTACATTAGTTACGTACAACCAACACCAGGTATTGGCGCTTATTCCAAGTACCTGGTAGTAATATATGTATGATGCATTGGTTAGCTGTAGAGTTAATGTAAAGCCCGTTGGTGATACCGATGTTGCCACATAGGGTGGCATATAGCCGTTTGGTCCTACGAAAAATGAGAGAGGCGGCGCCGATACTGTGGCCGTTATAACGCCCTTATAGTAATACACTACATCGGCAAGCACCAACACACTTAAGGCCATTGCTGCTAAAATTGGAATTAATATTATCCTATGTTTTGATTTACTAGTTTTCTCTGTGAACATTATGTATCAATTTTTAGAGACATATTTTTAACTTTTCTCTATTTCAATTTCATTATCATTGACCATTAATACTACGGTAATATTAAAAGTAGCACATCCAAGTTAATTATTCGTGGATGTCAAGGAAATAATCAGAGAAGTTAAGAGTAAAAACCTGCTGAGGGAATTAATAATAGAGTTATTAAAGGATGAGAACGCCTATGTAGAGTTATCGAGGTATTTCGTGATTAAGAATGGAGGTCTTTTCCTGAGACCTATCGGTGTTATTCATCATGGATTTAGTGACGATATTGTTAGGAACTCAGTAAGCGGTGTTGATGGTGTTGTCGAGGTTTTTGAGGAGTTTGTTGATGGCTTAAGGAATATTGATGGCTTCTCCCACCTGATATTGGTATCGCTTTTCCACAGGGTTTCTGAGGATCAGCGCAAAGTCCTTATTATTAAGCCTAGGAGGCTTATTAGGTTTGGGCTGAGTATTGAGGAATTGCCTGAGGTTGGTGTTTTTGCCAGCGATTCTCCACATAGGCCAAATCCCATTGGATTTAGCATTGTTAGGTTTGTTGGTAGGGACGGTAGGTTTCTTAGGGTTTCTGGGCTTGACCTATTTGATGGTACTCCAATACTGGATATCAAGCCGTACACGCCTGATAGGTCTGTTAGGGTTGAGGATTTAGGTCTGCCTGATTGGTATGTTAGGCTTTGGGAGAGGATTGGTAGGGGTGTTGTTTAATTTCGGTTTTATGATAAAAAATTTATATTCCTCTAGGGTCATTAATTGCTGGGATTCATGGAGAGTATTAATCAGTTAATTAAGGAGTCCCTGAAGTACCACGTAATTAGCGAGGTCGGTGGTAAGGTTAGGATTAGGATTAATGATGAGACTAAGGCTAAACTCATCAAGGCTAGTTACGGCATTTATAACCACTCCACGGTAGAGCTCTGCCACTGGACTAGGAGCGCCCTGACACAAGAACAGAGTTGCTATAAGTTTAGGTTTTATGGCGCACCTGCCGGTGGTTCCCACCGGTGTGTTGAGTTTAGTCCCGTGGGCATGGTATGCAGCAATAGATGCGTATATTGCTGGAGACCCACTGAGTCCTTTGACTCGTTCATGCCTAGTGGCGAGTTCGTGGACGATCCTGAGGACTTAGTGAAGGGGATACTTATTGAGAGATATAGGTTATTGA
Source organism: Vulcanisaeta sp. (assembly GCA_023256215.1). Classification (GTDB taxonomy): domain Archaea; phylum Thermoproteota; class Thermoprotei; order Thermoproteales; family Thermocladiaceae; genus Vulcanisaeta. The sequence continues at coordinate 7,576 of JAGDXB010000031.1, read as the reverse complement.
CCGGCTATTTCGGGCATCCTAAGGCTAAGGAAAGGGCTAAGGAGGCATTAACTCCAACCCATTGGTCAATATCACTTTCAGGGGAGCCAACATTATATCCAAAACTTCCGCAGTTGGTTAAGTATCTGAGGGGTTTACCGAGTACGAAGTCCATATTCATAGTAACCAACGGTGAACACCCAGAGATGCTTGAGAGGCTTCAACGTGAGGATGCATTACCAACTCAACTATACTTATCCTGCAATGCACCAAATAGGGAGTTGTTCTATAGAATTAACGTGCCCGTGATGTATAGGGAGGATGCGTGGGAAAGATGGCTAAAAAGCCTAGAATTACTAAGCAGGCTTAATACCAGGACCGTTATTAGGATAACACTGATTAGAAGCCTTAATTACGACTTCAAGTACATACCGGAGTTCGCAAAGCTCATGGTAATGGGCAACCCGCACTTCATCGAGGTTAAGTCATACATGCACCTAGGCCACTCAACATTTAGGCTCAAGAGGAGTGACATGCTTAGGCATGAGGAGGTTAAGGAGTGGGCTATGAAATTACTTGAGGAAATCAATAGGCAGGGTGGCAACTTTAGGTACATGGATGAGGATCCACCAAGCAGAATCGTGGTTCTACAAAACATGAGTAGATATGTGGATAGGTGGATTGTTAAGCCTGAGGAGCAGCCAGGTACACTTAGTGAGGCTGATAGGAACAAACTAAAGATGGCATTAAACTCTTACAACAATCAACCCTGAGCTCACAGACTTCATTTACAATTTCGTGTATTAATAATTATCAACTGTATATAAATGGGTCCTCTATCAATAATCACATAAGAATTGATGCGCATTGAGAATCAAGGTTTGTAACGCCCTTGCTCAGGTTCTTGATTATCCTCCTCTTCAGTTCATTAGCCCTATTATGTGAGTGGAGAATTGGTATTGGCATTTGCGAACCTGCACATAGCCTTCTCACAAGATTGATTGCCGTATCTAGGGTTATTCCATGCCCAACACTTATGTATGTTGGCTTACTTGGTGCGCACCTTATTACCCATCCGATAATCTCATTAGTATTTGGGTCAAGTATTGGCCCTTCATCATTGCTTGCCTTACCATAAAGCAATGACTTAGCCACACCTATTGTTGGCACATTCATACACACACCGAAGTGGCTCGCAATTCCAAGCCTGAATGGGTGTGCCTTACCATGGCCATCGATCAACACCACGTGAGGCTTTCTCCTAAGTCTGAGATAGGCATTCACCACAGGCTTTAGTTCTCTGAACGATAGCAACGTTGGTACGTAGGGAAACGCTATATTACCAACCCAACAACTCCACTCTACTATGGATCGCGATGTTAAAGAGTAGGTGCTGGCGATGGAAACGCCGATCTCATTATCCTCCCTCTCTATGTACGCGACATCAATGCCCGTGATGAGGTCAATATCATTGATGGGCACGGTATCCCTCTCAACAACCTTGCTGGCAAGCATCCTCTGTATTGACCTAGCAACATCAAGATGAAAGCCCCTAGGCACTCTAGACCTGACATAGGCCTCGCTGGGACCTTTACTAATCCTCATTTCAACCCCCTCAACCTATCAATACTTATCGAAAACGCCTTAATACCCAACCTCCTAAGTTCAAGGGCGCCCCACCTGCTTGTTAATCCCTTGCTGCAGTAAAGCACATAGGTCTTGTCCCTACCCAGGGAATCAACAACCTTCATTAGCTCCTCAGGGCTTACATTGATGGCGCCTGGATAATGCCAGGCCTCATAATCATCCCTACTCCTAAGGTCAATAATCACGGCATTGCTAGGTATATCATTTACCTCTAAATCACTATCGCCTAATCCCTGGCTGAGTACATTGATTACATTCACCGCAGAGCTAACTCTTAGTATTATCATCGTTGATAACAACTCATCAATCAGACCAGGACTTAGCTTGGCTGCTTCAGCATTCAACTCCTCAGGACTTACCTTAGTCCTAGGTCTCTCCGAGAATATGGCACAGAATTCCTCAGTCCTCATGGATTCCTCGTAGGTACCTATCATCTTCGCATACTCCATAATTTCATCCTTATCAAGCCCAATCAACGGCCTATATATCGGCACGTCTATGCCGTGCTCGATAGCCATCAGATTATGAAGGGTCTGTGACGACACCTGCCCTAGGGATTCACCGGTGATCAGACCAAGGGCATTTATGGACCTGGCAACCCTGGCACCAACCTCATAAAGCACCCTCTTAAAGAGCACATTCCATAAATGGGGATTAACCTTAGCCCTAAACTCACTAACTATCTTCGAGCAATCGATTATGAATAGCCTAGGGTCATAACCAATGGACCACTTACTAAATAAGGCATGAGCTACCCTAAGGAAGTTGATCACGTCTACTGGATAGGCTAATGAGCAAAATAACGCATCAACGTAGGAGCCACGCCTCATCATGAACCAGGCAGCCACAGGTGAGTCAAAACCACCGGATATCAACGCTAATAATTTACCCTCAGAACCAAGCGGCAAACCACCAGGCCCCTTCACAATGTCTGTGAACAAATACGCAATGTCATTCCTAATCTCCATAAACAACTCAATATCCGGCCTCTCTAGATTAACCCCATTACTCATAGGCTTTAGGGCCGCGCCAACTACCTTAGCGACATCCATTGATGTGAATTCATGCTTACCAACCCTATGAACCCTAACTGCAAACGTCCTACCCCTAACTAACCCACCCCACTCCTTAACCGCTATGTTAACTAAATCATTAAGATTATTGAACTTGTAAGCCCTGGCTGGCGATACTGATTTGACCCCAAATACCCTACTAACAAGGTCAACACTCTCCTTAACCCTATCATCGCTAACCTCCACAAAGAGTCTACCCTGAGAACGCTCAATTCTTGAGTCAATACCTAAAGCCCTCAATCCAGTATTGATATGATGAGCCAACAACCTCTCCATCCTAGACCTGGTACTGGGTCCCTTAATCGCAACTTCACCATACCTAACAATGAGGATTACCATTCATGATTCATGATTATGCAAAGGATAAAAACCATACTCAGCAAAGACCAATCTCATCAAGTCTCAGTCCCGTGGAGGTTCAGCACCGCTATGTATGCAACGAAGAAAGAATTAATTTCCCTTACTCTAAATTAAGCATGCCCCGTTGGCGTGGGCTGGCCAAGCTTGGGCCATGCCCAACCGATGAGGCTCGGCTCCTCCAATACGGGGCACAACCTTATCCTAAAGCCTTAATGGCTGTAATGGTATTGACTCCTCATTAGTCCCATTATTAGTTATTGTAAGTATGTCAATACCATCACCAGACACAGGATCTCTCGATATGCTTTGGCTAATCGCCTTTACTGCCAAATCCCTTGCCTCCTTAACGCTCATGCCCTGCTTATAACCGCTCTCGAGTATTGCAATGGCCAACTTAGTCCCTGTACCGACCGCTGCATAATCATCCTCTATCAACGAACCCAGAGAATCCATAATGAAGAGGTGCGGACCTTCATCATCAACACCACCGACTAGAACCTCCACAAAGTATGGAAGAATCCTGTTGGCGAAGAGTACGTAGGATAGGAGCTTGGCTGCCGACCTTATGCTCGGCCTTGTCTTCGTGTCTAGGGCGTAGAGTGACATGTATGCCTTAGCAATCTTAGTCAATACCTGCATATCGGCGAGTATCCCTATTGATGCGATGCCGATGTTATCATTGACCTTAAACACCTTCTTACCTGACCTACTAAACATTGTGAACCCGTAGGCAACCCTCTTCTCAGCTGCGAGTACCACACCATCACTGGCCCTTATACCTACGGCCGTCCCCGTGATTAATTCCTCAATTGAAGACATCAAAACCATTAATCAGCATACCTTTAAAAAGTTATACCGGTACGTAGGAATTAATGAGCGTACTCGTTAGGAGCTATGACGATATATCGATAGAGTGCGATACCAACTATGGTAAATACATTATTAACGGCGTTAATTATGTACCATGCACTATAAAAGGGCGGGACCTGGATAGGGCAATAAACATTCTTAAGAACTACATATTGGGCAATGCGGTACTTAAGGAATTGATTATTAACGCCCTAAGTAATGATGAGGTCAGCATTAAGATACCGGTAACAGTATTAAGCAAGGGCAAATCTATTGGCGAGATTGTAGACTCATTAGTATACTTATTAATTGGCGTTAGACAGTGTCTCAATACCTTGGATAAATAATACTTTAATCCTAGGCATAGTGAACCAAGTTATAAATGAGGCAGGACACGGTAACTAGGGGGGTCATTGGTGCTGTGGCATATGTCATAAGCGTCTTGGAGTCTGTATACGTGCTACTTCAGGTATTCAATGGTAACCCCAATTATTACTCACTTAACCTATTGATGAAGGAGTCCCTGGGCATTATTGGCCCTACGGCTCAGGATATCGGCCAATCACTTATTATTGGGCCCATGCTTATGAGCGGGTACCTACCTATATTCATTATCATAATGATAGTGCTCAGCAACTTCGTAATAGCCCTATACATGTATAGGATAGGTAGGTTAAGGGGTCTAGGTAGTTCCATGATCATCATGGTGGCGATAACGTCCCTTATTAATGCATCTCTATTGACTGTAATGAGTAATCCATGGCAACCTCAGGTAATTGCGGTTGCCGCCGCAATAGCGATGTATTACTACGTCAATACTGATAGTAAGGTTGTTAGTACGGCCTTAGCGGCATTAACCGCATTAATTAGTCCAGAGGGTGCATTGCTTAGTATATTCATACCAATAACCCATTGGTTGGTCACGAGGAATTTCAATGAGTCTGACGAGTACGTAGCAACGGTAGGGGTCATCGCACTAACCTATTACATGTTGGCAAACACCTACTCAATAATTCATGTATTGACGTTTCAGGGAGTATTGAACCAAGCCATATATAACCTGGCCACAACGGCATTTATACAATTGGTAAGTGTTGGCACGGCCGTACCAGCCCTCATAGCGGCAGTACTAGGTGGTGTCGGTTTTATTACGGTAGTCCCAGCGGTACTGGCAATAACCCTTATTGAAGCAATAAGCATACTTAAAGAGAGAAGAATAGCCGCGTTAGTCTTGGGTGTCGCTCTATTAATGGCATTGTTAGCGTCACCACTATCACTATTCTGGCCGCCCTATCAGGGAACCGGAGACTTAGGCGCGAATTGGGCACCATTGAACCAGAACTTTACCAGCATTTACAATTTAGTGTCGATAGCGCCCAGCGGACGCATTGAAACGCCTATTTGGGCGTCTACGGCATCCCTAATGCTCAAGCCAGGTAAGGCCATTGTTGGTGAGGTTTCTGGGGTAAGGCCTGTGAATGGTACGTATGCGATATGCGGCGGTTATCAATTGATCATTAATGGCTATAGTGGAGAACCACTAATCAATAATTACGACGTAACAATAGCCAGGCTAATCACGAACTCCACAAGCTATACCGAAAATGAGGGTCTAACAATAATGAGCGGAACATACCAAAGCAGGTTCCTAATCAGCACGGGAGAACTCACAATACCGCCTGGCAATTACATGGTTAGCACTGAAATAAGTATTACGCCAGGCAAGGCCTTCATGAACATGTCCATGCCACTAACCATATCAACACCATTAAGTAGCACAGTATTACCAGTAAGTGCCTACTCAACAATATCCTTCAACCTGAGTATAAACTTCACGGGAAAAATCCTTAGAATCATTATTTACGGAACATCCTATTCAGAGGAACAAGCCAACTTAGCATTAACTATACTTAAGAGAGGGCAAGTAATCACGAGAGCTACGAACATAGCACCGCCAATAACCCAGGGATTAAAGCCATACCCAATAGACTTTGATGTAAGTACTAACGTAACCCCAGGTATCTACGAAATCTCCATAACCACAGACCAACCGCTAATACTCTATGTAAGCCAAGGCATGGGTATGCAAATATCTAGTAACAATGAGACGACTACATACCCAGGTGAAGTACCCACATACACAATAATATACACAGTATTTGAGAGAAAGGCTGTGAGGTTTTCATGGGCGCAGATAATCCTCAAAACGCCTAGCCAAGTAATTTCCACGAACATAACTGGAACAGGGAACTATGCAATTAAGGGTAAATTCTCAACAAATAACTGGATTAATTCCTCAATAGTACTACTAATAATTACAAGTACGCCGGTACTTCCTGTGAATGTGACAATAAGCCCAATAACAATAAAATCCCTAGAACCAGGTAGATGCCCAGTACAGCCAATAACATGGATAGCCACCAAGCCAGGCAAAGCCATATTAATAATGCTGACTGGGTTACCATTAGCCGCAATATTACCTAACTTACCACGACTGGCGGTAAGCAGGAAGGCTAGAAAATACCTAGTCATACTGGGCCTTGCACTGATGCTGCTATTCTACGTAATTTGGGCCCTGGGCTTCACAAACCTGGCACCACAGCTATATAGCCCAGGCGTGTTGAGGATATTCGGTATACTTTTTATAATAGGACTGGTGATTGTGCTAGTGATGTCGTTTATGGTTAAGCCTAAAGACCTATGACATTTAACATTAAATGGTAGTGCTTACGAGGGATCACGGTTGAGACGCATAAGTGCTTTGAAAGGCGATAGAGATTATCTATTTCTATTTAGTAACTCCATAAGCTCACCATAACGCCTAAGGAACTCACGACCTAAATCACTCAATTTATTAAACCTACACAACCTCCTACTGCCAGGCCCACAATAATCATCATACCTATCCACAAAACCCAAATCCCAAGCCAAAAGCAGCAAATCCTCACCATAACCCCACATACGTAAAAAACCAAGTAACTCCCTCGTATATGGATCACGACCCCTACGAGAACTAAACTCCTCAATAGTCTCAAGCAACCTCGCTAAACCCAATATGGGGATTTCCTCTCGTGAGTTCATTGCGTTACCAATAATTAGTAACTAAATAAGTAAAACGAAGGTGCTTGGTAGTCTGCATGGAGAAGGGTTTATAAGAGCGTTACTAATTATTGGTAACGCAAACAACCATTGAACTGCCACGCCCCCTAATGGCAGGGCCTCTACATCATTATCTGCATAGTCTCATTAATTCCTCTGGGTCGCCAATGATTGGTATGCCTATCCTTAGTGTTTCGAGCATTATATTATTATCCATGTAGTGACTGCAGAATTCGCTTAGGGTAAATACAATGACCTCCACATCACCTAGCGGTGACCCAATTACCTTAGCCCTAAATGGTGGCTCGCCACTCACTATAACGACCAGGTCAATGTCGCTCATGCCCAGCACGAATTTTCCACGGGCCATTGAACCAATTATGAAGACCGCGATTGGGTTTAGGCCTTTGATAGCCTTATTAATGGCTTGAATTAACTGGCTTATTCCTCCTGGCAATATCATATACTCGATCTAACAAGGTTAATTACACTATTTGCGTAGTCTAGCCTTCCCAGCATCCTCCCCGGTATAATGTCTATGTGGTGCGCCTGAAGGCTAAGCATTTGGG
>JAGDXB010000112.1 GCA_023256215.1 Vulcanisaeta sp. | reverse complement strand
CCAGGTGAGGGGCGCGGCGGAGGTGAGGGCTGGGCGTTACTGGAACGCCGTGCAGAGGCTGAACAATGGCGAACGCACGTACCTAGTGGACATACACGGGGGCGTGAGGGCGCCGGGGATAGGCATGGGTAGGGCCAGGAACTGGCTCTGGCCCCCTAGGTTCGTGGCGTTGACCAACGACATCCTCATAATGCCCATATTCCACGGGTCGACGGTGGCCACGGGCCTAGGCAGGGCTGTGGTGGAGGTGGGAATCGACAGGTTTGGGAATGGGGTTTCCCTGGACCTCGACGCCCTGGGCAACGCACATGGGCTTGTGGTGGGGCCCTCGGGCAGGGGTAAGACGAAGACCGTCATGAGCCTAGCCCTGAGGCTCCTGAGGGCAAGCCCAGGCATTAGGTTCCTGGTGCTGGACCCCGAGGGTGAGTACTGCCCGGTGTTGGCGAGGTACGGCTTCCAATGCCTCTACGCCGGCGATGCCTTCATAGACTACCTGGCGCCGCTCCATGAGGACCCCACCGTGAAGGCCCACTACATTAGGGAGGTGGTTAGGCACAGCATGGGGGTTGATGATGAGGCAATAGGCGAGCTATACTCAATGCCCTACACGGGCCTCCCCAACGCCCTGGACTGGCTGGTGGGGAATAGCCAATACCGAGACGCCTGGCTCATAGCCAGGAGGTTAATGCCGAGGAGCCTCGTCAACCTCGAGCAACTACTGAACAGGAACGCGGTCATATCCTTCACCAACCACCCCAGTGGCGAGTCCCTGAGGCAGTTCGACCCGCTGGTCAGCCTAATGATGCAGGCACTCATTGGGGAGGCCTTCAACTACTTCCTGGCCAGGGGCAGGAGCACAGGTGAGTTGGTGACCAACGTGATCATCGCTGACGAGGCCTACCTAATCCTCGGCTCTAGGGCAGTGTGGCAGTTAATCAGGGCCGGCAGGAAGAGGGGCCTGGCCCTCTGGTTCGCGACTCAGTCCGTGGCGGACACACCCCCAGGCATGCTGCAGAACCTCGGCTGGGCGTTGATCCTCGCCGGCCCCGACGCGTACATAGACGAGGTAGCCCCTAGGTTCGGCCTAACGACGGGCGATAGGGAGTGGCTCAGGCTGGACCTGACGCCGAGGCTCCTCGGCGAGTACGCAATGGGCATACTCCACAGCCCACCAGCCCCTAGGCACGTATTCATAAGGCTGGAGCCAGAGGTCCTCCAAGCCCCTCCCTAGAGGGGCTGGTCGGGGCCTAGGCCCAGGGCCCTACCAATGAGCAGCAGGCCGGCGGTGACCAGGTCCTTGACGGGCCTAATCCTCTCCACACACCTAGCCCTGGCTATTGGCGTGATAATGACACCACATGGATCAAAGGGACTCGTGTCACGCCTAACCACGTTATCCATAATGACCTCATCCCCATCCCTAACCACGAGCCTGCCATTGGTTATCAATACCTCCACACCGCCAACCACAGCCCTCGCAACCCCCGGGCCGAGCGCAACCCTGGCATTGGCGCCGGCATCAACACCCAAGGCCCTCAGGAAAGCCCTGCATTCGCCATCACACGTGAGCTCCACGTAGGTTGTCACCCCACCAAGGACCCTAACAAAGTCCCTGAGGCCCACCAGTATGGACCATACCTACTCAGTAATAAGGCTACTGAAAATACTGCATATTTCAAGTCTTGGATCGAGCGCTTGGCAATACTTTAGTATTTATTACTTATTTTGTGTTTTGCAGGTTTTGAAATGGTAAAATTAATTAAGCCCTTAACCTTAATTATTCGTGTCCCTTGACAATCTATGCGGGGAGATTAAGAGGCTTGCCGATGAAATTGATCAGTTATTCTATGATCATGAGACGTCGAAACTGAGTGAGGACGAACTTAGGAAGGTTTTTGAGGAGCCGTTGAGGAAGTATGGCGAGTTGGTTAAGAAGTTACTGGCAGACCTAGGCATGAGTAAGTATTCAGGCACAATCGATGGTGTAATTGAGACTCTCATCGAGAATTCCGGGTACATAACTGACCCAGACCCACATGATTATTGGTGGGCTGGTTGGAGATACCTCGCCTCGACAATCGGCGAGATCTGCGGCGAAACCCCTTACTACGGCGCTGGTGACCCTACGGAGATGTTATCCGTAGATGACTTGAGGAGCCTCAGGAGGCTACTCTGTGAATTGGGTAAGTAGGCCCCACGATTGGTGGGGTTGAACAGCCTAACCCAAGCACTTACTCAATACTTCGTATAACCTGGACGCCTTAACCCCTGGACAGCCCACCACGAATATGCCAGCACTGCTTATTATCTTGACTAGGTTCCTCCTAAGCTCCCCCCTCCTAGCCAGGGTATCATTGGCGGTCTTGACATTAGGTATCACGTGCTCCAGATTACCCATAAGCAATAATGCCATCCCCCTAATGTCGAGGTCACCACGGCAGTACCTAAGCAGCCTATCCCTGACATTCCTTGAGTAGCCAATTATTGTTATCTTTCCATCACTAATTACGTAAACACCCTCACCAACGCTGGGAATCTCTGCGCAACTCGCCTTAACCATCACATAATTACTACAGACATTCTTCACGCACCCCTCAATTCTACCGCTAATGTCCACATGTAAAAATCACATAGGTATTTATAAAGATTTCATGTACTTACGCCAGTACCTGCTCAACACGTAGGTATTGTACGTAATGACACTCCTATTCTTCTCCCTAAGCGTTTTTGCACTTATTATATTCGTGATTAACAACCTTTCCACCTCATCATTACTAACCTCAAGCCTCTCCTTAAGCATCGCCAACTCCATTATTGAGGTTACCCTAACCCTCCTGAAACCGCCATCACTCGGTATTATGACCTCCTTCTTACCCCCAGCTATGGCTGGTGTACTAATATCGACACTATCCACATAACGCCCAATCAAACGCAAAACGCCCACATTCCCAACACCAAAAACATGTATGTAAGCACCGCTTCCAATTATCTCCCGAATCCTCGACACAACCCTCACTAGGAACTCGGGGTCATTACTATGAGGCACGAGCGAGCCAACACCCACATACTTAACACCCAAGTCCCTATAATACCCGGCGCACTCCGCGTAGGACTCCTCATCCCAACCCTGCACAACCAGCATCACATCCTTACCCAAGGACTCGGCAAACCTGAGCGCCGCCTCTGCATTAACAATATTCCTCCTAAGCAACCTGCGCCTTGTCTCCTCATCATCGACGTTGATTATTGGGTAATCCATATGCACAAGCACGTCGGAACCAATGAGGTACTGCAGGTATAGAACCTGTGACTGGGTCATATTTACTGGGGCTCCGCCGTTACCGTGCAACGAACTAAGCATTGAATCAATTATTAAGGCCCCACCGTAGCCATAGACACTCCTAAAGCCCCTACTAATCAAGACATTGAATAAAGACCTACTCCTACCCCTGAGGGCCAGGATCGATTTCATGGAGACTACTAAACCATCAATACTGAAGAACCTCCAGTAATGTGGGTCCTCGGGCTCCGCGAACCACGTGATGAAGAGCCTCACCATTTACACATACCTCGAAAGCAGGGCCTTAACATCCTCGGGCCCAACCTCTCTATCCCTAAACACCGCATGTATTAGTGACAGGGCCTTAACGATCTCGCCAGGGTTCCCCTCCGTAAACTCATGAAGCACCTTTATAGAGTCCTCACTAAGCGTAATGCCGAGTCCTCTCCACTTAATAATCAACCTCACGAACTCCACAGACTCCTCGAGCGTGAGTGGCTTTAGATAAATGATGAATGATGACAATCGCCTAGCAAGTGCTGGGTATGTATTAGCAACTTCATTCCAACCGGCCGGTGTTGACGAGGCGATAAACAACGACTTGGCCGGTAGGTTATCGACGAGGTTCCTAAGGAGACTTAGGTACTGAAGTCTCCTCATAATACCGAGGGTTATCACGTCCTCCAACTCATCAAGTAATATGAGTATTGGTCCACGGCCCGCCCTCACCAACCCCCTCATGACACTGAGCATTACCCTAAGCCCCAACTCCTCGTTGATCCTGGGGCCAAGCCCATGCTTAAGCCTAAAGTTCTGGGGCACGGGCTCACCAAGCAACCACTGCCTCGCATACTCACCATCCTCGTCACCGCTGCTTAACAACCCAACCGCGGTGCTCAGCGGTGCCTCGAGGAACCCAGTCAACTCCTTTAGTAAATCCATCACAGAGTTCATGAACGCCCTATACAGCGTCATGAACCCCTGCCCAGGCGCATTTACGTAGATCGTGACAGCCCCATCATACCTACTCCTCGTTAGGTAAGTCACGTGGAGCATCATGTGGGTTTTCCCAAACCCATAATTACCGAGGATAACACCAGCGCCTGAGGAGTCATTCGCAACTGCATCTACGTAACTCATGACCTCACCAACACTGTTGTGTGGGTCGTAAATGAACCTAACATCCTCCTCACTGGGTATCGGTAGTAGGGTCCTCATGATCAACCCACCTCAATGAGTATGTACGCATACCTCCTCCCAAACAACTCAACGAAGCTCTTACCCCCTGTGGATGGTGCATTAACAAGGACAACCTTACCACCCCACCTCCTCACAAACTCCTCCAGTAATTTATTGATGAGTCTAGGCGGTATGTGGGACTCACGCCGTACCTCATTCAGTAATTCACCGATTGGTACGTACTTACTCCAAAACCTCCTGCTTAGAGCCCTATACTTATCAATCAACACCTTCTCAAACCTGCCATATAACCCCTCATTCACCTCGCCCAATCCCAACCCCTCAACCTCACCTATGAGCCTTAGAACCACATCTATGATTACGGCATTGTACCCAGTGGATGATGCAATATCGCTGGGCTTTGTGACTCCGCTTGAGATTAGCTCGTAAATCCTCCTGTAGGGTTCCATGCTCTCCATGAGGATTGTGTGTACGGTGTTGGCGTCACGGCTAGCCACAGCATTTAGGAACGTTAGACCCCTCTCAGTTATTACATAGCCGCTTCCTGCGCGTTGGACAAAGCCTAGGTCGAGGGACGCCGAGAGCAGCTCCCTAAGTCTTCTATCATGCTCTATGTACTCAACACCACCATTTCTTAGGATGGTTAGGAATTCTTGTAATGCCGTTAGGGTGAATGGTCGCATACCAATAGATCTGGCCAGGCAGTTTCCTTTTAACTTTTTCGCTAATTCTGCCTTAATAGAGCAAAATAATGCTAGACCTGTGACTGTGCCTAAAACGGTTTCAGGCAGATAATATACAAGTAAATTATTGGTTTTAAATTATTGGTTTCTTATTAATCGCAATGAGATAATTACTCAGTGATTAATGGGCGAGCTTAAGTTCATACTGCCCGATTGGGATGACATCGTTGATCCAGGATTCGACTTCAAAAACGAAAGGCACTCAGAGCTCTACGCCAGGGATAGGTATGTCTATGGGGCTAGGATTTGGGAGTTACTTGGGGGTGACGTGGTTGATGGCGTCCTAATATCAATATCCACACTGACACAGAGCAAGCTCGAGAGGATAAAGGTGTCGGGTGGTGCCAGGAAGTTCCTTAAGTTACCAAGCAATATGCAGTTGATTGGTGACTGCGGCGCATGGCAGTATAGATACCTGGAGAAACCACCCTACAGCATAGAGGAGATTCTCAGGTACTACGAGGTGCTGGGCGTTGACTATGGAGTCACGCTGGACCACATACCATTCTTTGGAAACCCCCAGGAGAGGATGGAGATCACGTTTAACAATGCCGTGGAGATGTACAGGCTATGGAGGAGTGGTAAGTACGGCTTCACGCTCATGGCTTCTGTTCAGGGCATTGATATTGAGGACTATGCTAAGTCCATGAGGGAGCTTTACAACGTTGGCTATAGGCACTTCGCAATTGGCGGTCTGGCTAAGAGGGATACGAAGTTCATAACCAGGTTAATCACTAGGTTGAGGGATGTGGCTAGGGAGCTCGGGGGTATCGAGAAGATTCACTTCCTAGGTATAACGAGGCTGTCCGTAATACCGATGCTTAGGGACTTCCTGAGCCACGTTGGTGAGGTGTCCTTCGATAGCTCCACCGTGCTTAGGATGGCGTGGACGAGGGAGGTGGGTAACTACATAACCATCGATGGTAAGGCATACACAGCAATCAGGGTTGTTGAAAGCCCCAATGCGCGGCAGTTGCTTGAGAGGCTTAGGCTTTACGATGAGGGTGGGATCGGCCTAAACGAGGTCCTAGAGGACTTGAGGAAGTACCTGGAGGGCATTGGGCAGTTGCGCTACCTACCCTACTACGAAGCGCTGCTTAGGGATAAACCATGGAAGAGGTGCGGATGCCCGATATGTAGGTCCGTGGGTATTGACGTGGTTGTGTTCCGGGGGAACGACAGGAACAGGAGGAGGGGTTTCCACAATGTCTACGTCTTCAAGAGGATACTCGAGGATCGCTCCTCAATACCCAAGTTCGTAATAGTCAAGGGCAGTAATGACCCGGCGTCGCGGGTTAATGATTTGCCGAGGAATGTCGTGGATGCAATACGCAGAGCTAATAAGGTGTTGGTGATCACTAACTGCACGTCAGAGAAGAACGTGGACATGGAGGGGGTGCTCAAGACCCTAGATGCCGTTGGTCTCAATATGCCCTCATTCGACGTAGAACTCGAGAAGAGGTATAGGGAGGTGCTCAGGGGCTTCGTAAGGCCCGCCAGGGATCTGTACGGTGGCTCATTTAGGGCTGTTAAGAACCTGGTCGACGCATTGAGGGCGAGTGGTAAGCAGGTGGATCTATACATAGTGAGTGCTAGGTATGGCCTTATAAACGAGGTTGATGAGGTGGTGCCGTATGAGGCATCACTTAAGGGTAAGCCGAAGGATTGGATTAGGGGTTGGTTCATGAAATTGAATGTAGAGGGTAAGCTAATGCAAATAATCAATAGTAATAAGTATGACCTAATCATCATGGCACTACCCAAGGAGTATGCCTACGCCATCGAAAGCGTATTGAACAGCCTCGTTAATAACACGATCAACAACATAAACGCGATCCTAATAGTCCCGAAGGGCGTGGTTAAGGCGGTGAGCGGTAATCCAAGGGTCATGGTATTACTCGCCGGAAACCTAACGGCGAGGCTTAAGTACCTTAGGAGACTCAGGGATGCCCTGGATGGTAGGGTCACCCTGGACCAGTGGCTTGGGTGATGGGTTACACCCTCCATACTTATTTCCTTAGGCCTCTTCTACCTAACTGCCTCAATAACGTACCTAACCACATCATCAACACTCTGGGCGCTATACAGGCTCGGTAAGCACGGGTACCTACTCCCAACATCCTACATGCTCTACGCACTATTACTAACGATTAGCCAGTACACCGCAGTCAAGTTGGGCGAGGTGGGGCCAATAACATTCCCAATGGGCCTAATAACCTACTCCGCCTCAGTGGCCATACTGGACTACGTAACGCTTAGGTTCGGCAAGCACTACGGATACGCGCTGGTCAGGGTGGCAGTCATAGCCCAACTACTCGTGGCACTAACCAACTACTTAATCATAGTATTCCCGCCGGCGCAGGTATGGAAATCACAAAACGCCTTCGCCAGCGTCATGGGAATAAGCGTGAGAATAGTCATGGCCTCAATAACGGCATTCCTAGCATCACAGACATACGACGTATACCTAGTGAGCAGGTTAGGGGGAGGCATACTGAGGAGGGTCGGCTATTCAGACCCAACAGCCATGCTTATAGACTCCCTAGTCTTCGTACCAATCGCCTTCTACGGCATAATCCCAAACAACCAACTAATACAGATAGCCCTCTACCAAGCCCTAGGAAAAATAATGCTAACACCACTAACAATCACAGCAATATGGATAAACAGGCACGCATTAAAGTACGGCGTAGTAAACCAAAAACAAGTATCAGTATAAGTATCAATACAAGCTATCCCTAACCCTACCCAGATACTCGATTAAATCCTCAATACTATAAACGGGTTCATTAATAACGCCGCCAAACTCATTAATAATCCTCACAACCCTACGCTCACAATCCTCAAAACCCTTGCTAATACTGAGGTAATGCTGAGCAACTCTTAACGCTTCATTATACAAGTTCGTGTTTTCGTCCTTGGTAAAATGAATTACGCATTCCCAATTGCCACCATCAAGAATGCCACCCCTGGTAAAATTGGCTGATCCCATAATGATGGATCGCTCATTGACGTAAAGCTTCGTGTGAAGTCTATACCAAGGAAACAGCTCATCATTAGCGCCTAAGTCAAACCTAAGACTATCCCTTAGATCATCGGCCAAGCTAACTAACGCAATTGCACGATCGAGGAACTCATTTATTCTATCCCTAAAGAATGCCTTAATATCATCATTAAGCTCAGTATCTCGTTCTCTCTGAACAATGTTGGTCAATATCCTTATAAGTTGAACATCCATAGAATCGTCGAGGCACCTCGTTACGACTTTAACATCAATACCCGAATTAGTTAGTGCCTTAAGCACATCGATAACATTGTTTGATGATACGTAAAAATAATGGATAAATCGTGAATCTAACTCAAACGACGTAATCCAAGGGGAGATAATGTATACGTATTTACTATTAAATGATTCGTGTAAGAATCGCTTTATTAACTCCTCAATCGACATAGATGAAACGCTCTTTCTTGAATCCTTACATATCAATAGCATTTATTTACACCTTATTGCACGAGTTTCACCACCAAGCTCGACAATGGCGTCTACGTTCTCATTTACATCATAGTAGTCCTTAACGTTAATGCCCATATTCCTAATTATTTCAGACGCTACTATCTTAAGAACCCTCCTATCGAGTGTCTCGGCCTGAATAAATGGTGCGCCAAATCGATTGCAGGACTTCGTATTTACATAACACATACCGCATGCTCCATTACAACTAAGTAATGAGATTCTTAGCAATACTGCACGAAGCGCTCTACCTAGAAGTTTTAATGCATATATTATTGCCTTACATGTATTGTCATCACCCCTTCTATTGCTCACACACTCTATTATCTTCCTAAGTGCTTTAATATTGTAGTTCTCTATAATAGTCTTGTTAGTATTTATTAATTTTTCGAAATTATCAATACTTTCTATCCTTACCTGCAGGATAAAATTAATATCTTTCATGAATCTCTTAACATAATCATTTGCTCCATATAGATTAGAACGAAGCTCTTTCTCTAAATCACTATAGGTCTTAAGTCCTCTTTCCAAAATTTTTTCTAATAAATCACTTATTATTTTATGACTACCCATATTCTTGAGTATATATGTCATTAATTCATTCATATCGGGAAACCTCTCTATCTCGCTCTCAAGCTTATATCTTAATTCATGAACAGCCTTTAACAACTCACACGGCTTATACTCATCTTTATCACCTAATATTCGTGTAATTCTTTCAGCCTCCTCATATAAAGACCGCCATAGCCTAATCGTCTCCTCAAACTCGTCTGGTGTAACTATTATGCCTAGTTTCTTGATTGTCTCCTTTATGCCATCTTTTATGTCATTGTCTTTACCACTACATAACTTTTTACGAGTTTCCTTATCAAATAACGCGAAGTGCAGTATATCCTCAGGCGTACCAACGAGGCATTTACCTAAAGATAATATAAGATCCTCAACGGCTTCCTGCCTCTCCCTTTTATTAGATTTTTCCCAGGTCTCAAAGACTCTATTTAATATGCCGATACCTCCTGAATCCCTTTCTATAACAGAGATTTTGGTATCCTCGCTCATTTCGTAGTAATACTCAATAAGTTTGCTTGGATTAATACTCCACCTCGTACTAATGGTTCTTATTAAATGATGGCTTAATGTATGCTTAATAACATCAATAATAGCACCAACATACCAATAGTCGGGCTCGACCTTAAAGGCACTCGGTATATCACCATAATTCTTTAAGATACGCCTTATCCTCTCCTCTATGTCTCCCCAGATTTCCTCTGCCTCTTTACGAGTAACGCATCCTCGTGCGTTTTTATCGTTTCTGCACTCGCCGAATATGCGGTATTTTTCCAATTTTTCGCCCTTAACAGTAGATAATACATATCGTAATAGTGACACCCAGGTCAACCTTAACTTATTATCGAAAGACTTGATGTACGTATTAACTATGTAATGGGCAAGATCATTATACTGATCTCTTAATTTTAGAGCTATTTTATTTTCAGTAAATAAGTCGTTTATTAGTATTGAAAAGTCGTTATACCTATCGATTTTAGTAAAGCCAAGTCTCGTTAAGTAATACGATATTACTAAGTCACGAGATAAGTAATGCCTTAATAAATTAACTATTGCAGTATTTATGCTGAGGATCCTGTATTTAACGTCCAGCGTTAAATTATCTATGTCTAGGTCTCCTTTCTGCTCTAGATTGCTAAATATTAATGAACCCACGTCTCTAATAAGGCCCTTAATATCTAGACTAAGCATTTTCGTTTTCCTAATCTCATATCCGAGTATTACGGGGTTCCAATCATTATGATCCCCATCTACAAAAATCTTAACGAAGTAATTACTGTATCTGCACCCACTCTTATCAATACAATATATCTGTTCTGAGAAGCCATGATCAGTATTAATAGGGTATTTCTTTAAATCATTCGTATTAATACTATAACGACACCATCCATCATTAGAGTTACCAACTATATACTTCCCCTTTAAATTTGCGTAAACATCAACGGCATAAATACCATGAAATACATTTTCAACATCATTATAAAACTCAACATCAATTATCCCACAAACACTACAGTGTTTGGGTCTTAATGATCCTCGTGGATTGTAAATTGAAAATCTAACAAACGAATTACTCTTATCTAAATACAAATAAAATGGACGATGTAAATTATTTATTATATTATAAGTAATCTCAGCATTAGATCTAGCCCTTGAAAAGAATAACCAATGAGTATTATCTAGGGATATTAACCTCTTCTTACTTACTGGGCATCTAAACCTTAACGGTCTAACTTTACTCAGAGCATAAAATTCAACGTTATTTCTCCTGAGCGTTTTCTCAAGTAAGTATTTATATTCATCAGGAACCTCTATCTTATCAATACTGTGAGAAACAGGATAGCCAAATAGTGGTTCGTACATTTTTTCGTTGTTGTACGAAATTTGAGTTATAATAGGTCTAATCTCATCAGCAAAAAAACTGTTATTTAGGGGTATGAAAGTACCTGTTATTGATGATGATCTGTATGTTGGTTTTCCCGGTATGTACCCAGCAGATGAGATCACTAATGATGCATCCTCTATTGCAATAACTTTTTCTTTTCCATTTTCTTTAAGTATTACCTTAATCTGAGGCAAATTTGACTCGGCAAATAACTTATCAGGTATATATTTCCTTAATAATTCAATCCTTCTAAGAATACTCATACTTTCACCTCAGCTCCCTTTTTACAAATATTATTAAAATCCCCTATTACTTCATCGATAAGGAGGTCCAATCTTTTTTGTTCAATTTTATCAAAAACCCACCGTGAATAATCAATTACGGTCTCTTTGTTCTTCCTAAGCCAATTAACAAACTCACACTCCCAGTTCTCCCTTGTTGCTTCTCCATTAATTAGGATATAGTATTCGAGGACCAACTCAACAAGCACCTGTCTTTGTATCTCCTCACTCTCCTTTGGCAGGAATAGCCTATCATAGTCAAGCGCCTTCCTTAAGTCCTTGACCCTAGTGAATATTTCGAAGAGCCAGGACTGATGTGGTAAATCTGGAGACAATTGAATACCAACTATAATCCTCATTAGTGGATTTTCGAAGAGCCTTCTACCACCCCTGCCTGCCCTCTGTATAAGCGATGAGATACTAGGAGGGGCACCATGTTGGTATATTAAAACAACGTCTGAATAGTCAACACCAACTTCTAATGCGCTCGTCGAAACAATTACGGCAGCTCCACCTACATCATCGCGCCATTTGCTTGAATACTCAATAACACTGTTAAATTTCGTGCTTGTATAAATGTTTGGATTGTCTTGATAGTGATTAACTATGGTATCAAGCATGTAGCCCCACCATAACTCACCATCAAGCCACGACTTAATATCAACGACTTTGCTGATCCTACCTCTTGCTATATCATTAATAATATCGGTTTTATCACCATAATCCTCCAAGGTTGTATTGTAAAAATATTGGTTTCTTGGGTTCCTTAAATCTTGAAGACCAACAACGATGAATTTATCATTAATTTTTTCTTTCCTAAATATTGCTCCCCGCTCTTCATTGTAAAGCTCCCTTTTAATTCTCCTTAACACGTTAAATTCCTCCATAAATACTATGGCCTTCTTTACATACCCGTCACCTATTGGTATTGATGATATATTGTAAAACGTATTCATTATTGTCTGTATTGATACTGTTAATGCATCCACAGGCGCCTTACGTGTTGGTACCGTTATTATGAAGTACTCATTACCCAGAGGTATTGTCTCTTCCTCATTTACGGTAATTAAGTAATCATCGATTCGCTTCTTAATATCCTCAGAGAAGAAGAGATCACCAAGGAAATCACGTGCATTCGGTATCGTCGCACTCATGCCTATCACGAGATTACCTGGCAACTCACTAGAATCACCACACTCCTTACTCTTGTACCTAATTCTATTTAGGACTCTTCTGAGCATGTATGCATACCTTACTCCAGAAATATCGGTGTAGGTATGTATCTCGTCAAGAGCTATTATTAATGGATAATCAAATACTTTCCTACCATTCCCACTTTCTCTGCATGTACCGAATAAATCATTAAAACCTCTCGAAAGCAGATTATGCCTGAGTGTTTCAAATATCGTGATATGCACATCACCCAATCTCTCCTTAACCCTATCCTTAGTTAAGGCCATGAATTTCAACTCATTATTACCGCAGTATACGACCGAATCATCAACTTCATACTTATCACCTTTCTTTATTACCTTAAGTCTTGGATAAATGCTTCCAATACTAGATACTAATTTTCTGGGACATGTTAGAAATCGAAGTTCAACATAATAATTTCCATGGTCATTAACCAAGAATGCAGAAACCCCGTACTTAAGCGGTAGGGGGATTGGTTTTGTGTCAATTTTATCTTTAATGGAATTAATGGCATCCTCATACTCCTTTTTATACCTAATATCAGTATAATTAATTGTTAAAGATATTAAGTCGCTCCTCTGTCTAAACTTCTCATTCAATTCTTCATTTATTATACTTAAATATTCTATCAATCTCGATACCTGATCATTGGCCAGAGATCTTCTTGGATACACTATTAAGGCAATTGGCGTACTTCTATCATCATTAAACCCATGCATTAACAGAATGATTTTTCTTGCCAATGCAGCTATTAATATTGACAATACCATAACCTCGGTCTTACCACTACCGGTCGGCGCGGCAATAACTAAGTAATCAACTTTACCAGTTCTTTGATTATTCACGGCATTGAAAATGTCCATTAACTTCCTAATGGCGGTCTCAATACCTCTTACTTGGAATCTATAAAGTCTTCTATTACCAAATGCATTACGTAGAAAACCACAAAGTATCTCCCAAAACACTTCGAATTCGTTTTCTGGCGTATCCATATTTTTCGTGCCATGACCACCAACTAAGTAATCATGATACGATCTAAAGAAGTTGTAAGCTATCCTTCTTAGATTTAGTTTATCTTTATCGCACACGTCATTTACCGTGTAAACACCAAGTGGTAAATAACGTGGATATGCATATGCAAATACCCTATCAACAAGCATATAAGACTCATACACCGATTTATCGGGGAATCTCTGCTTAAGTAGGTATAAATCACGAACAATCTCTATGAACCTACTCCTCACTCGATACTCATTCCACTTTCTAAGCTTTTTGACACACTCATTAAACGCCTTTATTGCCCTCTCACGATCTGTAACATCACCGTGAATTTCATAATCAGGCAATTCATCACCATCAGGGGACTTAATTAGTATGTACCTACTAATGCAATCGCCGTATATACCAAATACATATAAATAACATAGGGATTTTTCGATAACTCCGTTGTTCTCAATCTCCTCTTTCACTTTATCTAAATAATTCCCATAATACTTCCCAGTTCCATTACATGCGATTATGAATCTCGTAATATAATTAATTATTTGTTCCTTAATTTCGTCCTTGGTTCTCTCATCAATGTCTACCCACTCATTATACTGCATTCCAAGCGCTAAATCCTGCTCTCTCTCTTCAATGTATGAAAGCACACTATTCATAATGTAATTATTCATGAATTCAATGTCCTTACCACAATTACGAAACAACTCCTCAATAGATTGTAATAGTGGCTTATCGAATCTATAACAGATCATGAACTCACCATAGGCTTACCTTACACCTCAGTATGCCTTTTTCGCAAAGTTCAATAATTACATCATGATTTATATCACGTAGGTCCTTTAGGTCTACATCCCCTCCTCTTTCAATTACCCTAATTATTACCTTAAGCTCTTCGTCCTTTAATCCTAACCCTGATATCAATTTTGTGCATATGAATTGTGAAATATCCTGATAAAGCCTCAATAATTCATTCACTACTTCTTTAATACGTTCTCTTTCTACGTTTTTACCTGAAACCTCAGAAATAAATCGGTTAACGGAAACCTCTAAAGAGTTACGTTTAGCCCTAAATTTTTCTCGTAATTCATTATTACTTATTACTCTCTCAAGACTACTTAAATAATTCATTATTTGTTTCTGACTTTCTCGTATCTTATCAATATATCGTTCCTTTTTATCCTCAACTTTTTTATTAAATTCTGTTAATTCATCTAGTGTATTGCACCTCACGGTGTTTAGTTCATCGAAACTAATCCCCCTAATGGTATTCATGAAATTATTGAAGATCTTCAATATTTCAAGGCAATAACCCGGCTGAGAATATGCGTCATACTGTAAATTAGGCATCCCATTTACTACGTTTATCATATCATTAAAATACGTAAGTAAATCAAACGTATCTCCAAGGCTCTTCTTAACATCATTAAATAAAGTAAATTGACACTCCTTCGCTACATTACTTATGATATTACTTACACATCGATCAAGTTCCTTCGCAATAGGTAATACATCACCGACTTCAACAATCCCCTTCCTAACATTATTGATATCATGAATTGCCCTTACTGCTTCTTTCAGCTCTCTATCATTAATTACTTTATTAATAAAATCACAATATCCCTTGAAACATGGACCTAAACTTAAATATTTAAGTTCGTCGCGGTAATTCCATAGTTCTCTTACATTACTGATGAAGATATTAAGCGTATTCTTATAGCCATATATCATATCAGTTACTATCTCACAACTATTATCAATATCATTATATAGGCCTGGCAATAATTGACTCATAATAGCTAAAAATATGTCGTTAGAGTATTTCCTCAGGAGTTCGATTGCACCATTTAATTTTTGAGGGTCTAAATCTATACTGGTGATTGGAAATTTCTTCGGTATTTGTATCTTAAGCTCTCTTGCTAATTTAACTAATTCTTTTAAGGTCCCTAAATTATTATCTAATTCTCTCAATAAATCTCTGATTTGTTGATAGTTATTACGTAAATATTCGACATAATCTTTTATTCTTAATGAAGTACTCATGAGGCACCGCCTCCTTCAATTTCTTGTGATAATAAATTTGTAATTTCTTTAATGTTATTTACTACGTTATTCATTAACCTTTGTATTGTATCATCTTTCCTCATTATATTTATCGTTCCCACTAAATTATTAATGACCTCCTTTAGCTTTACCAGGTTTTGATCTAACTCTGTAATATTGCCTGAATTAGATAGAACTTGATTAAGATCTTCTTTATAATATTGCATCAAAGCGTTATAGTCTATCATTGCGAATATGCCCTCTAATGACGACTCATTACTACCAGCGGTTAATTTTTCGAGAGATTCGAGGGCATTTTCAATTTCATTTAAACTCGATGAAATACTTTCTATTTTTTCGCCAAGTGATAAATCAATAGAATTAACTATGCCCGAGACATTATCAAGCAAGTTACTTATTAGTCCCTTATTCTTTCCGGAACCCCATCCTTTCATTATAAACTCTATAAACCACATCTTTTCCACGGTATTAAGATCTGTAAGTCTGTTACTACAATTTTCTATATAGTTCGATAATTTACTTATACTATCTCTAACATCGTTAATCATCTTTATAATTTTTCCTAAAGTATTTACTATTCCTAATGATGTAATACCATATTTCTTAACTTTATTAAGAACCTCATTTACATTCCTAGCGATTTCACCAAGAATACTTACTTTATCGAAAGACGACGCTAATTCCTTTATGGCGTCTCTGCATTTCTCTTCGTCGTTGAAAATTGGTATATTCGGATATTTACTGAGCATTTTCTGTAGTGCTATCCAGGTAATTAAATTCTCCATACTATCTTCACTAACACCGACTACTTTCTTTGTTATTTTGCTAAGATTCTTAATTAATTTCAGGATTTCTATCATGTCATTCTTATCATTAAGTATGTCTGAAACTGCGTATAATTCGCTTAACACGTCAAATACATCATTAAATATGCTTTTGCTTTGGATTTCATTATATATTTTATCCCAATTACTCCTTAAATCTTCGTAATAGTCCCAGCCATTCTTTAAAAAAGATTCAAATCCGCTCGTTACTTTATCATCAATTGAGATACCATGATTATGTAATTCATCGATAAAATCCTCAACTTTTTTAACTAAATCTTCAATAATACCATTCGTCGAAGTGACTTCAGTACTCTTTCTAGCTATGAGAGTCTCTAAGTATTGTTCAAGTATATTTCTATGCTCTGCGCCGGTAAGAAGGAGTAAATATCTCTCCTTCCCACTTCCTACTCTCCTATATCCATCGCTTGATATTTCTTCGAGATCTTTGATAGTTGTGCTGACATTATGTACGGCTTGAACTATTTCATTTCTTTTTGTCGGTAATCTATTGTTAACTGCTTCTTTTAATAATTCAATTACTGCTCGCATGAATTGGTCATACATACTTAGTTCTCTATCTGTGTATTTAACGTTGCATCCTATGTAATTATTATAAATAAGACCCATTAAGAACAGTAATGCACGTGCACTTGGGTATATAATATCAATAAGCCCTACATCTATGTATTTCTGCCATAACTCTCTTATTGAATTTATCATTAAACTAGGGTCTTGGTTATAGGGCAGTGGTATAAATATTACGCCATTTACGCCATCCTTGGTAAGGAGTTTTTTAATTTGTTTGATGAATTCCTCATTATTTATAAATTTACTTAGCACAAAAACTATTTTGTACTCATTTACATTATTACCTAATAGTTTTCTCATATTGGCATAATTAATAATTTCCTCCTGAAGCTTAGTGCTTAAATTAAATATGTCATTAATTGTAAATTTTTTATTATATATTTCGTATAAATCATTGAGCGATTTTTCTTTGCAACAACCTATTAATGGCATTAATAATACCGGTGGATAAATATCATTGAGGGTCAAGGGCGATAAAGCATAGTAATACTCCTTACCATCTATTTTATTATTTGACAATTCCGTATATAATGTGTCTAGGTCTAGTTTACTTAATGCGTTAAATAGCTCATTTTGGTAAAATTCAATTGCCATATCCTTAGCTATACCTATTAATTCAGCTAGGACCCTCTTATCGAGAATCATCATGTTATGGTCGCTCCATGAATAAAAAAGCGCATAAAGCATATCTCTGGCGAAATCATTCATTGCATAACCAAGGTTTAGAAACACCTTCTCAAGCGTGCTTAAGATATCATCAACCTTAATGAGGTATGCAGATCTTATAAAATAGTCCGGTAATTTGCTATATTTTATCTTATTTATATCAATGCATTTGTAATTCTTCAACTCAGACTCAGGTATAGGACCTACTAGCACTGATAAAAGATGAAAGAGACTTCTCTCGTAATCATTTAGGCTTGTTTCTACCCTTCTATAAGCTGCTTGGTCGATATATGGTATATTACTTACTACGTATGTGCCTTGTAAATTCTTTGCCACATCAGTCTCTAGTATACTTCGGCAGTTAACTAATGAGTTTTGTATTTCAGTATGCATCTTCATTTGAATTATTTTATCAACATGCCCTGGCCTACCCTTACCTAACCACCAAATTAAATTAGAAATACGTGGAGATGAATCAGTAATTTTTTGTGCGATATTTATTGGTGTGATCATTGGTATTACGTATGAGATCACTCTCCATGAACCGGCATTAGAAACAACTTCACTATAAATCGATGATGGACCAAATGCAAGTACTGGAAATATCCTGGACTTACCTTCAACAACCATGTCAAAAACTCCTCGGAAAGGTGTTGTTTCATGCTCTACTATTTGATTTAGCTTACTATAGCTCTCCTCAATCTCATCAATGAGCAATACGCATTTTTGGTTATTAATTTCCAGAAACTTACTTAGTATATTAATTATGTTATTCTTATTAGCGTTGATACTATTAAATTCATCAATAATATCGTTAATAGTATCATTAATATTAGTCTGTTTTTGTTCATTCGATTGTAAATAGTTAATAATTTGCTTTATCGTATTTCTGCAAAACAATGACAAGTAACCAATTAGATTATCTTCATTTATGTTGGTAGTTCCTAATGATTTTAAGAAACTTACGAAACTTCGTAAATTTATCTTTATGGCAGGTATATCTCGCGATATTGAGTAACACAGTAAGTGCCTCAGAAGTGTTGTTTTTCCCGAGCCGTAGGGAGCGACGACTACTGGTGCTCGAATACCTTTTTCGTTATTAATTACGTACTTCACTATAGCATTCTCTAATTCTTTACGGGTTGTCTCATGCGCCTTAGTATAATCAATCCAGGGCGATGAGCAGAGGGAATTCTGCATTCTACTATATATTTCAATCCTATTCTTAAGCCTTTTTTCGTGGTTTATCATGCGTTATCACCGCATTTCGTGATTATTCCAATCCTTCCTCTATTGTCAATGTTAAATCTAGTCCATAAGCTATCCCTTACTGGCTTGTTCGTCAGTGCGTGGTCCATGAATGGTACTAAGTCACCCCTTAGTTGGAGCCAATAGTGCCTTAGAAAATCAGTGCCATAATTATGGCTTACCCTAGGTCTGTAAAGTGGGTCTTGGTCTCTGCCCCACCATTTATAGAGTATTGTCAATGCCTCCTTTATGTGATTCCTGATATCGTTCATTGTGATTCGCCATTGTGAATAGGCGAAGGGATGTATGTACGGCCACGGTAAGTATAGCAGCGGTATTATGTATTCTCCGAACTCTGTTATTACGTGTATGTGGTTGCCGTGGTAATGAACCTCAAGCGCTTCATGAAACGGCATGAATATAGGCGCTGGATACGCGATGCCTGATTCCTCTATTAGTTTGAAGGCTGTGTATTCGCAGAGTCCCTCATCATCTCTCTCGTAGATTTTACCTATACCTAACTTCCTTCTTACGTTCTCGAGTGTGTGGTGGCAGACCTCATGTATCGTTATTAGGCTTGGGTATGCCAATAAAACGGTCATCGTGGTCTTCCCATTAATGTCTTGCATACGTAACTCCATCATTAATTCCCCTAGGTCCCTCCTAATGTTTGGTGTTACGTAGTAAATGCCCCAGCCCTTAGTATTATTGGTGTATGGTTTATAGTAGGCAAGTACATCGTAAACCACGCCCTCGCAGTAACCACCACGCCACTCAACACTCCCACGCTTACTGAACCTCACCTCAACGCTTGGTCTCCACTCCATGCCCGGTTCAAGGGTGATTTCCCCCGGGACACCCAACTCGCTTGGTATGTTCATACCCAACCACCTAGGGCATGATCAACGAAGCGCGCGATTAAGTTAGCGCGAACTCCCAGCTTCGTGTAGTCTACGCATTTAGTTCGCGCATAACCTTTAAAGTGAACAGCAAAGTGGGTATTAAATGGCGAGGAGGGCTTTATCACCGCAGGAGATTGATGTCCTTGATTACCTTCACGTAAAAGGCAAGGCGCATTTTAAGGAGATTCATGACTTCCTCACCAGGAAGTACGGCTATAACAGCAAGGGTGTAACTGGCAGGGTATTGGACAAACTTGTCAAAAATGGATTAGTTAATAGGATCAGTAAGGGTGAATACGAGCTAACAAATGAAGGTTTCAACACATTTGATAATGAGAGGAAGAAAGCTAACGATGTTATGAATAACATAGAGAATTGCCTTGGTAATATCCTTACTCCTCGTGACATTTACGACATAACGTTTAATAGCAATGATGGACCAAATTTAGTCCTTGCATGTTTTGATATACGTGACTATGTCAGTGGCTACATTTCTTACTTAACTAATAAGTATTTATGTGATCATTGTCAACAGGAAGAAGAAAGAGAAAGGGTACACAGCAATAGTGTCGGATTTGAACTTTTAGTATTTTCTTCTGCCTTTGAAAAGTATGGCGCTTCTGATAATGCTTGGCTTAAGATATTTTTAAGTCGTGGATGCAAGAGGAGGTGCTGTTATGATGGTACTAATGTATACGTATGTGACGGTATAAACCTCGGCAATATTGACGTAACAACTGTGGTCATTATTAGTAAGAGGTGTAACCGCGCTGTCGTTGTTTCTTCCGTACCTGCGACCGATAACGCTTCAGCGATAAAACTTGCAATCGCCTACTCGCTTATGAAGGTCATTGATATTCTACGCGATGCGTGCAGGGTGAGTATTACAGAATCTAATGCTGCAGAGCCTAGGTTTATTCTTTATACGGAGAGGCATAGGAATTGGGTTCATTATATACCGTTTACGAGGGGTTACAATATTCCCAAGCTCATGGATGCGTTGATTAATGTGGAAGGTCTGGAAGCGGGTGTGGGCGAGGTACTGTCTGGCTCATTAATGAGGAGGTGATACTCTACGCCAGTGCTCGTTGTTAAAAAGTAGAGTTTGCGAGTCTTTATGTGGTGTCTTCATGTCGAATTAGCCCCTCACTGAGGGGCTGTTGGGCCGGCCCAACTCCTCAATTCATCAATGCTGGG
>JAGDXB010000125.1:8941-23036 GCA_023256215.1 Vulcanisaeta sp. | reverse complement strand
ACTGCTATGTCGATGTCTCCTGTTAATTCTGTGGCTGTCATATGGCTATGGCATGCGACCTCTATGTATGGTGGTTCCGAAATATGCAGGATATCGGCAAGAGTCTCTGCAAGTGTTGTTTTTCCTATACCTACGGGCCCCATTATTAGTATATGCCTACCTACGGCGAGGCTACTTAGTATGTCCATGGCAATATCATTCAGCCCCTTAAGCTCCTTCTCAAGCTCAGAGAGGATTTTCTTAACGCCCTTAGTCCTTACAGCATCAGCCACTAACTTACTTACCTGGACTTCCTCTCTCTTAACCAGGTCTGAGAGGCGGGGCAGTAATGTCATCAACTCCTTACCTGTTGCCATTCAGTGCATACGTAAGTATTGAGCTT
Source organism: Vulcanisaeta sp. (assembly GCA_023256215.1). Taxonomy (GTDB): domain Archaea; phylum Thermoproteota; class Thermoprotei; order Thermoproteales; family Thermocladiaceae; genus Vulcanisaeta. Next base: position 22,654 of record JAGDXB010000125.1, on the reverse strand, counting down.
TAAATTTTTAGTGTTCTAACAATTTTCATGAATCAATATACGCAATCACAATTGAAATATTACTTTAATACTCATGAAGAGAAAGGTATTAATAACCTGACCTCACTTGCGTTATTAAGCGTCTCGAGAAGGTGGTTTTAGTGAAATATGGCTACTCAGACGAAGGAGATCTGAATGAATATGAATTAAAACGTGAAATTAAGGATCCAAAACAACGGTGGGTTATTAGAATAATTAGGTCGATGAAGGATTACTACAAGAAATGCCCGTACTACGACATTAAGTCTGGAGAGTGCTTCATACAATTTAATGCTGAGAACAATAAGTGCCCAAGAGAAGGTAAGTATGAGGGATGCCCAATACTGGAGGCATTCCTTGCAGAAAGATATGATGAACTTAAGAAGAAGGGTAAGCCAATACCATATGATTTCAGGGATTTAGCACTATATTGAGCGCCTTGAGTAAGCAAGCTTAAATAATTACGTAAATAATTTTATTAATCGTGGAAATACAAACAATAAAATCTGGCGAATTCCTTAGTATTGATGGACCTGCTAACGTGAGAGTAATTGAGGGGAAGATATACGTGTTAGGGGTTGAGTATGGGCCGGGTAATTCCTTCACGGTTATGCGAGGTAGAAGAATCATTACTAAGGCGTTAAGCGACAGTAAGGTGGAATTAATTGTGGGACCTGATGGAGGCTTTGAGAAAATAAGTGGTACTGATGAGGTCCTTGATGCCTGGGATAAGGCGTTAAGTTCTATTTCATTGAATGGCTCCATAATTATCGTACTTGGTGCAATGGATGTTGGCAAGACAACAATAACAACAATCCTTGCAAATAAGGGAATTAAGGAGGGACTTAAGGTCGGTATTATTGATGGTGATCCTGGTCAGAATGATATTGGTCCGCCAACCACAGTATCATCGGCAATAGCCGAGAAGTTCATAACGCACTTGGCTCAATTAAGGAGTTTGAGGACTATGTTTGTTAAAACGACGAGCATAGAGCACGTGTGGGGTTATGTACTAGATTCGATCTTAAAACTCATTGAGGATCTTAGGAATAATTATAGGGTTAATACGGTAATAATTAATACAGATGGTTGGGTCTCGGAACCACCTGCAGTTAGTTTTAAGTTGGAGATGGTAAGGCGTGTTGGGGCTGATTACATAATCGTTATAAGGCGTGAGAGGGAGGTCGAGGATTTAATTAGCAAGTTAGTTAATGCTTATGGAAACCGTGTATTCGTATTACCAGCACCGCCAAATGCGAAGATTAGGGATAGGGACGATAGAAAGATACGTAGGGAGATGGGTTATAGTAAGTATTTAATGCCTTCTAGGGATTTAAGTATAAGTATTGTTGAGAAGCCTATAGTGAATCTGCCATTGTTTAGGGGGATTAGGTACGATAAATATATGCTTAGCCTAATTAGGAGGAATATTGGACCTATTACGTATGTGGAGCAATGGGGTAATGTGGCTGTGGCCATTGGTAACGTCAATGAGTTTCAAATAAGGAATCTTGGTAATGTGAGTGTAGCCATATTACCCATGAACTGGGAGAAGGGATTATTGGTGGCGCTGGAGGATAGGGATGATTACTTATTGGCGCTGGGTATGCTGAGGAAGATTTATTATAATACTGGTAAGGCTATCGTAACCGTATCTAAATCCTTTAATGAGGAGGGTAAGATCGACCATATTAGGCTTGGTATGATTAGACTTAATGAGAACTTTGAGGAGGTTGATAAGGTTCTTTACGTCAATAAGATTGAATCAATGCTGTCATCTCAAAAGATTGCGATTAAAAGCTAGTTAGTTTAGTTTCAATTACAAGGGAAAGGATTTTCTATAGTTAATTAATTAAGGATTGATGGTAACCAAGGTCATTAAGAGGGATGGTACTGAGGAGGACTTTGTAACCGAGAAGATTGTCGTAAGTATACTAAAGACCGGCGCGCCTGTGGATGTGGCTAGAAGAATTGCCAGGAAGATCGAGTGCCAGTTTATGGATGTAGATAGGGTAACGGCCAAAGACCTAACTAAGGCTATATTGACTGAACTTAAGAAAATTAATGAGGAGTGGTATAGAAATTGGATACTCTTTGATAGGGCTGTGAAACGTAGATTAACAGAGAAAGAGCTCGAATAAGCCATACCGTACTATCAGGCTCTTAAATTGAATTATCTTTTACCTTTTCCTTTCTTTTCCTCCTGCCTTCTCCTCATTGCTTCAGTACCCATCGGTTTTAACCCCATCTCATATACCATATTTAGTAATACTATCGTTATTGTTGCTACTATCATGATGATCATTATCGCCGAAAGGGTTGGATTTACTGATAATACTTGGGATAGGCTAATAGTGGTGCTTGGTGGTAAGAATATATAACCATACTTGATCAGCACTATGAAGTATATGGCTAAGCCTATCATTATTCCTGCATATGCAACATTTGCGTACTTAACAACGCTTTCGAACTTCATACGTCTAAGACTCCCTAAACAAAGCCTTTTAAAAATACCTCTCTCTATGGTCAGTCTAAGGGGATGCGTAGAGTCGTTTACTTAGGCAGGCACTTAATGCTTAAGTCGAAATACCTGGATAAGCTTAATAACGATAGGTTCACTACAATTAGGCTTGGCATAATCAGGCCTAAGTATAGGGATGTCTTCATACATAGTGGTGGGATGGTTATTGCTAAGGCCAGGATTATCGGTGTTGTGTATAAGAGGGTTTATGAATTAACCGATGAGGATGCCGTGGCCGACGGCTTTAGCAATAGGATCGAGCTTATCAATGAGCTGAGGAAGATCTACAATGATGTCTCTGACAGTGATTGGGTCACGATATTAACTCTTAGAATTATTAAGTTAATCGGTAGAAAAGATGATGGCTCGGTGGGCCTTAACCCAGTTGATATTGCTAGGCTGGCCTTGAGATATAACGCGGTGATGAATGAGGAGGAGAGAAGAATTCTTACTGAGTTAGTTAACGAGGGCAGTGTTCGTAAAGCCGCAATCAAATTATTTGGTAATTTAAAGGGTAGGTTTGTTATTAGGAAGGTTGTAAGGAGGGCATTGAAGCGTTTAATTAATATGGGTGTTGTGAATATGGATTAGGACATACGTTCTATTCCTATTCGAATCTTCATATCCTCAATATCCCAATCCATTGCCATGGCGCTGCTCGGCATCTTACCGATAATTATATCGTTTGCCCTCACTTCATTCATTATGTAGTCTCTAAATTCCTTTATGGCTTCCAGCAACTCCTCATTCTCCGTATTCACATAGACCATTATCTTCTCATCAACCCTGAGATTAGCCTTAGCCCTCATAGTCTGAACACGCCTAACAACCTCCCTAGCCAACGCCTCATAGTACAGCCTCTTATCCATAGCCTTACTAAGGCATATCTCGTAACCCTTGCCTTTGGACGTTATATACTCATCCTCATTACACGTACCTAAAGCGCTAACGAACTGCGCCTCCTTAACATTGGCTAAGTACTCAAGCAACGGCTTGAGTTGATTAAGCATACCTACATCTACACCCTCAATCTTGACAATAACCTTAGCTAGGGGCCACCTGAGCTTTACCTTAATTCTATTCCTCAACTCAGCTATATCTGAGAATACGGCAAATAACGTGTCAAACGCATTCTCTAACTTCTCATCAATGTACTTATCAACAACCTGAGGCAATAATGTCAGGTGCACACTCTCTTTCTCGTCCTTCTCGAACTTCCTTACAAATGATTGCCAAAGATACTCGGTGATGTAAGGTACAAGGGCAGAACCCATTATTAGTGCGCCCTTAATAACATGATACAGGACAGCATATGCAGCATACTTATCCTCCCTATTCTCTTCTGACCAAACCCTACGCCTAATAAGCCTAATATAGCCATGACTTAAATCCTCAACAACCAGATTAACCCACTCCCTAGCTGCCATATGCAGTTCCATGTTATCCATGTAATTCATGAACCTACGCAACCTACTATAGAACCTACTGAGTATCCACCTATCCTCAACTAAACCTTTATCGAATAATAATTCCAACCTGTGAATACTTGGATTAAAATTATCGAGCGACATATACATGTCGGCGAACTTAACCACATTCCATAAAATTGACAGGACACTCCTTGCCTCCGCTATTTCGTCCGGGTCGACAGACATTGTATCCCAAGGAGCGGACTTAGTGAGCAGGTAAAGCCTGGTTGGGTCAGCTCCCCACTTATTAAATAAATCCTCAGCCCAGATTACATTACCCTTAGATTTACTCATCTTTTGCCCATACTTATCAACGACATGCCCACTAATTAGTATGGACTTATACGGTGCCTTACCCATCCAAAGAACTGATGTCGTTAACAATGAGTAGAACCAACCCCTTGTCTGATCAATAGCCTCGGTAACCCAGTCGTACGGATATAACTTATTGAATAGTTCCTTGTTCCTAAGTCCATCAATGCCGGCTATCCAGGCGACCCCGCTGTCCATCCAAACATCGACAACGAAGGGCTCCCTGACCCATTCCCTACAGTCCTCAGTCTCTATCTTAACCATGTCGATCCAGGGTCTATGAACAAGCATTTCATTGGGTACGTTGGGTATGAACTTTGCGTACTTTCTCAACTCATCTAAGGAACCAATAACCAACATTTTGCTTGGATCATCCTTGCAGCGCCATATTGGCAATGGTGTACCCCAAACTCTACTTCTTGATATAGTCCAATCCCTGGCATTCGCAACCCAATTATCGAACCTATCCCTAAGGAAGTCCGGGTATATCTTGACCTTCTTTAACTCCTCAACCATCTTATCCCTATATGCGGAAACCTTGATGAACCACTGCCTATCAGCCCTGTAGATAAGAGGAGTGCCGCACCTCCAACAGTGTGGATATGCATGCACTATAGTACCTGAATAGAGGAGCAAGCCCCTATTCCTCAAGTCCCTAATGACCTCCTGAGAAACATCTAACCAATACTTACCACGAAATTCACCACCAAGCTCATTAAATATACCGTTAATCTCGACAGAATTCGTTATCGGCAAACCATACTTCTTAGCCACTTCAAAATCCTCGGGACCATGTGCAGGAGCAATATGGACTAAGCCGGTGCCCTCCTCAAGGGTTACGAAATCGCCCAAAACAACGTAATGAGCCTTATCGATGTGCTGTGCATGGATTGGAACCTTCTCCATGTAAATATGCCTATACCTAGTCCCTGCAAGCTCTGAACCCTTAAGGACCTTAACAACCTCATAATCCTTAATCCCAAACCTCTCCATTAATTGCGGAACAAGACTCTCCGCGAGCCATAGATATTCGGTTCTTCCATTAATTGTAACCTTAACTAAAGCGTACGTGAAGTTTGGATTAACAGCTACGGCTTCATTGTCTATTAACGTCCATGGCGTGGTTGTCCAAATTACTAGGTACGTATTATCTGTACCCTCAACAGGAAACTTAACGAATATGGATGGGTCCTCCCTATCCTCGTATCCCTGATCCACCTCTGCGTCACTTAGTGCCGTTTCGCATCTTGGGCAGAACGGTAATACCCTGTAGTCCTCAAAGAGCATTCCCTTTTCCCAGGCATCCTTTAGGAACGCCCAAACATGCTCTATATAGTATGCCTTCCTGGTCTCATATGCCATGTCTAGGTCGAGCCATAACCCAAGTCTTTTCGTACCTACTTCCTTCCATTTCTCAAGATAGTAATCAACGAGGGAGTTACATTCAAGGCTGAATTTTTCATAACCAACCTTCTCAATATCCTTCTTGGTCTTTAGGTTTAATTTTTTCTCAACCTCAATCTCTACAGGGAGTCCCTGCTCATCCCAACCACCCTTAGCCCAAACACTATAACCCAATAGTCTGTGATACCTAAGAACAACATCCTTATACGTCCTGCCCCTGATATGCCCAACGTGCGGAAAGCCGTTTGTTGTTGGTGGGCCTTCAAGGAACGTGTATATTTTATCACTGGTTATCTCATGCCATTTCTTCTCAATGGAATTCTCAGCCCAGAATTGGCTAACCAACTCCTCTATCTTTTTTACATTGAATTGCGTATCCAATGTGAATCGTGAATCAATAACGGACACCCATTACGGTAAATAAAAAGCTCTTTAAGAGTTTTACGCACGTGAAGACTGTAAAGCCTTTTTTAATGAATTATTTAACCTAACAACGAGCTCTCTAAGGCTTACTTCATCAACGAGAGCCCTAGAACCTATGGCATTCATATCCAACGTTAATGGAGTTAGTGCTATATTACCCTCTCTATGGACCACGTATGTGTCAGTACCCTCCTCAGGTTCTATTAATGAACCAAACAGCCAATAATACCTACCACCCCTTGGGTCGATCCTAGCATCAACTTGCTCAGCGAACTTTAGCTTTGAAGCTCTCACAAGTTTAACTTCAATGTCCTTCTTCGCTTTCCTTGGGAAATTGAAACTAAGCACATCAACACCCCTAGGCATACCCCTATTAAGTATGAAGGTGGTTGACTCCCTAACTATTACCCTTAATAAATTGATTAACTCCCCATTACTTGTAAGCTCGTCCTCCCTCTCCACATCCACAGAATACGCAATGGCAGGAACACCAAGCAATGCCGCTTGAAACGCAGCACCTAGGGTACCTGATGATAAGATTACCTGTAATGACGTGTTATCGCCAACATTAATGCCAGAAAGGACTAGGTCAACCCTATCCATGACCTCGAGTGCTGCAAGGTAGATAGTATCTGAAGGTGTCCCTGATGTAGCATAAACCTTGAACCCGCAGAGGTCCATCGTATATAGCCTAAGTGGTTTATGTAGGGTTATGCCAAGACCTGAGGCTGACTTTGGCGTTTCTGGAGCCACGACATATACATCGCCTAGGTCTTTTACGAATTCGTACAGCATCCTAAGCCCTGAGCTGTATATTCCATCATCATTTGTTACTAAGATCTTAACCACAGAGCTTCATAAGATATAGGTTTATAAAGGGTTCCGTACTCATTGAGTTAGAATTACAATTGGATGGTGAATAGTGCATGGATGGCGAGGTTGTTGCTCCAGGAGATGTCGTTGGTACGGCTGAAGAATACTTACCTGGGGAGAATGTTGAGGTGGACAGTGAAGGTAAATTAAGAGCTCAGGTGATGGGTATTGTAATTCGTGATAATAAGGAGCACATAATTAGTATAAAGCCTATTAAGAATAATGGCTTGTTAAAGATGAACGATATTGTATACGGTAAAGTCGTGGCACTACCTAATGATAGAGTTATTATTGTGAAGATAATAAGCGTAGACAATAATGGCAATAAGGTATCACTTAAGGACGATGTAACCGGAATAATACCACCAGCCCAATTATTCAATGGTAAGGCAAACAGTGCTGGAGAGCTCGTTGGAATTGGCGACATAATAAGGGCTAGGGTGATATCACGAGGTCCACCATACACATTGACACTCAGGGATGCCCAATTGGGTGTCGTATATGCTAGGTGCCCTAGATGTGGTCACGTATTAAGATGGAGAAGCGGTGAACTACTTCAATGTCCTAACTGTGGTGCCGTGGTTAGACGTAAGGTTAGTCTTATTGAGTATTGGGGTTGAGTTATTCAGTCGTAATACCATTCTTCATTTATTCAGGGGTCGAGGTGGTCATCACCATAATTGATATAGAATTAGTTATTAAAAATTCTTATTATTCATTGTTTACTGTGCTGAGAGCTGGTATTACTGATTGGTGAGGAATGGCACCAGAGCTGAGAATTCCTTAAAAACACAGTAATTTAACTGCTCATTATGAGGTTTACAATCGATGAGAAGATTAGAGGTAAGGTCTTTGTTGGAGTTGCCACTGTCTTAAATGTAAGGAACACTAATTATCCTAATGAATTGGTCGATATCATGAATTCCATAATTAATGAAGTTAGAACTAGATATACACTCGACGATTTAAAGAACGACCCAGTAATTAGGCATTATAGGGATTTCTACTGGCATGAATTAGGGATAGACCCAACAAAGCAGAGGCCAGCCCAGGAGGCATTGCTTAGGAGGGTTCTTAGGGGTGAGGACCTGCCTAGGATTAACCCTGTGGTTGACATTGGTAATATAGCTAGCATAAGGTACTTAGTACCGATTGGTCTGTACGATATTGATAAGTTCAGCAATAAGGACCTGGTCATTAGGTATGCCAGGGATGGTGAATATTTCAATCCAATTGGCTCACCTAGAAAAATACTTAGCAGCAATCAGATAGTTCTATCAACAGTTGATGGTTTAATACTTCACGTATATCCATATAGAGATTCCGAAGAAACGAAAATAAGGAATGAAACTAAGAACGTACTAATAGTTACGGCAGGGGTGCCAGGTGTTGATTATGATAGACTAATTAACTCAGCCCAGTTCATAATTGATCTAACCACTAAGTACTTAGGCGGTGCTGTAGGTGCTAAACCCGTGCTTATTAAGGACGAGACAATGATTTAGTTAAGGGTAAGCCTTTATTACAAGGTTACATACGCATTCTGTGGTCCGTAAAGTTAAGGTCGTGAGGTACAGTGAGAGGGCTCTGTATGATAAAAATGAACTTATTAACATACTAAACAGAAACTTTCTGTGCCATGTTGGATTCATAGATGAGGATGAGCCCTACGTAATACCTATGCTTTATGTGAATGATGATGATTACGTCTATTTACATGGCTCCCCAGATAGCAGGTTAATTAGAATAATCGGTGGTGGTACGCCAGTAGCTATTGCGGTAACAGAGGTGCGAGGCATAGTGCTCTCTAGCAATCTATGTAATAATTCTGTAAATTATGAATCGGCCGTGATTTACGGTAGAGGATCCTATGTTAATGACCCTGGTGAAAAGCTCAGGGTATTTCGTCTATTAGTTGATAGATTAGTCCCTGGCAGGATAAATGATACGGATTTGCCGACAATCGATGACTTAAATGCTGTGGCTGTGGTTAAGGTAAAGATTGAGGATTTTGCCATTAAGAGGAGGGAGGGTGGTCCAAAGGTCAGTAGTAGTGATCATTGGGAGGGTATAATACCGATAATACGCACTTACGGTAAACCAGTAAGCACGAATAATAAACCATTGCCGAAATATGTACTTGATTTGATTTCACGAAATACGTGTTAAATTTTCCTACTTAATCCGTACACGCTCTAGGAACTCGTCTATTAATTGACTTACTGTTGGGCCTTCAAGCACCTTAAGTCTCCACTTAGCCCTCACTATGGGCTTATCTATCTTAACCACATCCTCTATATGGGCTGGTGTCCCCATAATAACGACATCAGCTGGAATCCTCCTAATAGTCTCTTCCAAATCCCTGATCTGCTCCGGCGTATAGCCCAAGCTCGGTAGTACTGGGCCTGTATGTGTGTACTTAGCATATGTCTCCTTTATGATACCCACGGCGTACGGCCTGGGATCAACTATCTCGGCATTGTATTTCTTAGCCGCTATATAGCCGGCACCGTATGGTAAACCACCATGAGTTACTGTTGGTGCATCCTCAATAATTAAAACCCTCTTACCAGATACCGCATTTGGATTGTCAAGATAAACCTCAAGGTCTGCCTGTACTATCTTTGCCCTTGGATTAACAGCCTTTACGTTATTAATTATTGTCCTTACATTTTCAGGGGTTGAGTCGGAAACCTTAGTAATTATTACTGCATCAGCAAGTCTCGTATTCACCTCACCTGGGAAGCTCCCAACTTCATGGCCGGGCCTTCTCGCGTCTGTCACCGTTATTAGATAGTCCGTATAATAGAAAGGAAAGTCATTATTACCGCCATCCCACAGCAGCACATCAGCCATGGACTCGGCCTCGTTTAATATCATTTCATAATCGACACCAGCCATTACAGGCACACCAATCTCAACATAGTGCTCATATTCCTCCCTCTCCTCAAAGGTTATCTTCATTAAATCCTCCTTAGTCCTAAATACCTGCACGAGCATGTCATCCGGGTTCATGTAAATCATCGGGTGTCTAATTGATACTACCTTCAACCCCCTCCTGACAAGTTCTAGGGTTACCTCATGTGATACTGTTGATTTACCAGCACCTGTCCTAGTCGCCACAACACCGATCATTGGCTTTGATGACTTTATCATCGTATCCCTGGGACCGAGTATTTTAAAACTCGCACCATTAGCCAGAACTATGCTTATTATCCTACCAACATCATTATAGAGCAAGTCACTATAAGCCAGGACAACCTCATCAGCGCCCAAATCCCTTATCAAACGTCCAAGATCCTCAAGATCCTTAAGCCCAATGAGAGGCAAACCACCAGGTTGATAAAGCTCCCCAGAACCCTTTATATAACGTTTACCACCGATACCCGGTATTTGCACCTGAGCAACCGCAACAACCTTATACTCAGGATTGTGCCTGTAGTACATATTAAATACGTGTAGGTCTCGACCACCTGCGCCCAGTATTATTACCCTCCGCAATAGAAACCACCAAATCAACACAAGGGAAACACTATTTAACATTTACTTACTCAGCAAACGCCAACACTCACAATTACGTAGCCCCTCAATAGAATTTACAGGTAACGTTATTTCAGTATCGTCATTAAATGAAAGTACGATACTATCGCCATTACGATTAGCAGAAATTAAATCGTTCCATGGATAAAATAGGTCAAGGGGCCTTACGTATATACCCTTCTCGTAGATTATGTAGTTATCTAGACTCAATACCTTAGAACCAAATACGTTCATTACTCTACGGTCAATGATTCTGTTAGCCAGGACCACAAGTATTACAAGCATTGTCATAATAATTGGTGCAATAGTCAATGGAACAAACCTAATACCAATAACTGCTACGAGCGCCATGGATAGGAAAACAACAACCTTAATAATCAAGCTCCTCATTCTAATACCAATTCTCATTAGGTCAATACCTATTACTACCAATTTATTAGGAATTAGGTTCCTTGAGCCATTATATTAAAACTACGCCTCAAGTCTCTTAACTAAATATGCCTTTTGTGGATTCGTTAATTGCAGCATCGTTAATAATGCCGAATTCAAGTCCTTAGACCCTCTTATAATTAGGTTCCTTACATAGTCGAGTATTTTAGAATCAAGCCTAACATACTCATCAACACGATCCAACAGAAATGGATATCCAGTGTCGGTAGTTTGGGACTCTAGGTATGACACTAATTGTTCAATATTTATTGTATTACTTGGGTTATATATTTCGAGCTTTACTGCCGGTGCTCCATTACGTGGTTTGTAAAATATAACGTCTATGTCCTTAAGCATTGACAAGCCCGGATGGGCACTACCATTAAACACTCGCTCTAGGTTTGTCAGACCTTCATTCAACCTATTGTTCATCAATTCCTTAATATCTTTGCAATCGTTACCCTTACACCTCTTCCTTAGTTCGCAATCGCTATAATTAATCTTAACCCATTGCGGTAATATGTCGCTATATTTGCCGAGTATCATGTACTCGCCGTTATTAAGTATTAAACTTGCGATTAACTTGTCGTTCATAGGTAAACACCTGCCGAGAATTATAGATAGGAGCCTTGACCTAACCCTCTTAACTACGCCAATGATCGGTGTTGATGTCGTATTGGCTAAGCTCATTAAATCTCCAATAAGCTTTGTTGCGTAACTCAATGTACCACCCTCAACAGGTAAATTGTATGGTAATGGGTGTATTGGTATCTCTCCATCAAGTATAATGACATCAACGTTCTTCCTACCTCTCCGTTTATTCCTTAGTAACCTAATGGCTAATTCCCTCTCTCTAATCTGGGCTCTCCTCGTAATTACCTTCTCGAATTCACTAACATCCTCAAAAATAACCTCACCAGTCATGTACCTATCATAGGTACCATTTAAATAACCAACATAGCCATAGGATAAAACAGACAATACCCCACCAACTAATTCAAGTGGTGGCGTTGGATAGCTAGAATCTATGGCATAAGCGTTAAGAGGTCTTGAAGAACTCGGTATTACCTTTATTAACCCACTAGTTTCGAGGGAACGCCTTAAATCACTAATTAAGGACATGACCTGAGAATCGGCACCAGCATCGATTATTTTCTTAACATCGGACTGAATAGAAAGCAGTAATGGCGGCTCAAGCCAAAATTCTATATCTCCAGGCTCATAATCACTTGGCAGCATCACAAAGTAATATTCAGGAAAGTATATAAAGCATTAATGCATACCTGAAAATAATAAGTTCTGAAAAAATAAATTTACTTATCGATCCGCCTCCGGCGGGAAGTACCCGAAGGAACCGTATATAGCTGGTACATCGGCTAGCCTATAGCCCTTCAATGACTCCATGAACCCCCTGAGTAGGAGCCATGATGGCGTGACCATCCTTAGCCTATATGGCACGTTACTATGACCATCAGATATCAATGTAAATAGTAACATACCCCTGGAGGCCTCGGTGAGTGTTGTAACCTCACCAGCACCTGGCGTTAGGCCTGTATGTGTCTTTGTTAAGAATGTCCTAATGTCCTTGGCAGCCTGCGGTCTATCCTTAGGTGGTATTCTCGAGAGCAATTTCTCACTAAGTATTGGCGTATCTGGTATGTTCTTGACTGCCTGCCTAATTATCCTAATGCTTTGCCTAATCTCCTCAACCCTAACCAGAAATCTGGCGTATGCATCACCCTCATCAGCCACTGGTATATCCCAGTCAAACTCATTATAGACCTCGTATGGCTCAACCTTCCTAACATCATACTCAACACCAGAAGCCCTCAGGAATGGTCCGACCAGTCCATACTTTATGGCATCTTCCTTAGTTAGTACACCTACATCCTTAAGCCTATGTATTGTTACTGGGTTCTTAACGAATATCGACTCCATATCCTTCATCTTCTTCTCCAGATAATTCGTCAACTCATAGATGAAATTCAAAACCTCAGGCTTAACATCCCACCTAACGCCACCTGGCACTGTGTAGCTCAGGGTGGTTCTCGTGCCGGTTATTCTGATGAATGCCTCATTAATCACGTCCCTAAGTCCAAAGGCCCACATGTAACCTGTACTATGGCCTATGAATACTGCCAATATGCCAGTATCGTATAGGTGCGTCGCAATCCTACTTAACTCAGCCAGTATAACCCTAATGTACTGAGCCCTCTTTGGCACGTCCAAATCGGCAAGCTTCTCCACAGCCCTTGAGTAACCAAGGTCAAAGTTTGCCGAATCCTGTATTGTGGGCCTCTCAATCAGAGGTAATATATGTATATACAGCCTGGTTTCTGCCAGCTTCTCTACGCCCCTATGAACATAGCCTGGGTCAGGTATTGCATCAACTATGTAATCACCCTTAAGCCTCAGTATTATCCTCATATGTCCACTACCTGGATGTTGAGGCCCAATGAATACCAGGTACTCATCATTTCTATAAGCCTCCTCAACGTACTCCTTAGGTATTGGTACAAAATTCTTAACGAACTCCTCAGGTACCTCCATCCTCATGGAAAGTTCCATATATCTTTCATCACTGCCCATAAGCCATCACCCCGTAGATTCCGTTTTTTGTTCCTTTGTTGTCGATTCCTGCTGCGTCGGCTTAGCTTGAGGTTGAGTTGATGTCTCAGCAGGTTTTTGCTGCGGCTTTACCTGTGGCTGCGCAGGCTTTGGCTG
>JAGDXB010000125.1:0-8931 GCA_023256215.1 Vulcanisaeta sp. | reverse complement strand
TGGTTTTGACGGCGCTGCTACTGCACCAGGGAACTCCCTGTCCACTAGGTAAAACTCCCTAACTATTGGTACATCCTTCCTAAGCGGAAACTTCACTGGCGTATCTGGATCTAGGAGGAAGTTCCTGCCCATCCATGGGTTACCCTCAAACCAAACACCAAAGAAATCATACATCTCCCTCTCCATGTAGTCCGCGCTTGGCCATATGTCTATCAAGCTCGTTATTCTCGGATTATCTCTCGGTATCTCCGTAGTTAATGCCACAAGTATTGGCATTAATTCCTTCTTGCTATAACTAGATGCCCAATACTCGACATAGAACTTATTCTCGTGCGGTACATCAATCACGTTCACGGATTTGACGTGATCAAATCCGAGCTTATACAATAATGACGCAGCCTCCTTTATCTTATCTGGCGTTGTTTCGACACATATTCTATTGATATCCGTAATAATTATCTTCTTTGCAGATTCCTTGAGTGTTGGCATTAATTGATTATTAATTAATTCATAACCGAAGGCCCACTCAACCTTCTTCTCTGTACACACAGGTACGTGTGGATTTGGCGTAATTCTATGTGGTGGATTTGGCGCAGGTTGTTTTGTTGGTGACGGAGTCAGCACCTTCGTTAGGTCTATAGTTTTGGGTTTAACATTGGCCCTGGCTTCCCCTGTCTCTATCTTTCTTTGCACTATCTTTATCATTTGTATTACGGCCTCTGGCGTTGGTGGACAACCTATTGCGTAGGCATCTACTGGTATTATTTTGTTTACGGGAACTGCGTGATAACTATTCCAGAATATACCACCCTCGGCTGCGCAAGATCCCATGGCAATCACGTACTTCGGATCACTCATCTGCTCCCAAATGAATCTCAAAACCCTAGCCATCTTGAAGGTTATTGTGCCTTCCACTAAGATCAGGTTGGTCTGCCTTGGCGCATGCCAAGGAAGCGACCCAAGTCTCTCAGCGTCATATGTCGGGTTCCAGGTATGCGCCATTTCCACACCGCAACATGCGGTTACCAGGTGTATTGGCCATAGGGAGTATTTTGTGCCCCATTTCTTATAGGGTTCTAACCATTTATTAATCGACATTTCCATCACCTACCACTTGACCTTCTTAAAAATTCTTTGGGATACGCCATTTTTAATGCGTATTTATAACCTACATAGATGCTCGGTAACACCACAATAAGTATTGCCACCACCATATAAGTTATTGGTAGCGCTGCAACGGCCGCCGACGACAATATCAATAGTATCACTATTATAGGCTCAACACCCAAGAACATAAGCAGGAATCCAACGTATTGGATTGGAAATACGTACCTAGCCTCACCGGTGGGTGGGTTGCCAGCCTCGTACCTCTGCAACTTAACTACATTTGGATTCTTCGCTGCTAATTTCCTCGCCACATACATAATAGCGGCATCTGCGATTAGTGCTATTACGATAAGTACTATCAATATGGCCAATGCATCTATAAACGCAGACATTATGATCATTAACCAAGCGAAATAGGGTGTTTTTAAGTAATAACCTCATCACTCAATGCAAATACCAAGCAACTTATTCAGTGCGAGCGTTAGCAATGCCGTACTACCCACATCCCTACCAATGACCTTGACCTGCCTACCCAAGTTTAGCTCGCTCGGCATGAATTGCTGGTCAGAGGCTTGAACAACGAGTAACGTCCTGCCCTTAACATCGCCCATGGGCTCACCCTTAACACCTAGGAAATACACGTGGTCCGGCTTTAGCAATTCCACGGCATCCTTAATATCAGGAAGAACTATCAAGGTGGCTCCCGACTTAAGTACAAGCCTAAATGCTTCTGGCACGCCTTGCTGCGCCGCTGAACCAACGGCCTTTGTAATAACTATGGTCTTGACCCCAAAGCCGAGGGATGCCTTGATTGCATCGAGAAGCTTTTGTACACTGGCTGGGTTATGGATCACTGGTATTATTTCATTTACAATTTGTTGGCAATCCACGTGATTTCAATTATCGTTGCGACTTATAAAATATATCCAACAATTAAAATTATTAAGGGGTTTGGGTTAAACTCCTTGATGAGCTTGCCCTTGGTCAGGGAGATAATGAGCAATGTTGTCGTTATTGCCAAGCCAAAAGACATAATTTCGAAGGTAATATCTGATATGAGGGATTTTAAGGCGTGGGTTGTGCCTGTAATCAATGATAATGGTAAGTTAGTGGGTATTTTGAGCTATAGGGAACTGCTTGAGCGTAGGGTTGGCCTTAAGTCTAAGGTATCCAGCGTTATGTCTCCTCCATACTCAATAAATGAAGATGCGGATCTCATAAAGGCCATGGGGAAAATACTGACATTACGAGCCAGGGCGCTACCTGTCGTTGATTCAAGTATGAACCTTGTGGGCATACTAACGAGGGAGAGGGTACTGGAGTACTTGCAGGAGAGTAATAGATTGCCGAGGGTTTCTGTGTCCACCGTTATGTCCAAGCCCGCAATAACCATTGATGGTAATGAGGCTGTGGCTAGGGCTAAGTGGCTCATGGTACGGCATGGCATAACTAGGTTGCCCGTCCTTGATTCGGGGAAGCTTTATGGCATTGTCAGTATGCGTGATATTGTCGAGAGGATATACTACGCGTCATTGCCAAGGCGTAGCAGGAGGGGTGATGTTGTGGGCACTGAGGATGATATATTGGCCGCGCCTGTGAAGGCTATAGCAACCACGCCCGTAATAACCGCTAATGAGAATGATGACCTCTATGACGTAGTCAGTACAATGCTTAATAAGGGTGTGTCTGGATTACCCGTTCTTTCTGGAGATTCCGTGGTGGGTATTGTTTCGAGTTACGATATTATAAAGGGCGTAATAAAGCCCTTCGAGGAAATCCCCATAGAGGCTAAGCTTATTGATGTCGATGATAGTACTAAGGCTTTGATTGAGAAGGTTGTCAGTAATTATGTTGCTAAGATTGGTAGGATGACTAATATCATAGACCTTAAAATCAATATTAAGAAGTACGAAAGGGGCAGTGAGGAAAAGAGGAGTAAGTATTCCGTCCATGTGATGCTTAAGGATAATGCAACCACATACACTGTGAATGAGATTGATTGGGACCCAGTAAATGCAGTAAGGTACGCATTTGAAACCCTAATAAAGAGAATAGATAGAGAAATAAACAGAGCCAGAGATACGAGGAGAAAGGGTAGATTACGTGGAGGACCACCCAGCGAGTAAAAACTAATGATGTAGGTGATGAACGCGCCCTTTCATGATCGGTGATTACTTCGCCAACGACTGACAAAATCCTAATACCTACTATTTTATCAGCCGGTACGTGAATTCGTCATTTATAGGCTACGGGGGTTGTCATCACTCAATACTACACCTAAAGTCCCTAAATAAAGGCATCTATGTATTACTTAGTAGATTATCGGGGTTAAAGTTTTTATTTCTTAAAGGCATACTGCAGGTTTTGTGATTAAAATAAGTATTGTCAAGGCTGAGGATAATTACCTAGAGGCTATTATCCAGGGAGAAACCTATACATTATTTGCACCATTAATTGAGTACTTACTTAAGAGACCTGACGTTGAGTATGCCATGTACGATGTTGACCACCCATTAACGCAAAATGTTAGATTTAGAATAAGGACCAAGGGCAGACCTCCACTTGATGTCATTAAAGAAGCTGTTAACGATATCCTTAAGGATATAGAGGAGATGGAAAAGGGATTTTTAGGTGAATGACCCTGATATACATAATTGGGGATCCACCACCATGGTTAATAGAATTAATTAAGGAGTTAGGAGAGACATTTGCTAGGGTTAATAGTTGCGACATACCACCTCGCAGCATTATAATTGTTGATGCTAACGTATCCTGTAATGCGAAGGGCTCTATAGTACTATCATTAATACCCCTTACAAATTCCATATTTATTGACAAGAGTATAGCAAGGGGTGTTCTGCGGGTTAGTATTGATTTATTACGTAAGGCAGAATCCGCTGCTTCAATAAGGGATGCTATGGCATTGTTGGGGTTCAAGAGAATAAGTATTAATGGTGTTACTGGTGGTACTGAGATAATTATTAATGACCAGGTATTGCCAGGTAGCATCTACACGCTCACTGCATTTATTGCTAACGAGCATAAACAAGGAATTAAGGCTGTACTAGGTAGGGGCACTGTGAGGAATACGTTGATTATTGATTCCAGTGTGGGCTGGTTTATGAAGGATAGTAATGAAATATATATGGCTAAGGGCGATTTATTGCTAGAGTTATTGTTATTGTCCATGGTTTTTGGTGCTGGGATTGAATTTCCTAATCCTCCTTACTAAGTTTATTGCCGATAGTATTGTTGCTGCTCCATTAAGTATCATGAATATTATATTCCAACCAAGCACTGAGTATATTGTTAATAACGCACTACCTATTAGGTATGGTATTGTTAATCTAAGCGGAGGTACATCACCCAATGCTAAAATCCAACCCACCGCTATTGATATTAGTCCTAAAACACCTATTAACGTTGATGATAGCACGCATTATCGTTAAAGAACCGTATTTTTAAAGTTATGGCATAAATGCCAATTTATGGTAGATTAGGTAAAAGTTAATTAGCACACGTTAATACCTAACACTTAGTAATGAAGGGTTTAATAATATCGATGTCCAGCATAGTTAATGAGATTAAGAAATCCATTGGTAGTTATTCATCATCCTTTAAGGTATCCACAGAGCTTAATGAGGACCTTAGTAATTATGATATTATTGGTATAGCAGGCACTGATAGGTTTATCATAATGAACATACACAAATTAAACTCATGGGATGGTCCTGTCCTAACCATAGGCTTTGGTATCGGTTTCCTAAATTCAATAGATATTACGAACCTAGATAAGGCCTTGCAGGCCATAATGTCTGGTGATTATGAAATTGAAGACATACTGAGGTTAACCGTCGATATTAAGGGTAAGAAGCTACCAAATGCCGTAAATGAGGTAGCCATATTCCCAGCAAGGAGTGCCATAACGATTGAGTACAGTCTCTTCATAAATGGTGAGTACCTATGGCATGATGTTGCTGACGGCTTAATAATATCAACACCAACTGGTTCAACTGCATACGCCATGTCTGCTGGTGGACCATTAATACATTCTGGAGCTAAGGTCTTCGAGGTGGTTCCTGTTAATAGTACGAACCTAGCCCGCGTGCCCATAATAGTCTCTGATAGTTCAGTAATTGAGATAAGGGATATAATTTCCAAGTCTAGGGTTGAAGCTATAATCGACGGTAGCGTCAGGACCTATGTTGGTAATGAGGTCAGGATAAGCGCTGGAAAGCCTCTTAAGCTTGTTAGGGTTGGTGGTGTCTCGAGTACGGTTGGCCGTTATGAGAAGAAGATAAGCCTTATGGCGAATATGGATTTACCGCCAAGTGCTAAATTCATACTCAAAATATTGGAGTATGAGGGTCAATTAACGCAGAAGGAGATTGCGGAAAAAACAATGCTGCCTAGCAGAACTGTTAGAAATGCAATTAGTATATTAATGAGGAGGGGTTTAATAAAGAGGCAGGTTATCCTTAGGGGTAATAAGGAAGTCGTTGTCTATTCATTAGCAACAACGTCACAGTAAGGAACGTCTTGCAATATTAATACCAGAGCACCTGGCAGTCCTTCCTTCACCTCTATTTGACGCATTCATCATTACCAAATAATAAATGTGGTCCTTTATGCTTACGGATATTCTTGGCCACAGTATTAATTGTGCATATGTTATGTAATTCCTTAATTTGTTCTCGATTGCGATCATACACTATTATTTATTAAGGGCGTTATTAAAAGCTGTTTGTAAGATGCATAATCTGCACATTTTCCATAGAACAATAATATTGCTATGAACCATAAATTTAATAAATTCTAAGTGGTAATAGAATAATGATGGATGTTGATAACGAATCGAAGAAGAATAATGAATTGATTGAAGAAGGTCAGGATTTCATAAGGAGAATAGTAGAACCCTCACCAGCCATTGTTAGGGTCCATTGCTATAACTGTAATTTCGACAGTGTGAAGATACCGAACGGTGTTGAGTTTAGGTTTAGGTTATTGATGCCATTCATGGCTGCCGTAATTAGGTATAGACAATCCATTAAAGACATACTAATGCTTGACTCAAAACCTGTCATAACAGCTATTTATCAGTCGAGGGTTAAGGATAAAAAGACAGAAAGACCTGTGGTTGTTATTTACGGTGAAATAAATCCAACTAAAAGGATTTGGAGGGTTCTTGGTATTTATAACCTAGTACTCGATGATTATAAGGACTCTATAGTTAAGCAATTCAACATAGTCACTAAGAAGGAGATATGGCATTATCATCAAAGCATATCATTAAACGGTAAGACTCAACACGTGGGTATAGTAGTGGCGAACAAAGTATTGATTAGATACCTCACTAGGTTTGGAGAGGATGGAGCATCATTAAAGATGGTATTATTAACGCCAGACGGAGTACAGATGAGGAGAATACACGCCGATTCAGAGGAGGAGGTTGTGGCGGAGGAGAAATCGATGATTGGCGAATAAAGTAGCAAAGTAAAATTTAAATAATATATTCATAAGTAATTTATTTCATGACAAAATATAAACGGAGTGCAATGAAAAAGGTTTCAATCATAGCTACAATAATGCTAGTCATAATTACGCTCACCATTTCACATGCATTCTTTATGAGTAAAGTTAATGCACGTTATCATGAACCAGTACCAAGACTGGCGCCTGCTGCATCCATGATCGGTGCATTTGCCTATGTATCGAACTTTGAGTACGTTAGTGAACCACTAAGTTACTATGGGTGGGAAGTCATTAGTGGATCTGCTCCATCAATAGTTACATCACCTAATTACTGGGGTGAGCCATCATTAATGTCATCAGCACAGGG
Source organism: Vulcanisaeta sp. (assembly GCA_023256215.1). Classification (GTDB taxonomy): domain Archaea; phylum Thermoproteota; class Thermoprotei; order Thermoproteales; family Thermocladiaceae; genus Vulcanisaeta. Next base: position 1,985 of record JAGDXB010000125.1, on the reverse strand, counting down.
CGGTATTCCACAAATTGACATTGTTAATCCAAGCCTTATCGTTAGGGGTGATCAGTTCTTATCGTTCCAGGTTGCGATTTACTACGGATCAGGTGGTAGTGGTTTCTTTGGACTCGTAAATAGTAATTATCAACCAGTGGCTATTGTTGGTGTTGCTGATGGTTACGTATGGGCTGGTCCGAACCTTACTGATCTAGAGCCAGTGGTGTCGTTATCAAACCTTTCAAATGCATTATATCCGCCGGGCTGGGTATTCATAATGGTCAACGTCTACAATGCAAGTACCCCGTACAATAAGACCGCAGGTTGGGTCATGCAGGTGTTTGTGGACCAGACCGATAAACCGCCATTTGAGGTCTCAGTCCCCAATGCTGGGAATTACTACACAGCAGCAATAATAACTACGAAGGGTACTGTATACTACACTAACATAATCGTAACGAGTCTCGAAATACCAATATATCTACAGAAGTATAATAATATGGAGGGTTATGGGCAGGGGTCTGGGTTGCTTGTTACATTATTACCACCATTTTACAACCTAACAGCGCTCGTATTGCTTAGATACTGGAATACGCCACAGGTCGGTATATTGAGCTTCCAGATAAATGCCATGAATTACTACGGAACGACTAGATCCTCATGCGTAGGATTCTTCCAAATCGGAGTTGACTTAGATCCTAACGGCACGATAGCTCCCTGGTACGTCCCCGGCAAGAATTGCATAGCCCACTACTACTTCAACGAGACTACTATGAATCCTGCAGTATTACCTGGCGTACCGACACCAAACAATACATTATTGAAGCTAATGATTTACTACAACATGAGCGCTAAGGAAATAATATTTGAGATCTATGACTATAATACAAGCCAATTATGGATACATGAAATACCATATAGTGGAACGCCATTCTACGGAACCTATACCCAATTAGAATTCCAGTATGCATATACAAAATACCCAATATATGACTACATATTTAATGGCACCATGTTCGATATAGAGGTAACGTTCCTAAACGGTACAACACGAACCCTTCCAGCAAGTTACATGATACCCTTCGAACTAAGTGCGCCACCAACCTGGGATTTAACGTATTATAATGCGAATGCCTCAGGCTATAACCAATTCGCCAAGTAATTGCATTGAATTAGGGCAAACAATTAAAAACCATTTAATGATTTTTCTCTCTCGTGTCTAGGAATCTACCTAACCTATGGAATACCCTAAGTACGATGAACATAGGAGGCATTAAGGTGCATTACTACTCGCTAAAGGCTCTCGAGAAAGAGGGCTTTGATATTGCGAGATTTCCATACACAATAAAGGTGTTTATTGAGAATATGCTTAGGAACTTTGATGGTCAAGCCATTACCGAGGAAGACATCGAGAACATACTTCATTGGAACCCCAAGAACCCAGGTACGAAGGAAGTTCCCATTAAGGTAGCTAGGGTGTTAATGCAAGATTACACGGGCGTACCTGCATTGGTCGACTTGGCAGTGATGAGGGAGATCGTGTCTAAATACGGTATAGATCCTAAGGTTATTAATCCTCAGGTACCCACTGACCTAATAATTGATCATAGCGTCCAGGCCGATTATTGGGGTAGACCTGATGCCCTTAAGTTAAACATTAGGCTTGAGGTTCAGAGAAATGCTGAAAGGTACGAATTCCTGAAGTGGGCTCAGAACGCCTTCAGGAACTTCAGGGTATTCCCACCAGGCACTGGCATTATTCACCAGGTGCACCTTGAGCATATTGCGAGGGTTGTGATGACCGAGGACCTTGGGCCTAATGAGAGGCTTGCGTACTTCGATACTGTAGTCGGCATGGACTCCCACACAACAATGATTAATGGACTTGGTGTTGTCGGCTGGGGAGTTGGTGGTGTTGAGGCCGAGGCTGCATTACTTGGTCAGCCAATAGCTGTACTACCACCGCATGTTGTTGGTGTTCACCTCTATGGCAAGCCGAGACC
>JAGDXB010000011.1 GCA_023256215.1 Vulcanisaeta sp. | reverse complement strand
CATTAATACTAATCAAAACACAATAAAGCATAAATTAGCGATAATTTAATAATCAGGCCTAAACAAATATCAATGTGCCAATCCTATGGCCAAGTACTGGCTTATAATGATGAGTGAGGACAATTACAAACATATAATTGAGAAGGGCGTTTATGGATTACCTGAAAGATCAAGCAAGGTCAGAAATCTCATTAAACATGGCGATAGGCTCGTAGTTTACATAATAAAGAGGGATTGTAAAGAATTATGCGGATCCTTTGTGGCGGTCCTAGAGACTGTTGGTGAATGGAGGAGATCAAATAACCCGCTATGGCCTGATGAGGTTAGGGAAGGTAAGATCCTCTATCCCTGGATAATAAACGTCAAGGTTATTGTAAACGGAACGGTAAAATTCACAGAGGTGAGGGATGAATTATCTAAGTTACTCGGCAGGAAGATTAAAGATTCAAGTGAGCTTAGGCTCTACTCGGTATACTACTCAAGGAAACCATTGCCGAGTGGTGTGGGCGAGCTTATCGAGGGAAAGTTAAGAGGTGGTGAAGCAATTAGGGTGGTGACTGAGGGTAGTTTTAACCATGATGAACTGGTTAGCGTTGTTAGAGACGTTGGTGAGTGGCTTGGCTTTAAGGTTGAGACTGAGTATCAAATTGACAACTTTAGGGTTGATGCAGCATTTTTCAAGGATCCTAAGGTTGTACCCTTTGCCGTAGTCGAGGTTCACGTTGGTGGTGACGTGTTTAAGGACCTAGCATCGCTCAAGCATGCATATGATAGGTACGGCTCATTGTTAATCTACGTGGTGGCTAGGGATGAGGATTCCGTGACTAAACTCGTAAATGAGGCTGTGAGGGGCGCATTCCACGAGATCAAGGACAAACTAATAATAATAAAAGCCTACGAGTTAAGGAAACTACATGGGACATTGAACGACGAAGCCGTTAGGAAACTCATAAACGCACTAATCACTAAGTAGGGTATTAAATCTTAAATCTATTGAACCTATAGCCCTTGTAAAACCTAGTGCATTTAGGGCACTTCTTATTAACCTGGTTTTTGTCTTCATATCTGATGCCTTGGTTTATTTATTACCTCGATGTGTTTAGGCCCGTGAGTATTGAGGGCTACACAATTGAAGCTGTCGTTAGGAACGGAGCCGAGATAACGAAGAATGTTCTTGGTAATGTCGAGAAGTATTACCTCTATGATAATGGTAGGGTTATCGTGGTTGGGTACTAGAATAGGGATGGTGTGTCTGTGAAGTTGATAAATGCTGAGGACCCATCGAAGGTATTGCTCATATACTACAGCGCCGAGAGGGTTGGCCACGTAAGGTGTAAGTGCCTAGAAGGGGCATAATCAAAACTAACACTACCATGCATCATCACGGACAAAATACCGTGATACCACACCATAACCACCGTCGACGTATTGCAATGATGGGTGTGGTGGGTTTGGTTGATGGTTTAGTTTTGGTGTGGTGTCTATGTATACGGCTTAAACATAACCCTTATTAAATTGGCTAGCGGTTTTGCTAGCGCAGTGCCTGTGCTGGCTAGGTCTAGGGTTTGGCATAACGGGAGGACAACAATACCGAAGGAGGTAAGGGCAGTACTGGGCATAGGCGATGGAGACGAAATAGAGTGGGTGTTAGAAAACGGGGAAGTAAAGGTGAGGAGGAGTGGGCAGTAGTTTTGTTCATGAGGAGGAGGTCAATGTTAGGCTATCTGACGTGTTAAATAACTTAGGGCTTGATTGTAGATCTGAACGTGTTGAAAAACGCAAGAGGCCTGACATAAGGTGCTTCTACAATGGGCTCATAGTTGGGATAGAAGCATCATATGATAAGAGCGATGCTGAGGATGACGCTAAAGAGAGAATTGAACAGGGATTGGTTGATCTAGCGATTGCACTATATTACCCACAGAAGTATCCTAATGTACCGACCAATGAGTTGATTCAATTAATCAATAATTCTAAATTCGATATAAGGATAATTGTGCCAAGCTATGTGAAGATGCAGTCACTGCTCAACTTCATAAATAACCAATTAGGAAGTAGGCAGCAGAGGCCTGTTGTATCAACGGAGTGGTTTAGCGTCGATGTACCCATGCTGGCCAGCATAATTAGGCACGCCGTGAATTACCTTATTCAGGAGCAGGAGGTAAGGGAGGAGCTTGATAGAATCCGACAAAAAATAGACGATTTTGTTAATGCACTCAATAACAGGGATATTGTGGGCAGGATACGCGACATCATGTATAGGCTTTATGGGATGCAGAGCCCCACTGATGATGAGTTAATCCTAGCCCAAGCGGCACTCTCGTTATTATTGACCGCAACCTTCTATGAGCATGTTAGAAATGTACATGGAGATTTAAGATCGTTGGGTGAACACGTGAGAATGCATGGGCCCATTGAGGGGTTTAAGGTGGCCCTTGATGAGCTCCTTAAGATTGATTATAGGGAGGCTGTGAGACTTGCAAGGGATATACTCGATGTATTACCACCTAATGCTGCTGATAGAGTCAAAGAG
>JAGDXB010000027.1 GCA_023256215.1 Vulcanisaeta sp. | reverse complement strand
GGCAGCTTTGGGTGCATTTGATGAGAACCCGAGTGATTATAGTAAGGAGGCTAATTTGAAGAGAGCCATTAAGTTAACATCAGCATTGCCAATAATGATAGCAGCGCATTATAGGGCTAGTAGGGGCCTTGACCTGGTTAAACCAAGGATGGACCTGAGCCACGCAGCCAACTTCCTGTACATGATGTTTGGCAAGGAACCGGATGAGACATCCACAAAGGCTATTGATTTATACCTTGTTCTTCACATAGATCATGAGGTCCCGGCATCAACCTTCGCAACCCTCGTTGCCATATCCACATGGACTGATTTATACTCGGCAATAGCCGCAGGCATTGCCACATTAAAGGGTCCATTGCACGGTGGAGCCAATGAGGCGGCCATGAAGCAGTACCTAGAGATTGGCAAGCCGGAGAATGCTAGGCCATATGTAGAGAAATTACTTAGCGAGGGCAAGAGATTAATGGGTGTCGGTCATAGGGTGTATAAGGCCTACGACCCAAGGGCCAGGATATACAAGGAGTTGGTGAGGCAATTAAGTGAGGCTAAGGGTAACATGACTTGGTACAATATTGCCGAGGAGGTGGAGAAGGTAGTCCTCGAGAAGCTAGCCCCTAAGAAGCTATATCCAAACATTGACTTTTGGAGTGGAATAGCCATGTACCTAATAGGCATACCCTATGAGTACTACACGCCAATCTTCGCGATGTCCAGGGTCGTCGGGTGGGCGGCCCACGCCATTGAGTACTTAGATCAGCATAGGCTATTTAGGCCTAGGGCGTGCTATGTCGGTCCTCATGATGTGCCTTACGTACCCATCGATAAAAGGCAGTAATTGCTAGACGATAATAAAAAGGTATTAAAAATCAGTGTTTTTCTGAGCGTAATGAACAACTATGACGAATTACTAAGGGAGTTAAAGGAAGTACGTAATAGTATTAGGGGTCTTGCCGCCAGGGCTGTTGTTAATTATTTAATAACGGAACTCGAGGAGATCGGGAACTCAATAAATAAGGAGGATCTTAACAGAGTACTCTCAAACGCATTAGATTTAATTAATATTGAGGAAGGAGATATCTTAAGGGTTAAGGAGATGATTTTAAGGCTGATGAGATGACAGACTTGTTATACATAATCAAATGGGAGAAGTGTTTAGACGATATTATTGGTAAAAGCGATGTACGGATAATGAGTATTAGTGAGGATGGCGCATTAGTAAATACTAGTCGTGATGATTATCTAGTCAATGAAATTCTTGATATTGGTTGTACAGTATATGCTCGGCATTACAGGTTCAGGTTAATTAAGGTTGGTGATTTAAATGAGGCCATAAGTATTCTAAGACCTTTTGATGCATGGGTTGAAGATGATGTCATAAATTTTGTTGTAAATCCGTTAAGACTTAGCACCTTAAGTATGGCAAAGGTACTTTATGGTCTTGGCTTTGACTTAGAATTGATTAGTGAAAGCGATGTTGAATTCGTAAAGTATTCATAAAAGGAATATTCTTATTACCCAACTAGAATCCTCTTTTAATGGACATAACCAGCTTTATCAACAGTGAGGTAGGTGACTTTGAGTATTTAATAGATCCACCGCCAATGGAGGCGCTTAGGCTCATAAATCTAAGGAAAACGTCTCACGTACTTCTTATTTATGGCGATATGGTAGCCTCTTATGAGGGCAGGGCGAAATCGCAACTCGAAGAGTTGATGCCTAGACTCGTTATCTCCAAGCCGGATGGTACGTTTATGGTGCACGAATCGTCTAAGAGGGAACCTAGATTGTGGAATCCACCGCCGTCAACACTTTATGCATCAATTAATTTAGGTGTGTTGACGCTGAGGAGTGTTAGGGTTAGTCCCAGGGAGGTGGTTGTTGTGGAGGTGCCTGTGATTAGGTTCGTTGGTGCTATGAGGCTTGGTGTCACGTTGAATTACAGGGTCTTTGGTACTGAGGAGGATATGGTTAATGCCATTGTGAATAATCCTGGCATTGTTGAGGATGGGCTACAGGTAATTGCTAGGGAGTACCACACTATTGTTGGTGATATTGATATACTAGGTAGGGATTCAAAGGGTAACCTGGTGGTTATTGAGTGTAAGCGCTCTCAGGCAGGTCCTGAGGCTGTTAATCAGCTTAAGCGTTATGTTGAGCACATGAGCCAGAAGGAGGGTAGGCCTGTTAGGGGTATCTTGGTTGCTCCGTCCATATCCTCGGCAGCCTATCATTACCTGAAGCTTTATGGGCTTGAGTATAGGCGTGTTGAGCCAAAGACCTTGGTTTAGGGCGTCGCCGCAAACAATATCAACATTACTATGCTAAGTATAGCCGATATTACGTACCAACGCAGCGATAGAATGACTAGGTCTTTGAATACTCTATCCCTACCCATATTTATTAGTAATAATGACATGAGTAAGCCGTCGGCTGATGGTATGGCTAGGATAAGTGATAATATTATTGTCTGTGCCATTATCGACATAGCAATACCACTTGGTACTGCATTGGTGGCTATACCTGAATATACCCAGTTCTCCGCTGTGTTCCAAATTCCAAATAATGGTATTAACGATGGCCCTAACGATGCCATTAGACCTGTTAATTTGTATGAAAATGCAGCAAATTGTGATATGGATGATAACTTATTCAGTTCTGACTGCTCCTGATTAATTAATTGATTAACTTGGGATGCAAATTGTTGGCTTGGTTTTACAGCATAGCCAAGAAAGTACGCAGCTAAATAAAGCAACAACACTATTAGGTAGAGGTATATCCTAAGTCTTCCTAATCGGCCAATTACGGAGATGCTAATTGTGGGTTCCTGCATTATTATCGTAGAAAGATTGATTGCGACCTTTAAAATTGATTACTCTCTCACTCAGTTGGTTTTTAGTAATATGTGCTCAACACCGTCCTTATAAGCCCTGATTATTACATTCTGTTTCTCAAGATTCCTAAGGGCAAGGTCTATGTATGTAACCTTAACCTTAAGCACCTCATCGCCATACCACTCAACCATCCTACTAATAATCTCATTCAATGTCCACTCCCTCTTACCACCCTTAGACTCCTCATTTAAGACCCTCCTTATGAAGTTGGTCATGTCCTCGGTGATGTTCCATGGATAAACAAACCAGGTCCAATCCTTAACCTCGATAGCCCAATAGTCCGGTTTGAACTTAGCAACCGTAGATATCCACTGAAGGGCTGCCGTCCTAACCTCAACATTCTTATTATTACGCTCTATATGCTCCTTAGCCAGTTGTATTGAGTCACCCGTATCAACAATATCATCAACAACAAGGACCTTTTTACCACTCAACTCGACAGATAATGGGTACTTAATGTAGGCTCTCTCGGCGACCTGCGCCGTGGATGGCCAATGAACGACTTGAACACTTATCAGGTCCGCTATGCCTAAGTAATCGCAGATCAATCTCGCAGGTGCATAACCACCCCTTGCCACTGCAACAACAATGTCGGGTAACCACCCCGAATCCTTAATCTTCATGGATAATATCCTAGCCCACTCACTTATTTCGTCCCAACTAACGAGTCTTATTGGTACCTTGACCACGTTTTCATATAAAACGCATAACTAATTTATAAACTTCATGCTCATCACAACGCGTAAAGGATCAATTAACTTATTTTTATATAGAGATTATTATATGCATCAATGAGGAGGTGCACATAATGGTGGTTAGGCATTACATGGCACTTGCGGTTGCGGTATTTGCAATATCCTGGGCCTCCATATTAATACTACTGTCTGGCGCCCAACCAATAGCCGTGGCCTTTTGGAGAACTGCCATAGCCGCAATAGTGTTATTGCCATTGTTAATGATAGAGAGGAGGAATAATACGTATGTACCAGCGAGAAACGACGTGATACTTATGATAATAAGTGGTACGGCATTGGCCACGCACTTCATGACCTGGATAGAGAGTCTGTACTTAACTACCGTGGCCGCAAGCACGACGTTGGTCTCGACATACCCAATATTCACGTTAGTAATGGGTAGGTTAATAAGGGAGAGGGTCGGCAGGCAGGCTATTGTTGGTACATTAATGGCGTTTCTTGGCGTAGTACTTATTACAGTCCCAGAGTTTTATGTAAGCCTCAGGGCATTAATAGGGGATTTACTGGCCTTGGTGGGTGCGGTATCGGGCGCTGTGTATTTCATGATAGGAAGAGCCGTTAGAGTTAAGGCCTCTCTTGCCATGTACACAGTGCCTGTTTATGCAACCTCGGCCCTCGTGACCTTGGCAACGGGTTTAATACTACGTACTAGGTTTTGGCCGTATCCGCCATATACCTGGTTTTATATTGTAATGATTGTGCTTGGTCCCATGCTTCTTGGGCACACATTGCTGAATTACTCCCTTAGGTATTCAAGGGCTATAACCGTGACCACATCAACGTTAGGTGAACCCATAGGTGCTTCGTTATTGGCATTTATTATATTTCACCAAATCCCCCAACCACTAACCATCGTCGGTATAGTAATAACGTTATTAGGCATATACTTAGTTGTTGGTGAGGAGATCCGTACGGAACAGGGATAATGCGGAATAGGTAAATTAATCAGTTTTTAGTTGTAGATGGTAGTGAACAGTCTGTGGAGTGCGCCGTAATAGTTGATTCTCGGGAGTATGAGACTGCGGAAGAGGTCATTAAGTGGCTTAAGAGGCTTGGGTGCAGTGTTATTCCTCGTAAATTAGACATTGGCGACTATGTATTACCGGGCAATATTGGCGTTGAGCGTAAGAGGGCTATGGACTTCATATCATCGATCGTTGATGGTCGTTTATTTGATCAAGGTCGAGAATTAGTACGTGCCTTTGATAAGGCATACTTAATAATTGAGGGTGATTTATGGAGGGCTTTAGGTAGGAGGGAGGTTCATAAGCATTCGGTACTTGGTGCGTTAAGTACATTGATTGAACTAGGATTGAACCTACTCTATACCCCTGATGAGGAGGGTACAGCATACGTAATAAAATCATTATCAGAGAAGGTCGGTAGGAAGGGGATAAGGGCGATACCCATTAGGAAGGGTGAGACTATAAGGGATGCTCAAATACAATTTCTCTCATCCCTACCCGGTATAGGACCGAAAAGGGCTGAGGCTCTTTTAAGGGCCTTTGGCACGCCCATAGATGCGTTAAATAACCTGGGTCAATGGACTAGGAAGGTTAATAATATTAATGAGGGCCTTGTGAGTATTGTCAGGAAAGTATTAACAACAAAGTATGGCGAGGATTTGGGCAATGCCGTGATGACGATAGATGAGGCATTAAAGAACGTCGCCAATGAGGATAAGGATTCAAATAATGCAAATAGTAGGGGAGATAATGTAAATAATAGGCGTAATATCACGGATTTTTTCGGTGATGGATGAATGACAATCACATGCCCATACTGCGGCTTAAATAATTGGACAATGGTGCAATTCCTTAGCAAAAAAGGTAGTGAGAACTTTGTTGCTGTATGCCGCTGTAACAATTGCGGTAAAATCTTTTATTTATATAAAATAAAATTCTCAACCATAACCTATAAATTAGAGGATATAGGTTTATAATTAACCCGTAATTTCTTGCGTGTAAAAAGAGGAAAAAATCTTAAATATTAGCCCTAAATAGGCAAGACAATGCCTGAACTCCCATTGGCACCAATAGATAGAATTTTTCATAAAGCTGGTGCTGAAAGAGTAGGTGAAGATGCAATACAAGCATTGAGAGATATCCTTGAATATATTGCGTTTGATATAGCCTCAAAGAGTATAGAATTGGCGAGGCATGCTGGTAGAAAGACAGTAACAGCTGATGATGTTAAGACTGCAATTAGAATTCTTAGATGTATACCTGCACCCACATCATGAAGATTAAAAGATTATGATGAGATTTTGATTAATTTTAACTCAAAATATCCATTAATCGCTCGATCTATCTGCGTAATTAACGATATATCTCTGAGGCCTTAGAACACTCACAATATAATTAAACGCCTTATCCGGCATACTCTGATCACCGCAGGTATAAACATCCACCGTTGCAAATCTATAGACGGGCCATGTATGTATTGCTATGTGGCTCTCCACAACAAGTGCAAGCACACTGACTCCCTCCTTATCACCCTCGATGAACTTCCACGACCTAACCTCAACAAGATGCACATTGGCTAACTCCGCGGCCTTAATAACGAGTGACCGTAGGAAGTCCTCATCACTTAAAATACTTGGATCGATACCATATAAATTACCATATATGTGTTTACCTACCACACCGCCTGTTCTCTCGCTCCCTACCTGGGATATTGTAAACATGGCTTTATGTACTGAAATTTGCGTTGTACTATTGCTTTTAAATCCTTTTCCCTTAAGGTAAGTATTAATACGGTGAATTATGACCGCGCCTTATGTACCAACACCACGCGATGTTGCGGTGGAAATGCTTAGATTGGCCAATGTAAGGCCTGGGGAGGTTGTTGTTGATCCAGGTGCTGGTGAGTGCGGTATTATTACTTTAGCAGTTACTGTGTTTAATGCGGTTGGCATTGGTATAGAAATTAACCCGGCACTTGTTAGATCATGTATGGAGGCCTTTGAAAAATTGAAACTGAAAGGTAGGGCATACATAGTTTGGGGTGATTTATTTGATTTTAATTACTCAATAGCTGATGTTGTAACTCTATACCTTGGTAGTGATATTAATGAAAAATTAAGACCAAAATTAGAGAGGGAGCTTAGGCGGGGTGCTCGTGTTGTTAGTCATGATTTTGAGGTACCTGGTTGGCATGCTACGAGGTCGATCGTGATTAATGGACCGTTTAGAGAACATAGGGTTTATTTATACGTTATCTAAAGTAACACGTCATGGAATCAGGCGCTAATTATGAACTCAGTGAGGTATTGGATACGTACTTACTGCCACTTAGGAGAATTGAGAACATAATTAGTGAGAAGCCTAATGGTAATATACTTGTTGAGGCTCCCCTTGGCTTTAAGGAACTTGGGTTGGAGCTAGTACGGTATTTAGGTAAAAAGGGTTTCAACGCATCATTGAGTGGACGGAATACCTGGGGTAGCTGCGACTTCTCCCTGTCAGGTAATTATGATTTTATTATTCATCTAGGTCACGCCTTGCCACCGAATATCCTACACATAATTAATAATAATCTAAAGATTGAAAGACATGATCACGGCGATATAGTAGTGATTAGAGTTAATGATGGCACCAACATACTATTTTCACCAGCTTACTATAAACCACAGCCTGAACTCTTAAATAAGCTGGAGGATTCCATTCAATCCTTCGTTAAAGACAACCCCAACATCATGGTTACCTACGCATTGCCGTACAAGTTTTATGCTCATCACATAGCAAGCTCGTTCAAGCTAAAAATCGCTCCTAACCCCATAACAGGTTGCTTCGTTGGATTCCCAATACCAAACTCCATATTGTTTGTTGGCTCTGGCTATTTTTACCCATTAACGTTTAAGTTCCTTAAGCCTCACATTACTGTTTACTTACTCGACATATTCAGGGGAGTTCTTGAGGATATAGAGTATGTGTACCGTAAATACTTATCTATGAAGGTTAAAGCTATTAATGAGTTCATTAGTGCGAAACGTGTTGGCATTATCGTATCGAGAAAGCCCGGTCAGCAGAGGCTTGATTTGGTTAATTCATTAATCATTAAATTGAGGGATTTGGGTAAGGAGGTCATCATTGTTGATGCAGATGAGGTTTCCCCCGATGTTGTTAATAATTTGCCCGTGAACGCCGTTGTGAATACCGCATGTCCTAGGGTTGGTATTGACGATCTCGATAGGTTCATGAAGCCCATTGTTAATGCTGGTGATGTTTTGAGGCAAAATATTCTTGACTTGAATAATTTATTATCGTGGTAAACGAATCAGTCGTTGTTTGCTATAGTTGTGTATAGAAAGGTTTTTATAGAAGTGATTTACGGAGTCGCCGATGAGCAGCGGTACACAGGCATACTTAGCACAGATAGGTGGTGTTCCAGTCCTTGTGCTTAAGGAGGGCACACAAAGGGCCTTTGGTAAGGAGGCAATGAGGATAAACATCATGGTTGCTAAGGCTGTGGCTGAGGTCATGAAGTCAACACTTGGTCCTAAGGGCATGGATAAGATGCTCATTGATAGCCTTGGTGACATAACAATAACGAATGATGGAGCCACAATACTTGACGAGATGGATGTCCAGCACCCAATCGGCAAGTTACTTGTTGAGATTGCTAAGACGCAGGATGACGAGGTTGGTGATGGAACAACAACAGCCGTAATATTAGCCGGCGCTTTACTCGAGGAGGCGGAGAAGCTACTTGATAAGAACATACACCCAACAGTCGTGGTTTCAGGCTTTAAGAGGGCACTTGATGTCGCCACCGAGCACCTGAGAAAGATAGCAGTACCTGTCCAGAGGGATGACGTAAGCACGTTAAAGAAGATAGCAGCTACGGCAATGCACGGTAAGATTAGCGAGACCGTCAAGGACTACTTCGCAGAACTTGCCGTTAAGGCTATGCTTCAGGTTGCGGAGAATAGAAATGGCAGATGGGTTGCTGATCTTGATAATGTCCAGATTGTCAAGAAGCACGGTGGTGCCCTTGAGGATACTCAACTTGTCTACGGTATAGTGGTTGATAAGGAGGTCGTACACGCAGCAATGCCTAAGAGGGTTGTTAATGCCAAGATAGCTCTACTAGATGCTCCACTTGAGGTTGAGAAGCCGGAGATTGACGCTGAGATCAGGATCAATGATCCAAACCAAATAAGGGCATTCCTTGAGGAGGAGGAGAACATATTAAAGTCTTACGTAGACAAGTTTAAGGCGTTGGGCGTAAATGCAGTATTTACCACCAAGGGTATTGACGACATGGCTCAGTACTACCTAGCCAAGGCCGGCATCCTGGCTGTTAGGAGGGTTAAGAGAAGCGACATTGAGAAGCTTGTTAGGGCCACAGGAGGTAGGCTCGTCACGAACATTGAGGACATGACAGAGGCAGACCTGGGCTTCGCAGGCCTTGTTGAGGAGAGGAGGGTTGGAGATGAGAAGATGGTGTTTGTTGAGCAGTGCAAGAATCCAAAGGCCGTTAGCATTCTAATTAGGGGTGGCTTCGAGAGGCTTGTCGACGAGGCCGAGAGAAACTTAACAGATGCACTTAGTGTGGTGTCCGACGTCATTGAGGAGCCATACGTATTACCTGGTGGTGGTGCCCCTGAGATGGAGGTTGCTAAGGTCGTTAGGCAATTCGCGGCTAAGGTTGGTGGTAGGGAGCAGTACGCCGTTGAAGCCTTTGCGAATGCTGTGGAGGTTATACCGAAGACGCTAGCTGAGAATGCCGGTCTTGATGCTGTTGATGTGTTGACAGAGCTTAGGCACATACACGAGAGCAAGGAGGATGGATGGAAGTACGGTATAAATGCCTTCACAGGAAAGGTCTCAGACATGTGGTCGCTAGATGTAATAGAACCATTGACGGTTAAGTTACAGGCGTTGAAGGCTGCTGTTGAGGCTGCAACAATGGTTCTAAGGATTGATGAGATAATAGCGGCAAGCAAGGTTGAGACTGGCAAGGGCGAAAGCGAGAAGAAGGAGGGAGAGGAGGAGACTAAGGGTTCAAGCTCCTCACTTGAGTAATATTAAACCCATTAATATACTTAAAATAACTACCGTAAAAAACAGCCGCATATCCACATCAACATCAAAATCCCTCCTAAGTATCCTTAAGAAGAAGAACAGAGTAATTGATATTATCGTCTGTATCATCAATATGAACATAACGTTCCAATGAACACCAAGAAACTGAAGAGACTTAGCCACCGCAGGTATTGAAAATAGGAGGATATAATAACCGAGCATTATGGTCCTAAGACCTCTCTTTAGTGCGCTAATGGTTATTTTATCACTCGAGTACCTAATTGCTAGCATGTATTTGGCAAGGATTATTTCGGAGCTCGACAAATCACCCTGCAATTCTCTTTGTAGTAATGAAATTAAGAAATCACCTTGTTCATTATTCATAGCCTTTAGCAGATAAAACCATTTACGTAGATCATCAATACCAAGCATATTCATCAATACCGAACCCTCACCTCCTAAAATACCCCCTATAAAGTCATTATCAGGCTTCATGGCCCTTAATAACTCCCTATTTAATCTGCTCCTGAATTTCATGAATATTCTTCGGACTATGAATACCGTTATCGTCACAAATATTGGTAGGGATAGGGACAGGTAGGGATTCGCCAAGGTTGAAAGTACAAATAGCGCAATGGGGCCTATGGACACTACACCAACCATTATTGTTAAGGATTTTTCCGCCGAATCAATGATTTCCTGAACATTAGCTCTAGCATTATTTATCAGGTATTCGTTAATACTACTCATCTCAATCACCCAGTTTACTTAAGATATTACTTAATTGAGAGGCGAAACTAACGTAATCGTCATACCTCAACTTCATGATTATGTCGGAAATACGATCCAATTGACCTTTACCTGGTTCAAAACCTGGTGGATAAATTATTTCCTTAACTCTACGTACCGCATCAACTTTCCTCATTATCACCATGATGAATCTATTATAGTTAACAACATCGCTTAAAGAAAAGACCCTCAACCTACCCATTAAAGCCTCCACACTATCTGCATGGGTTGTCCCTAAAACCTGAAGCCCTGCATTAACACCATGAATCAGCGCCTCAAAATGCTCTCGCTCCCTTAACTCGCCAATTATTAATACGCCATAACCTCTATGCAGCGATTTTAGGACCTCCTCAGTCTTACCAATTATTGCTCTAACTTTAACACTTGGTGCAGGTAATTCTAGAGATTCGTCAGTCTCATCTATGTATATCCTCCTTAAATTCAGTGGTAACGTCATATCCAATGCATTTAATAGGGTTGTCTTTCCGCTGGATGGTGGCCCCATTATTAGTATGTTATAGCCACTACGCAGAGCTAGGATAAGCTTGCTCGCATCAATGGGATCTATAGTGCCAATTCGAACCAGGTCACTTACTGTGAAGGGCTTCTTATGGAGCCTGATGTGTACCGAAACACCCTCAACCAAGGGCCACCTATCTATGGTTATCCTAAGTCTCTTACCATTGATGTTAATTGAGAATTTACCACTGGGGTTATCTGTAGAGATCCTAATACCGCTGATATTGGCTAGTTTAAGGAGCTGCTTCGCAATTAATTGGGGGTTGGTGTTGATTACCTTGCAAATACCGTATTCGCTATGATTAATGTAAACTGAATCCTGCGTTATGAATATGTCCTCAATATCCTGATTAAGAATTAAAGGTGTTAAGTCACCTAAACCAAAACCTGCGAGAATTATGGCTGACCTAAGGTTCTCATCTTTAAGGAACATCCCTAAGAATTTATTCCTCGACTCCAACAGAGATGAGAGGGAATAATCGTTATTGGGTACAACCTTACTCACTAGGTTTGTTAGGTGATTTAGGTATTCGTTTTTGATCTTATTAAGTGTAACTGAACAATTATTACCATCAACATTAACATCGAAGGAAAGAGCTAAGTTAACCTCATTATTAGGAAGGGCTGTATTGTCAACCACTATTGAAAGATCACCTATGCTGATTGCAGAGCCCTCCTTGTATGCCCAAATTCTTAAGGCATTATTGATTTTTCTCCTTGTTATCGATATGCTGAGAAGTTTATTTACGAAATCCTTGGAGTCCTGTTTATTCATAATATTAAGCAGGTCCCTCACACTCACCGAGGCACAGCTATTCATGAATTCAATAGCGTCTGGATCAAGGTACCCTTCCATCGCCATTATTGAAAGGGACTTGGTAAAGCCGCACCTACTTAATACTGGGCATTTAATGCAGTTAATGACCTGGTGAGCTATCACTAACCTCGCAATGCCAGCGCTAGGAATCCCTTTACTATCATTTAGGGTATTAATATTGATCTTAGCCTTTATCATTATCAATACATTAACTCCCAACAGGGTATAAAAGGAAGTTATGGAGTTACCTTCAGTTTACTTAGTAATGTCCTTACATAAGTTATTGACGTACCCTCTCAGGGTGTATGGGCTAACCTGCATTACCCTGGCCACGTCCTCGATCTTCAGGTTATGGCTATATCTCTTACCCACGCAATAAACTATTGCTGCTGCTAACGTTAATGGACTTCTGGATTGAATCGTTGATTTCCTTAATTTACCAAGGGCTTCCTCGGCATAGGGGTAGATCGTAACCCACGAATCACCAAATAACTTACCAAGCCCCACCCTGATGTGGGATAGTATCCTATCCCTTACGCTGTACTTAATACCCATAGCCATTAAGGAATCTCTTATCGATTCAAAGGTCAATTTATGACCCCTTGATCTACATGCATTTATCACTAATTTAGTGCTTACAGGTAGATTATGTGCAAGTATTACATAAAGCATTGCGGCAACGGCGACCTGGTAATACGTCGCTGAGTTATCCGTATTAATTATCTTACGAAATATTGATTTAGCCTCCTCCACATACTTATCATCAATATTGAAGGACCTAGCTATAAACTCCATGCACTCAAACGCCCTGTATATCGAGTAACTTTCACGCCTTATCCTGAACCGCTCATTTATTGCCCTCAACCTCCTATAAATGCTGAGCCTTACATTAACGTTCTTCTTTATCGTTTTCTCCACAGACTTCCATATGGGCGATAAATCAACCTCCTCACTATCTAATAATGGTGATGCTTGTGTATACGTATCGTAAACGTATACAGAACCAAGAACACTACCGCAATCTATACATACATACTGTCCATCCCTCTCAATTATCCTTGAACTTCCACAGTATGGGCATTCCATGGTAGTTGATTATTCATTCCACGATTTAATAAGTCCAGTGTTTATATGTCATAGATCTCAGGAATTACAAAAGTACTATAGAGTGAGTGGGTTTACTGAAAGTTTTGTTTTACTTAATTAACTTTAAACCAACGTAGACCTTCTCGCCGATCTTGACGTCATTTTTGAAATTATTAATGTCCATTATTAAGCCACCTATCGAAACCTTAACTAAGCCTTCGCTCACGTAGTAAACAATGCCATTCATATAGACATCCCAATTCGATGCATAGTTAGGATCCTTATCATTATTAATGCTTACTCTAACGTTATCTCCCTGTTTAATATCAACGCCAATTATATCCCTCGGATACTCAAGAGCAATAGTTATTCCAGAGCTTCCCTCCATCTCCAACCGAACTATGCCCTTATAATCCGTATCCTTAACGCCGGTGACTCTAAAATCACCATTTAATTGCATCGACTTACGGTAAGGAAAAATACTAAAAAAGCTTATCTTATGTAAGTTCCGAATTAATTATGTCATTACTAGCTGACGCGGCTAGGAGGTTTAATGTGGAATTACTTAACATGGTCAATAAAGAGGTTAGGGTAACCACGAGTTCAGGTACTACGTATCAGGGAATGCTTGTTGGTATTGACAGTTCGCTAAATGTAATACTCGTGGACGCTGTCAACAATAAGAACGAGAGATTTTCGAGGGTTTTAATAATGGGTCATGCGATTATCGATATGGTACTGGTTCAGGAATTCGTGGATCTTAGGGAGTTTGCGAGATATATAGATAAGTACTTCCCTGGTATGGTTAAGTATGTGGAGGAGGCTAACGTGGTCCAGGTTGGTAATGTTAAGGTAACGACTGCCGGGGTTGAGGGTTCAGGGCCATTGGCTAAGCGTGTTAAGGAGTTGTTCGATGAGTTTATGTCTAAGCGAAGGGCATGATTTATTGAATTAAAATGCAATGCTATAAAATTAAGAAGAGTATCTTTTGATCTACGGGGTTGGCATTAAATGGCGTTTGAAATATTGGATAAGGATTTAGCGGGAAGAGTTGGTAGATTAAAGACAAAGGCAGGTATTATTGAAACACCTGCTCTATTTCCAGTCATAAATCCTATAAAGCAGGTTGTGCCGTTAAGCGAGATAAAAAGTGTTGGGTTTAGTCAGATAATAACTAATGCGTATCTATTGAGGAGACATTATGGTGATTTGGTAAGGGATGTGGGTATTCATAAGTTCCTTAATTGGGATGGACCAATAATGACGGATTCAGGTGCGTATCAATTATTGATGTACGGCAAGGTCGAGGTATCGCCAGACGAGATCCTCAAGTATGAAGTCGATATAGGCACCGACATAGGTGTTATACTCGACATACCGACACAGTGGGGTAGACCTAAGGACATCGTGTTTCTTGAAGTTGAGGAGACATTAAGGAGGGCCAGGGCAGCCCTTGTTAAACTTAGGATGTGGGATCCTGAACATAGGATGCTTATTGTCGGTCCAATACAGGGTGGTGATAAACTTGACATTCTTGATTACTCGGCAAGAAGAATGGGCGAGTTAAACTTTGATATTTATGCCATAGGTAGTCCAACGACATTGCTTGAGGAGTACGATTTCTCAACTATTATGAGGATGATAATCACCGTTAAATCAAGAATACCTCCAGGTAAGCCAGTACATCTTTTTGGCGCTGGTCATCCGTTAATATTGCCATTTGCCGTGGCCATGGGGGTCGACTTATTTGATTCGGCTAGCTACGTCTTATATGCACGTGATGATAGAATAATCCTAAGGGATAGAACTGTTAGGCTGAGTGAGCTTAAGGTCGATAGAATACCATGTACTTGCCCAGTATGTACGAAGTATACTGTTAAGGAGTTAATGAGCATGAATAAGGTGGAACGCGAAAGGCTACTCGCTATTCATAATCTATATGTGCTATGGGAGGAACTTCAGGAGATTAAGGCTAGAATTAAGGAGGGTACACTTTGGGAGTATCTTGAGGAGAAGGCTGGCGGTGATGCTAGGGCCAAGGCCGCATTGCTGGCAGTAAGTAAGGGGTTAAAGGGATTGTTGAAGATTATTCCCGAGGCCTCAGGTCGTGCAAGGGCATTACACGTTACATCAGTGGAATCTCTAGAAAGGCCTGAAGTCATTAGGCACGTTGAGAGGCTCCTTAATAGTTATGAGCCACCGAATGGGTGCATAGCCATAATCCTGCCTGGTGAGTATCTCGATAGGCCGTACATAAGAGATCCCGTTGTTTCGTGGTTCCTCAATGAATTATCAACAAGGAACCTGCTAAGTAGAGTTCACGTGGTTATAAATAACCCTGTCCTAGGTCCAGTGCCGTATGAAATAAGCGAGGTTTATCCATTATCACAGCACGAATATCCTGAGCCTGTACCTAACTATTTACGTTCATTATCAAACCATTTACTACGTAGGTACCTAAATAAGATAATTCAGAGGGGGTTTACTGATATTGTAATAATTACAGGGAAGGGGCATGAACGCTACATGACGAATATAATTATGAAATTAGGCAATGTTAAGAATTCAGTAGTACTAAGTGTAGGTTCGAGGGAGGAGCTATTCTCGTTACTGCCTTGGGTAATTAAAGTCATAGGTGAAACTCAATGCTGAAATTAGATGTAATGAGGTGGGCCCTCCCTTCTTTTCATGCTTTCCTGAATCTCCTTAAGCTCCTTATCAATCATTTCAGCGAGCTCCCTCAACCTACTAATATCAACCTCGATTCCCGTCAATTCCTTTAGAAATTGAATAGCAACTATGGCTGCGTTTGGATCGGCACGGAATGGCTCAGCATAGGGCAGTATGGAGATTGCTGGTACACCAAGTCTCTCGAACTCATTCATAATCAACGCCAATGGGCCTACCATGGCATAATTCAACTCCATAAGCTTAACACCCTTCAACGAATACCTACTCCTATACTCGCTTGTTACGGCAACCCTGAATGAGTAAGTATCATCGCCCCTCAATCTATTATCGAGACCTCCAAAGAGTATTGCCTCTCTGAACCCATTAATATAGACCCAATGAGCTAATGTCCTAACCACATCATGGGCGTACCTTGTCATGAAATCGCCATCCCAATGAATAATGGATATTGTGAAACCAGGGCCTGGGCAATGATAAATCTCGCCGGGCGTTGATAATAGGTTATCGCTAATTATGTACGCACTGAAGGGAGGTTCCCTAGGCATTTCTATAAACCCAATCCTACGGCAATTAAGCGCATTTGCTAAGTGCTGAACTACTAAATAACCAACCATGCCGATACCCGAAAACCCCGTTAAGAAATAGCTAGGTCTTAATATTGGTTCCACAATGTTTATTCTTATATTCATATGCCTACGTTGAGATATGATAATTAATAGATTAAAAGTATTATGTTGTGCCGGGCCGCCTCACCTAATTAATACTGAAAGAAGGTACTAAAACGTTGTAATAGGTTTAATATGCGAACCAGCGGTTTCCATCACTAAAGGGCGAGGGTTCTTAATTAGGTGATTCATGGGGTAGTTATGATAAGGGCGATGGCATGGGACCTAAATTTTTAAAAATCAATATGTTCAGTTAGGGTCGATGGGTCGGGTAAGGCCTAGGTACATAAAGAGTTTGGCGAGGAGATTACTCGAGGTTTATCCAGACAGGTTTAATGAGGATTTTGAAAATAATAAAAGGGCAGTTTCCGAGTTGGCGGATATTCCGAGCAAGTCTGTGCGTAATAAGGTTGCTGGTGAGATAACGAGGATGATAAAGAGAATGAAGGAGAGTGCTGGGGAGAAGCCTGAGATTGAGTTAGAAGGGCAATAAAGGTTTATTAAGGATTAATGATTTATGGCTTATTGATATGTCGTGGTTTGAGGATATCGATAATTGGTTCAAGAGAATTCAGAAGTACTTCGAAGAGTTAGAACGAGAGATGGAGGAAGAAATGGAGAGAATGATGCGTGGTATATCGCCGGAGGAAGAGGAAAGAGGCGGTAAAGGAGGTAGGGCTAGGCCCAAGTATTACTACTATGGTTTTGAGATATCGATAGGTCCTGACGGTAAGCCTAGAATCAAGGAATTCGGTAATGTTAGGCCTCGAGGTGAGAGGCCAATTATTGAGGAGGATATTGAACCACTGACCGATGTTATTGAGGAGGAGGATTCGATCAAGGTAATAATGGATATGCCGGGTGTTGATAAGGATAAGATAAGCATTAGGGTTACTGAGGATGGGAAGAAGCTCATAATTAGTGCTAAGGATACGGATAGGAGGTATTATAAGGAGGTTGATTTGCCGACAGAGGTTGACCCAACACAGTCAAAGGCAACCTATAGGAATGGTGTACTTACGGTTGAGTTAAAAAAGAAGAGCACTAGTAAGAAGGGCTTTGACATCAAGGTTGAGTAGGTATAACAACTTAACAAATCCTTAAAACTTAAATTTCTCCTCACTCCCCGTGTCATTGGGTGATCAATCTGGAAATGCCAGGAGAAAATGGGTTATAGGTTCTGCGTGGCCGTACATATACGCAGTCCCCCACTTAGGTAACCTGATTGGTTCCGTGCTATCTGCAGACGTTTTTGCGAGATACCTAAGGCTTAGAGGTGACTACGTAGTCTTCGTATCTGGGTCAGACGAGCATGGAACACCGATTGAGGTTGAGGCCCTACAACTTGGGATTAAGCCTAAGGAGTTGACAGATAAGATGCATGAAATAATAAAGAGGCTCTTCGAGCTTTGGGAGATAAGTTTCGATAATTACACAAGGACAGAGTCACCCGTACATAAGGAGTTCGTTAAGGAGTTCTTCATGAAACTCTATAACAATGGTTACGTATTCACAAAGGAGGATGAAGTACCATACTGCCCAAAGGATAGGATCTACCTACCTGACAGGTTCATAATTGGTACATGCCCATACTGTGGATATCAATACGCCAGGGGCGACCAGTGCGAGAACTGCGGTAGACTCCTCGAACCACGCCTCCTAATAAACCCAAGGTGTGCAATATGCGGTTCTAAACCAACCTGGGTTAAGACAAAGCATTGGTACCTTGACCTGACAAAACTTGAGGATAAGGTCAAGAAATATGTTGAAGAAAACACAGCACTGCCTGAAAACGCTAAGCAAATGAGCCTTGGAATGCTTAGGGAGGGTCTGAAGCCGAGGGCGATTACTAGAGATAATAAGTGGGGCATAGATGCGCCGTTCCCTGGCGCTGAAGGTAAGACAATCTATGTATGGTTAGAGGCAGTGCTTGGTTACATATCGGCCACAGTTGAGTACTTCAGGAATATGAATAACGAGGATGAGTGGAGAAAGTTCTGGTTTGATCCAGGTACTAGGGTTGTTTTCTTTGTTGGTAAGGATAACATACCATTCCACGTAATACTGCTCCCGGCAATGCTAATGGCATCAGGGGAACCCTACGTAATGCCATACACGACAGCGTCAACGGAATACCTACTATTTGAGGGTAAGAAATTCTCTAAGAGCCAAAGAATAGGTGTTTGGATAGACGAGGCCCTCGCCCTAATGCCTGCGGATTACTGGAGATTCGTATTGATATACCAAAGGCCCGAGGGTAGGGATTCAAGCTTCTCCTGGAACCAGGCCCTTGAAGTAATAAACTCAATACTTAATGACGTAATTGGTAACTTCATATATAGAGTCCTCTCCTTCATAAACACGAGATTTAGCGGAGAAGTACCAAGCGGTGCATTGAAAGATATAGATATCAAGTATAGGGATGAGGCGTTAGGGCATTTCAGGGCTTCTGAGGAGCATTACGAAAAGATAGAACTCAGGGATGCTCTTCTTGAGGCGGTGGAGATTGCTAGGGTTGGTAATAAGTACCTAAACGAGAGACAACCCTGGGAATTAATAAAGGGCAATAGGGATGAGGCAGGGGCCGTAATGCTCAATGCTCTTCATATAGTTAAGGCACTATCGATAACCCTGTGGCCGGTCATGCCGAAGTCCATGGAGGAACTATGGGCCATGGCAGGTTTCGGCAGGTTAACGTGGAAAGACGCCTATGAAGCGCCGAGACCAGGTACGAAATTGAGTAATGTTAGGCCGCTGTTTAGGAAGATAAGTCATGAGGAGTTTAAGGCTATGATGAAGAAGCTCGATGAGATCAGGGACATTAAGGATAAGGGTAAGTACCCCTGGGAGCAGGTATACATGGGCCTATAATGAGTAATACGGGAAAAATACTTGGTGAATCCCATGGTAACAAAAATAAGTGATGAATAATCGTTTTTTACTCAATGGCCGTCCTCGCCAGGGATGAAATACTGAGGTTCATTAGGGAGGGTTCGTTATCGATAGAACCATTTAGCGAGGATGTGGTTAGGGAAAACGGCCTCGATCTTAGGGTCGGCACTGAGTATGCCATATACGCCTTCGATGGGCAGGTAATAGACCCATGTGAATTAGAAAGTGCTAGGCACCTATTCAGCATTGTTGAGGCTAAGGATGGCAGGATAGTAATACCGCCAAGGAGCTTTGCCTTATTAACGACCATGGAGTACGTGAAGTTCCCAAAGGATGTGGTCGGCTTCTGCAACTTACGTTCAACCCTCGCTAGGTACGGCTTAAGTGTACCGCCAACGATAATTGATGCCGGCTTCGAGGGTAATGTAACCATAGAGGTCATAAACAATAGCGGTAACTACATGGTGCTCAGACCGGGCATGAGATTCCTCCACGTAGTTCTAGTAAAGACAATCGGTGAGGCAAAGTACCTAGGCAGGTACCTTGGCCAGAGAGGCGTCACACCCCCGAAAGGCATGAAAGGTGAGTGCTAACTCGATGTGTACTTAATGACTTCTATGCCGAGAACGCCGGCTATGGTCTCCACCTCCTTAACCACATCGCCAGGTATTATGACGTGGTGGTTATACGGTGCTAGCCTAAGGATCACCGACGAGTCAACACCCAAATCAAGAATGGCCTGGGTCCTGCACATCCTATTGCTCAACAACCCTGACTCAACAACACTTGCCTTGAAGATGCCCATCCTCCTAAAATCATTAGAAACAGAAACACCTGTCACCTCACCGAACCTAAGCTTACCCGTTAGACCATAATGAAACCCAGACTCAAAGTGCGTAACGACTCTCGCATCACTAACCATGTTAAGGGCTACTGTACAGTGGGAGAATACGGCCCTATTACCCTGTACGTGATTCGTATTTGCAATCCAACCACTATAACCGGTTAACTCCTTGGCGATGACCATGGAAAATAAAGCCCTAAGATCAGCTTCGCAAGCCGCGATTAACCCCTCCTCATTAAGCCTAGCCAGGGCTAGACAGGGCGTTACTCTATGTTTAATTAGGTATGGGAAGCAGTTAATGGCTAGGGCGTCATACCTACCATAGAGGCCGTGCATGGCGGCATATATCCTGCCAACATCAAGGAGTCTCTCACTATTAACCTCAAACCTAACCTTACCCTGTAAATAATTAACAAAATCCTTAGCCACTCTCTCGTCAGCCTTACTCACAAGTTCCTCAAAATCCCCCATGCTGATGATATCAACCTTAGTCTCAAACCTATCCTCAAAAAACCTAGCCATGCTAGTCTTGGTCTCAACACCAAGCAACGCCACCCTGATACCTAAAATACTCGCCACAGCCCTAGCGACCCTAAACGCCCTACCCAACTCGTCAAGGCTATTAATGTGCAATATTCCTGAATCAACACCAAAATCGCTCAATAACGCCCTAGCGTCAAGCGCAGAAGCTAAGCTATTAGATTCAGGATGGGAGACCAGGAGTACCCTACGAAGCCCATAGGAACTTGCCAACTCACCAACAAGCCTACTAACACCGCCCGACAATATGAGGGCTACAACAAACGAATCACCTAGATCAAGGCCTTTCAACTCAGCCTCACTACTAATCACCTTATCCACACCCTGAATTACAGATACTCTATCTCTATGCAGTGGCGATACAAAACCTAAAACGACAATTCTCCTCATACGCTAATACCTCTCGAGAATACTCTTCAAAAACTCAGGATCTATATTACCACCAGTCACCATAATAACCACCCTCTTACCTATTAATTGCTCCCTCAGCTTGATCGCAGCAGCCAGCGCAGCAGCGCCCGCAGGCTCAGCAACCTGACCCGCACTTATCAATAATTCCTTAATGGCCCTAAGCATCTCATCATCGCTCACGAGAACCACATCATCAATCTTACCCCTCAAAATACTGAACGGTAACTCATAGGCCCTAGCAGTGGCTAAGCCCTCGGCCACAGTCTTTGCATAACCCGTAGACACCAAACGACCCTCCTTAAGCGACAAATAGACACTGGGCGCACCCTCAGCCTGAACACCGATCACCCTTATTGATGGATCAACGGACTTATAAACAATAACAGCACTCGAAGCGCCGGACCCACCACCGATTGGGTTTATCACAACATCCACGTCAGGAAGATCCTCAAGGACCTCGAGGTGCATGGTACCAACGCCAGGGTATAGTAATGGCTCGTTAATACTATGAACAAATAACATACCCTCCCTCTCAGCCAACTTCATTGCGTAATCCAAAGTCTCATCAAAGACATTACCATGAAAAACAACCTCAGCACCAAGATCCCTAACAGCCTCAACCTTAACCCTAGATACACCATTAGGCATTACTATGATGACTCTAGCACCAATCGTCTTACCTGCATAGGCGATAGACTGTGCGTGATTGCCCGTGGACGCTGTAACCAACCCCTTTCTCTGGGCCTCATCCTTCTTAACCAATGCGTAGTAAAGGCCTCCCCTGACTTTAAAGGCTCTTATTGGTTGCAGGTTCTCGAGTTTCAGGTAAACGTCAAAACCAAGCTTACGGGATAACTGCCTAGAGTATATTAGGGGTGTTCTTGGTAAGTAATTACTAATCATTCTCCTTGCTCGGTAAACATCACGTAGGGTTATCATTACTCATTAATATATACATAGCTTTTTAAGCTCTCATTGCTAATCATTAATGTGCGCGGTGAATATAGCGTCCTATACATGGCACTTATCGTGATTGGTGCTGTCCTGCTTGCGTTATCAGCGTATTTCCTGGTGGGTGCGTTATCAATGATCAGCTACATGGCTTACTACCACTGTATGGGCATGATGTGCGGTATGATGATGTATTACCCATTGGTCCTGCCAATAACAATACTTGCGATAGGCATAGCATTGATTATCGTGCCGGTGATGTTAATGAGGAAGCCAGGTACCCAAGTTGGTGATGGTAGTATGGGGAGCGGTGGCGTAACCAGCAGTGTTGTTGGCAGCGACGTACTTAAATTGCTACCTAAGGCTGAGAGGGAGGTTATGGAGTACATAATGAAGTCTGGTGGTGAGGTTTATCAGTACCAAATAATGAAGGACCTGGGATTAAGTAAGGTGAGGGCTTGGAGGATAGTACGTAGGTTGGAGGAGAAGGGTTTGGTGGATGTAATTAAGGTTAAGGGTAGGAACCTAGTTAAGTTAAAGAGTAAGGGTGATTTAAACAAAGCACAGTAATGCTACTTAGTGGTAAATCCCATTTTTCTCAACAACCATACTATGAATAATACGAGCAATACCAGGAATAATACCATGAATGCTATACCAAATAACCACCAAATAAAGCCAAATGGGCCAAACCACGGACTCCAACCCCATGGACCCCACCAACCCATACCACACCATGGGCAAAGTACGACCCTATTAAGCGCAACAGCGATTAATTGAAGCACAAAATTAATGATCATGACCCTCACCCCCAACTAACACCCTCCTCAACACCCCAACCTCCAATTTCTCAACTCTCAACTTAAGCTCCCTAATTTCCTGTCTAAGATTCTCCTCATGGTCATAACCCATAGCCATATGAATCATGCACATCACAATCACCCCCGAACAATTATTTCACCATACATACCACTCTCCGCATGACCTGGATAGGTGCAAAGGTACCAGTACGTGCCTGGTTCGGTGATGGTGAATGTGTATTCATAACCATAGGCGTAACCAGCACCATAATTAGCCGGTGGTAACCACTCCATGTTAAGCATCATCTGCGGACCCATACCACCACTCATGG
Source organism: Vulcanisaeta sp. (assembly GCA_023256215.1). Taxonomy (GTDB): domain Archaea; phylum Thermoproteota; class Thermoprotei; order Thermoproteales; family Thermocladiaceae; genus Vulcanisaeta. Next base: position 1,052 of record JAGDXB010000027.1, on the reverse strand, counting down.
CCATGTAAGGCATCACGTAGTATGGGTATGGCGGTGGTGCCCTGGTTATTACAAAGTTGTGGTACATATCATCATCAAGATTTATGAAAGTAACATGAACGACGGCACCAGCAGGTATAACCAATGTTGGGTTTATTAATCCATAAATAACGAAGACATCACCATGTACGTAGGGTGGAGGTGTCGCATCGAACATTCTCTCAGCATCATCGTCCATCATGGCGATCACCGTTAAATCAATATCTCTGCTCGTAAATACTATGGTATTGTTCTGAGGATGCACATGGGCGTAACTGGGTATTGTCATCACCATAGTGAGAGACGCATTGATCGGGTAGGTACTTATTGAGAAACCGTATCCGTAAACACCTGAGTAATAGCCCTGCCCACTAGGTAAAGGACCCTCGCCCCACCACATCATCGGCATTCCAGCACCAACATACCCATTACCATAATACCTATAGTAATTATTATAATAGTAGTAATATTGACTTAATGCACTAACAGCTACGTATGCAAGCACGGCAGATACACCTATTATTATCCCTATTATTACCCAACTCTTCATATTGATCCCGGAGAATGCATGCGGGTTTCAGAGGTAAAAGGCCTTTGTGAAACCTAGGTGTAACCTGGTCGTTTTATAACGTGCTTTTTAACTAAGTATTGTAAGGTTACCTGGTTACTTAACGTACTTCTTATTGAGCTCATCCACAATCCTTATTATGTCCTCATAGGGAGACTCAACAGTTGAATTATCACTCACCCATCTATGGAGTACTGTCCCATCTGGGCTCAGTACGAATACGACCATCTTAGCCAAGCCCTTAAACCCTACATAGATATGGGCATCAAGGTATTGAGCGAGAAGGAGATAAGCAGTGTAAAGGCGGACATAGTGATTAGGGAGTTTAGAAAGGAACAACCGAGCATAGGAAAAGCCATAAGCAAGGGCTACTGGCTGGCACGCAATTACATACTGTCGAGAATCAATACATAAAAGCTTAAAAACACGAGTGAAGGATTCGAAGCTGGGCCGGTAGTCTAGCCTG
>JAGDXB010000012.1 GCA_023256215.1 Vulcanisaeta sp. | reverse complement strand
ACGACCTAGTGGCAGAACCAGAATCACTAAGAAAAATAATAGAGCACATGGAGGGAGACGAGAAAACAGCAGCAGCAAGCGGATTGATATACCACCCAGACAAAAAAACCATATACTCAGCGGGTTGGACCACCGATGATATACTTACTGCCATAAACATATGCGGTAAGGTTGATCTATCAGGTTGTCCTACGGCAAATAGACCTCATAACGTCACTTATGCAGATGGTGCATATTACGTAGTGAAGGTAAATGCCGTTAAACGTCTCGGTTTTGATGGTAGACCGTTCATTGATGATACATTTCTCTACGCAGATGACGCGTTACTAGGCATTAGATTGTGGAATTTTGGCTATGCCACGTATTATGTACCTGTTAAGGCCGGTGTGCACTACGCATCGTTAACCACCAAGAGCACAGGTCTCATTAAGTATTACCCAATTAGGGCTAAATTCATAGCATACGCCTTCATAAAGACCCCTCATTATAATACCGTACCCATATACTATAGCAGGATCAAGGCTACGTCATGGATACTATGCAAGGCAGGCCTTAAGCAGTACTGTACAATGTATAAGGCCGTTACCGATGGTTGGAGGTTAGGGTTAAAGTTGAGAGATAAATACGGATTTCTTGATTTAAATAAGGCGCCTCACATTAGGTTACCGACTTATATAATATTTTCTCATGTGCTCTTCCCAATAAGGTCGACCTTCCTGAGAAACAGATTTATTACTCATAGTGATTTAAAGAAGTGAGGGTTAGTTTTTTATTTTGGACTTCTTAGTTCGGTTATTATGTCCATGTTTCCGTTTGGTGATATTGTTGAGGTTAGGCCTGTGCTTGTTGATGTTGCTGATTATGCAGTTTGGGGTTCTGTATATAGGGATTTTGATGGCTCGATTAATTTATACGCATCAATATGTGGTAGTCCTCATGATTGTTCTATTGTTTTTTATAGGTCAATTGATGGGTTTTCGTTTAGGGAGGTTGGCACGGTTATTGAGGACGGGTTGACTGCGGCGCCCTTCAGGTTTGGCGACTCGTATTACCTTGTTTATGTGGATAGGAAGAGGGGTAATAGGGTTAGGCTGGCTGTTTCGAGGAACCCGGATTCTGGTTTTAGGGATGAGGCGATAATTGCTACGCCGCAAGTCTTTGATAATGCGACCGAGGTTGACCTTGGCTGTAACGTATCCGTTAGGGGGCCCATGATTAATTTAATAGTTAGTAACATACTGCCATACCCAAGGAATCTATACCTACTTAGGTTCTCCATCAGTGGTAATTTCATAACGGCTAAACCCCTGGTCAGCGGGTCTGGCGCCCCGGGCCCCTGGCACAGCCTACATAATGCCTCAGTATATAGGGTTAGCGATGCGTATTACCTATTGTCAGCGTCTAATGATTACTCGCAGAAGCCGTATAGGGGCTACATAGTTGTCTTTGTAATGGACTCTCCATACAACATTAATGACTCACTTAGATACGTGCTCATTGACGCAACCCAATTATCTAGGCCATTTGTTGGTAGAGAGACCGAGCTTGGAACAGATACACCATCATTACTAATGATGGGTGATGAAGCCTTACTATACTTAAGCGTTGTGGATAGAAACGGTGGTCCCTGGAACCTTTATGTAGTTAAGTATAAAAGCGAGCGTTATGTCCACTGAGGTTGAGGGAAATGCGTAGTGCTAGAGTATTGATCACGGGCATTGGCGGCATTGGTGGTGTTAACTTCGTCAACGCCCTGAGACTCGCGGAGATCCAGGTTGGTTTGAAGTTGTACCTTGTGGGTACTGACTATAATCCATACTATATACATTTCGCCAGCGTTGATGCCAGGTATAGGTCGCCACGCCATGATGACCCAACCTTCCTAAACACTTTACTGGACATAATTAAAAAGCATGGTATTGAGTTTCTACATCCACACCCAAGCGTTGAGGCCAAGGTAGTGGCGAGTAATAGGGAGTTGTTTAGTTCCATTAATGTGAGGACCTACCTGCCGAACCCGGAGTCCATAGCACCTGATAAGGTAATGATCGTCAATAGAGTGGCAAGCGCTGGAGTGCCGGTGCCAAGGACCGTGGTTATTAAGGCCCTAGACGACATTGATGAGGCATTCTCAATGCTAGGAAGTCCACTGTGGATAAGAGCTAGGAGAGGTGCTGGCGGTAGGCTTAGCCTTAGGGTTAATGGTCCCGAGGAGGCGAAAATCTGGGTTAAGTTAAATGTATTTCAGGGCAGGGCATCGATCGAGGACTTCATTATTCAGGAGTACTTACCTGGTAGGGATGTGGCTTTCGACTCCCTATGGTATAGGGGCAAGTTGATTACGTCTTACGCCAGGGAGCGCATTGAGTACCCGTTCAGGCACATATCGCTGTCTGGTATAACGGGCACGCCCTCGGTGGCTAGGGTAATAAGTAGTGATGAGGTTAATAAGGTGGGCACGAGAGCGGTGCTCGCGCTCGACCCGGAACCCCATGGATTTTACTCAGTTGATTTAAAGGAGGATTCCAGCGGTAGGTTTCGGGTTACTGAGGTGGATGGTAAGTGGCACACAACCGCGCCGCTTTGGGGCTTCTCAATGGCTAAGGCATATCGAGACCCAAGATACAACCT